>JAHCSU010000546.1 GCA_023522315.1 Nostoc sp. CCCryo 231-06
AGCCAGACATTGGAAATCTTCGTGTATTACACGATGAAGTGCGGAATGTGGGTTGAAAGACTTCGCATACTCTTCACGGATTTGGTGGATCTCTTCAACAATCTCATCTGTCCACATGACCTAATATCCCATTAGTTCGTTGGGTGTGCAAAGGATAGGCAATACATAGGTGACATCAAGGCTAATCTCGGCTAACTTACCCTGGATTTAAGCATTAGCAATATGTTTACAATTCCACGTTAACAGATAATCCATGCCGTGGACGGTTGCGGCGGCAATGTGAATTGCGTCTACCTTAGTCTTGATCGCCTGTTGTACTCCTGTTTTTGGAATTTTCTCAGGAGGCTAACAATGCAGTCACAGTTTCATTTGACATAAAGCGTCGAAAGTCTAGTATTTCAACTAGAACTAGCTTGGCATCTTCAGAATAATGCAAAATCACTTGTCCTTCGTCTTCAGCATAGGCAATTGGCTCATTGGAAAGTTCAATTAATAGAACGTCAACATCTTTGCTATAGCTAATCTTTTTCATATCTAGACCTCCTGCCAGGATAAAGGGTGACGATCAAAATGAAAGCATTGAATTCTCGGTAAACGACTCGAAGCACTAAATTTTCGTTTAAACGTTTTTGTGCAATTAGTTTATCCACTTCACCAGTTTCCAGCAAGTCTGGCGATCGCACTGTCTCTATTACAAAGTTCCGATCTATGCTTATTTCATGACTCGCTAAAACCTCCATTTTTAATTGAGCATGATCGCTAAAGCGAATTTCTTTCATCTCTTATTTCAACATCTCTATTTCTATATTTAATGCTTTAAGCTGTTGATTTATCCAAGTGGTTGCGATCGCTTCGTCGGTTTCGATCGCTCTTTCTACTCCTGTTTTAGCAATTTCCAGCAGTAGTCATTCACTATGGAAAATATCGATATATTTCCTTGCGATGTAATACACGAACAAAGGTAATCATATCTTCGTCTTCGGCAAAACCAATTCGATAGTCACCAACTCGGATACGGTAGTAATTTCCATCTGCCTTAAGTTTTTTGATGTTGCTGATATTCAAGAGACTTTCAGCAGTTTCCACTTCTTCTATTACAGTTTTAATTTTCAGAAGCAAGTCCTCATCTCGAATCTTACCAAGATCCTTTTCAAAGCTTTTTCTGAACTCGACTTTCACGATTTCGGCTCCAAAAGTTGAAAAATGGAGTCGCGGTTAACTAGGTCAGTTGTTTCACCTTCTGCGATCGCTCGTTCCATTGCTATGTCTTCAATAATTTCTGCCAAAAATTCAGAGACTTCTTCACGGTTATCACGAATCAATTCGACGATCGCGCTTTTCAATATTTCCTTGATTTGTTCTGGGTTTAGGGTAATCTCAGACATTATGCCTCCATTAAATTAAGTTCAATTTGATAAATTAATGCCAACCGCTTCAAGTTGCTGGTTTATCCAAGCTGTTGCGATCGCTTCATCAGTCTCGATCGCCCGTTCTACTCCTGTTTTAGCAATTTCTAGCAGTTGTTTGGATTTTAGTTCAGCTTGATAAAAATCCTCGACTTTCGATTTAATTAAAATTCCAAGTTTTTGCATTCTACTTTCGGAAAAAATTGGGATGCTCAACTTTCTTAAAGCTCCAAGGCTTAAAAATGGATTAATTTGTCCAGTGGATGCTTTTTCAATCAGTAGTTTTCCTAGCTGAGAATTGAGAAATCCTACTAAATAGTAAGCATTAAACCCTAATTTGAGGCGTAACAATGCTACATCTTGATTGATGTTGACTAATTGATTTAAGTTTTCAATAACTGCTGCATTTCCGACTCTCCCTTTGATCGTTATCAAAATATCTCCATTATTCAGATGTGTTCGTTTTAATTCGGTTTGATGATGAGATACTAAAATACGTTTTTGTGTTTCATAATTTATTTTGAAATCATGAATGTGTTCTGCGGTCAAAAATTTAACATCTCCAATACTCAAATCATGTCTTAAAGGGGTATGACCATTAGTTATATCAATTAAAATATCTTCAAGATGAATAATTTTTATAGGATTAAGACTATTAATCTTTTCTAAGGCTTGATCGTACTTCGGTTGATAGTGTTCAGCGTCGAAGCGATCGCCTCTGGTAAAACAAATATTTTGAACTGAATGAGAATGCAATGCCAACTCTTGGAGACGCTTTGCGTAGCTTGCTTCCCCGTAGGGGTACGGCGGCAAGCTACGCCATTGGTTACGGTAATGAGTTGCATAGTGATGATGGCATTCACTCCCCATTCTCAAACCACCAAGGGTCATTAGTAGCGTTAGTTTTAATCAAAATAGCTTTTTTTCGCATGAAGCGTTTCAGCGCGGCTGCACCCATACGTGACCCTCCCATACCGGAGAATTTGAAGGCGTTTTTCTCTCCCTCATGCATGAGGGCGGTGAGTCCAGCATCGTTGATACTAATAGCACCTGCATCTATCTGTTGGGCAACTTCTAAGGCTTCGGCCTCCAAGGCAAAGACAGCAGCACTCAATCCATAAATTGAGTCGTTCGCTAAAGACACTGCTTCTTCTACTGTGGAAAAAGGCATTATTGGCATAATGGGGCCGAATGTCTCTTCGGTCATTACTTTCATGGAATGATTAACCTGCGTGAGAACTGTCGGACGACACCACCAACCTCCACCTAAATCTTCAATTACACCGCCGCAGTGAATTACTGCTCCCTTTTCCACTGCATCTAAAAGATGGTCGCTTATAATTGCTGCTTGTCTTTCGGCGATGATGGGGCCAATTTCTCCACTTTCAACTGTGGGGTAGGCTAGCCCAAGGCGATAAGCTTTGGCTACTAATTGATGGTAAAACTTTTCAAATATCGATTCAGCAACATAAATTCGCTCAATTGATAAGCATGACTGTCCGGTGTTGACGACGGAACCCCACAATATTGCTGAGGTTGCTAATTCTAAATTGGCTGATTCTAAAACGATCGCAGGGTCTTTTCCTCCTAATTCCAAAAAAGCCGGAATAAACCGTTTCGCAGCCGCTTCTGCTACTTTTCGCCCCGTTGCAACACTGCCTGTAAAGCACACCAAATCTACATTATCAATCAAAGCAGATCCAGTTTCGCCTGCTCCTTCAACAAAAGTTAAAACATCGCGCAATTCAGGAATGGCGCTGAGTGCTATTTTCAGTGGTGCTACGAAACGGGGAGCAATTTCACTGGGTTTAACAATGGCAGCACAACCCGCCAGTAATGCCGGAATGGTATCAATGGTAGACAGCAACAGTGGAAAATTCCACGGGCTAATTATCCCAACTAGGGGGTAAGGAACGGATGTTTGTTGCAAGGCGATAAACGGAATTGCTGTGTTTTTTGCAGATTCTTGCAGCAAGTCCGGCGCTAACTTACACCAGCGATCGATGCTAGAGAGGAAGGAGTCTATTTCTAATACTGAGGTTGATAATCTCCCTGTATCATTTACCAAAGCTTCTGTGAGGCGATCGCGCCCTGATAATATCGCTTCCTTCCACTGCTGTAAAGCTTCAATTCTCCCCTCTAAACCTAACTGCTGCCAGCGAACTTGCGCCCTGCGCGTGCGCTTACATTGCTGTGCCAGCAGCCTTGGGGGCGGCGGGATAATTACGTAGTCAAATTTGCCAGTTCGAGGATTGCGGACTTCTATTGGATTAGTCATTTGTCATTGGTCATTGGTCATTTGTCATTGGTCATTTGTCAATAATTAATAGTTATTCTTCCCCTGCTCCCCCTACTCCCCACTCCCCATGCCCCAATTCAAATTATCCCCAGTTTGGCTAACCGCTCAATGGTGGCTTGCTGCGTTTGGAGGAAGTGTTTGCGGTCTACTTCTCCCTCCAGCATAGTATTAGGTGGGTAAAAGTGTGATTGGCGATAACTTTCGGCGTATAGCTCAAATCGTTGGCGTGCAAGTAAATTATTTAACCCCGGTCGGCGGCGATCGCGCCGTAATGCTCCTAAATCAATCTCTGCAAATGCTGCCATGCTCTCGCCTGCACCTGTCTCTGCTAATACTATTCCGCGATGGTCAATGATTTTAGAGCCACCATCAGCCGAAGCAATGGGGATAGCAATATTAGCGATGCCTGCGGTATTGGCTGAAACTACATAAGCCATATTTTCGACGGCGCGAGTGATTTTTGCCGCGTCTTTGGGCGTGAGGTTTTTGTTGTATACTTCCGAGGTGGAATGAACAAAAATCTCCGCTCCTCGCATCGCCAGACACCGCGCCACTTCTGGATACAAAATTTCTTCTGATGCTAAAGCTGCCAAATTACCGATCTCCGTTTTAGCAACGGGGAAAACTCCCTCTAAACCATAGCAGTCAAGATATTTATCCCAAACATCATGGGGTGTGGGAGCAAATAAGGAATTTAGCCGCCGATATCGCAAGACGATTGAGCCAGAGGGGTCAAGAATAAAGCAGGTTTGGAAGTACAATCCGGGGAAGTTGGGGTCAACTTCATAGGCGTTACCAGCCAAAAAGATTTTATGCTTTTGGGCAATTTTACCGAGTGCTTCATACTCAGCACCAGCCATTTCTATACAAGCTTTTTCTGCCCATCCTAAGAGAGAATCTCCCATTGGGAAACCAGTCAGGAAATATTCTGGCAGTACAATTAAACGACAATCGAAGCCAATGAAAGCGATACTGGCAGCAATTTGTTGAGCTAGGCGGTTGATGGAATTTTGCATGAGCAATCGCGCTTGTTGGCGATCGCTTGTTTGGTTGACTGCATGAGAGGTAACTTGCAGTGCCAAAGCGCGGAATGATTCTAGATTAGTGGACATAGGGCATGGGACTAAGGACAAATGACCAATGACTAATGACTAATTCGATCGCCACCCCAGAGCGATCGTACAAGTTTATCTGCCAACTCAGATCCAAGTATCTGTGCGACAAATTTATTACCTGGATCGCGTTCAGCACATATACGGCGTAGCGCCACATCACGAGCGGCTAAAGCGGTGCGTGCATCTTCTGGCACAGGTTCAGCTGCATCTACCCAAGTTAGCCAGCGATCGAGTGTTTCGTGTGCAAGTGTGCGTGTCAGTTCGAGGGTTTCAAAAGTAGGTGCGCCTGTGTAACACAAGCTAACAGGCGATTGAAATAAGCGAAGATACAGACTTTTGCTGGTAAATACCTTGAGGCGCGAATCTTCCTGTAACTTTAAAAATGTTTGATTAACTGGCTCATAGTAGCGATCGAGAGACGCCAAATCGCTTAAAAGCTCAGTTCGGGGGATGTAATCTATATAAAAGAAAATATTCGGAAGTGTGCCAAACTCAAACGCCAAATGAGGAACCTGAATATGCGACTTCAACCAAGTAGTGAGACGCATGGTGCTAAAGTTTGATTTTTCAGGGTTTCGTAGCCACGAATGCACTAGCCAATCAATTTCTTTCCCGGAAAAAGCGGTGAGCGAACCCTTCATATTGCCATCGAGACTGCTGTATTGCTGTAAATTTTCTACAGAAGGGTCTGGATGTAATTCAAAACGGGCGTCTATTTTCTGACGGAGTTCGTTTGTCAAACCCCACAATTGTTCAGATAAGTCTGTACTGTCTACATTAGGTTGCTGCTCAAACACTGTTTGTATGTACCCTTTTTAGATAATGAATACAAACAAAGCATAATGTCAAAACAAAACAAAACACAAGCATCTAGCTTCTGTCCAGAGGGATGTATTCTGAATTCTTCTTCAATTATTGTTTGCTTCTATTGTCTTTGGATAAACTTAATTTAAATAAATAACTCCAGGTAGAAGAGAGAATGTCAAATTTCCCCGATCGCACAGAGTCAAACACCGATAAAGTCTTACTCATCGGAGTTACTGGCGGCACAGGTGGAAATGTCGTCAAGGGATTTCTCGAACAGGGAGTTACCAACCTGCGAGTTATCACTAGAGAAATTGACCTTAATCGTCCAACTCTTGCAAAACTCAACGATGCCGGAGTTGAACTGGTAAAAGCCAACCTCGACGATGAAACCTCACTCATAGCAGCCTTTGCAGGAATTTCGGCTGTTTACTGCCACGCTACTTCTGCGGACTCCGCTAAAATTGACCCGCTAGAGGTGGACAGAGCAAGGCGAGTTGCACAAGTTGCCAAACAAGCTGACATTAAGCACTTTGTTTACAATGGAGCAGGTGGGGCAGACAGGAATTCAGGAATCCCCCGCATTGAGCAAAAGTACCAAGTGGAGCAAATTCTCAAAGTAGCTGGCTTACCGACTACCATGTTGCGAGCTTGCTTGTTTATGGAAGAGTTTTGGAAGAAGTACACACGACCTTCCATCCTCAAAGGTAGTTTCCTATTTTCCATTCAACCAAACAAGCCCCTTCATCTAATTACAACGAAGGACATGGGTCGCGTTGCTGCTTACGTAATTAAACATCCCACTAAGTATATTGGTCAAGAAATTGAGCTAGCTGGCGATGTGCTAACTCCTGTTGGGATGGCAGAGGCATTCTCCCAAGCGCAGGGGATGAAAGTTGTCTACAAAGAGACACCCGCCTGGATTTTCTTACTCTTGCTGCAAAAGGAACTGTTCGATTTGATTCAGTGGTATCGCAAGCAAGGTTATCAAGCCGATGTCCAGCGTTTACGAGAAGAGGAGTTTCCTGGAATTATGACCACATTTAGGGAATTTTTGGCAGAAACCAACTGGGCAAATACGGAACTCACCTACGAGAGTCTGTGATCGGAAGTATACTGTGGCAAAGGTAGGCGGTTATCGAGTTTTGTATGAGCGATCGCACTTCATCAGTCGATGATTCCTCATTTAGATGCCTAATGTCCTCTATATTTAATTATGGACGATTCCCCTTTACCTGAGAATTACTAATAGAAAATCCTCGACGCGTAGGTTTAATACTAGCTAACTCCACCTGAAAATTTACCTTGTCGGTCATTTCCCCGCTTCTTGCTTCCAAAGTCCACTTACCAGGACGCAAATTCCAAAATAAAGAATTAGCTGAGTTTGTATCTAGTTTTTCCCCATTTAGCCACCATTCAACAGGCGCAGATTTATTTATCGCTAGCTTAAATTCGAGTTTTTGCTTCGCTTCTTCACCTGGATACAGTAAAAATAAATCGCCATGATGGGGAGATAAAATTCTCAAATTGGTAGAAACAAGACTCGATTGCTGTTGTTTTGCCAACCACTCATCATACTCTGGTGGTAAATTGAACTGATTGTCACTTTCATAGGCAATTTTATCTTCTGGATAGAAATATTCCTGCACAACTGAGGTACAATCTGGTGTTGGTCGTAACCCCGAAATTGCACAAACAGGTAATTGCACTAAACCTTCTGGAGGTGGAAAACCTCCTGGTTCTTGATGTTCGTGCAGGTGTAACATAATTCGATTCCACAAGGGTGCAGCCCCGGTAACACCTGAAACCTGACGCATCGGTTCGCCGTTGAAATTGCCTACCCAAGTAGCAACGGTGTAATCTGTAGTGAAGCCAACTGTCCAAGTATCACGAAAATTGGAAGAAGTGCCAGTTTTAACAGCAACGGGGAAAGGTAAATTTAACACTGAGTCTACACCAAATGCTGTTGCACGAGCATGGTTGTCACTAAGTATGTTGGTGATTAATTGCCATATTGTGTGGTTGGGGAGTGGAGACTTGTACTGAGCGTTCGCGTAGCGTCTCGTAGAGAAGCCGAAGTAGTGGGGAGAGACGCGATTAATCGCGTCTGTACCGGGGAGTGGGGAATTGGAAAATGTGCTTACTAAAGGGATAGCATCTCCTTGCCGTGCTATGTTCAGGTAGGCACGGGCTAGTTCCCATAAACTGACTTCGCCACTTCCGAGGGTTAAGCCTAAACCGTAATGTTCTGGGGTTTGATTAAGGTGTTCAAAGCCCAGTTGATGCAATCGTTTTAAGAAAGTTTCTACGCCTACTTTTTCTAAAACTCTCACTGCGGGGACATTTAGGGAATTTGCTAAAGCGATTCGCACCCGCACAGGCCCAAGAAAGCTTTCGGTGTAATCTGTGGGGCTATAAAGTTTCGCGCCGGGAATGGCATAATGAGCGGGTACATCTGCCAAAATGGTATTTGGGCGAATTAAACCTTTTTCTAAAGCTAATTCATAGACAAAAGGCTTGAGGGTAGATCCTGGTTGACGTAGCGCCTGGACTCCATCATTGCGTCCCAGTTTGGCTTGATTAAAATAATCAGGTGAACCAACATAAGCCAAAACTTCACCAGTGCGGTTGTCAATCACCAACGCAGCTGCATCATGGACATTGTTGGCGGCGAGAGAAGAAATTACCTGTTGCACCTGTGCTTCGACAAACTGCTGTAATGGGCGATTTATAGTCGTGCGAATAACGTCCGCTTTGTAAGGCTTGCTAGGGGGGATTTGATTGGCTAACCAAAATAAAAAGTGTGGTGCGGCGATAATTCCTTGTTGGCGAGACTGAAACACAACCTTTTCGGCGGATGTTCGGGCTGCGTTCGCACCACTAATATACTTTTCCTGTACCATCCGATTGAGGACGTATTTTTGTCGCTGCTTCAACCGTTCCCAATGTTCATAAGGGTTAAAATATGTGGGATTATTAGGAATAGCAGCCAACAAACTAGCTTGAGCAAGATTCAACTCACTAGCTGGGATGGAAAAATAAATCCGCGCAGCTGCTTCCACACCATATATATTCCCTCCCATTGGCAGGCGATTGATATATGCAGAGAGAATTTCATCTTTATTCATCCCTGCTACTAACCGCCAAGATAGCCAAATCTCTCTCAGTTTACCAGAGAAACTACGGGGGACAGGATCTAACATCCGCGCTAACTGCATAGTAATTGTGGAAGCGCCGGAAACAATTCGTTTGGCGTGGATGGCTTCTTTGCTGGCGCGGATAATAGCTTTCATATCCAACGCCCCATGATGGTAAAAGCTGCCATCTTCGGCGGCTAAAATGGCATGGATAAACTGGGGCGAAACCTGATTTAGTGGGACTACTGATGTATGTTCTTGGTCACGGGTGAGCAATGTTCCTAATGGTAAACCATTGCGATCGCTAAATTGCATTGCCAACTGATTTTGGGCAATGTCTGCGGTATGAATGGGCGCAAAATAAGGTAGTAAGCGGATAATCAGGCAGATTACCAGCACAGCCAGGATAACTTTGCTAGTGTGCTTAATTTTGAGTAGCGATCGTAAAATTAGTTTCATCAGGGAATCCCCTGTCTAAGAAAACCTACCTTAATTTTGACGCGGCGATTACATCTATACCAGTAAATATGTCAAATCCTTAATAATTTATTTTTCAGAACTTAGCAGATATAAATCAATATTTACAGAACTTAAATACTTATTCATAGTTAAGAATTGTAGTGATTTTGCGGAACAATCACACAGTATTGGTTATCTATGTAAATAAACATAGTTAAATCCAATATTTGAGTAAAAAATAGTCATCCGCCTTCCCTTATTAGTCTTGGCATTGCCAGATCAATGAGGGAATATAAACTTTTATTCGCTATAATTTGTGAATTTTTAATTTTAAATTACTAAAAATATGATTATCAGAGTTTTACTCCGTTTCCACCATAAAATTCTCTATTTCTTCCTTAGCGTACTTGGCGTACTTGGCGGTAGCCTGCGGCAAGCCGAACCGTCTACGTTAAAAAAAATTAGTCATTCTTCAAGGCAGAAGAGAAAAATACAGTATCTTCTTCTCTTTACATTTATGCTAGGAATGGCAGGGTGTAATTTTTTTGGTATAAACTCAGGTAAAGAACAACTCCCAACAGTATCCGGACTCACCCCGCCTAAACTACCAGACTGGATTGAACAAATTAGTCCCATTGGAGATGCAAAATCTCTTAACCAAATCCGCATCCGTTTTAAAGAAGCTTTAATCCCAGTTGAAAGCCTAGATAGTCCAGAACAACAGAAACTATTAGAAAAATTTACCCTTTGGCCGCCTTTACCCGGTCAATTTCGCTTTTTAACACCGCGCATGGTGGGTTTTCAAGCTGAGAAAGCATTGCCAATAGCGACAAGATTTCAAATCACTCTCAAAACAGGTTTAGCCGATTTAAAAAATCATCGTTTAGATAAAGATTTACCTTGGACTTTCAACACCGAATCTATAAATTTGACTAATTTACCCGGTGTTAATCCCATTGAGAAGGCTGATATCGAACCAATTGATTTACAACAGAAGCTACAGTTTACTTCAAATGTCGAATTGGATTTAGCTTCTGTACAAGAGCATTTACAGTTAATTCCTGAAGGAAAAAACAAGGGTGTAGGCTTTAAAGTCGAATTAAACAAAGAAGAAAAACTATTAAAAAATGAAGAAGAACCTTTAGAAAAATTTGACCCTTCTGCCCGCAATTGGATTTATAATCTCATCCCCCAGCAAAATCTCGAAAAAGCAACCCCTTATCGCCTAGTATTTTCTCCCGGAATCCGCCCTGCTTATGGCAATCTACCTACAGAAAAAGAATTTGCTAGTAAGTTAGTGACTTATTCGCCTTTAGCATTTCAGAAAATTAACTTTTACGGACAGCCAGATACAGGTGGAACTTTTGGAAGATTTATTAAAGGCAGTCCACAGCTAGAATTTAATAACGTCTTATTGCCAGATTCAGCTAAAGAAAATATTAAAATAAATCCGCCACCCAAAGATATTTCGAGAATTCTGCAAATAAACGATGAAGATAAAATTGTCGGCATCAATCCTTATGCGCTAGAACCTGCCAAAACTTATACATTTACTATTGGCGAAAACCTTAAAGATAAGTTTGGGCAGACTTTGGGTAAACCTGTCACACTTAAATATGATACTGGAGATTTAGCTGGGGATATCTGGGTACCATCAGATTTGAATATTTTCCCTACAGGTAAAGATTTACAGCTAAATATTAGTGCAGGAAATCTGCCAGAATCTAAATACAAAGCAGCTTATCGAGTAGTTAAACCGACAGATTTAGTTTATTTTAATAATAGTAATGAACTATTACCACAACCTTCTGATTGGCAAAGCTTTAAGGTATCGGGTCAGAAAAATCAATCAGTTGATATTGCTGTTCCTCTGCGGGAAAAAATAAGTGCTGCTACAGGAATGTTAGCTTATGGAGTGCAAGCCCGCACTAATAAATATCAGGAGAATGGTAAGGAACTGTGGCGAGAACCTACCACTTTTGGCATGGTTGAATTGACAAATTTGGGCGTATTTACTCAATGGTTTCCTGAGTCAGGCTTAATTCGCATCAATCATCTGACAGATGGTTCGCCAGTTCAAGCGGCTGCTATTGAAATTTATCAATCAAAGTTACAAGCAAAATCTCGCCCGGAACCTGTTCCTTGTGCAACGGGTAAAACTGATGAAAATGGAATTTTTAGAATTGTTCGTGAAGAATTACAGAAATGTTATTCTGGTAATGAGAGTTCTAGTAAATCACCACAATTATTAGTAATCGCCCGTGAAAATCAAGATTGGGCATTCGCTAGAACAGAAGAATATAGCGGCGTTTATGGATATGGTATTGATGCGGGTTGGCAAAATGGTAAGCCAGAATCACGCGGAGTAATTTTTTCGGATAGACAGTTATATCAACCAGGTGAAAAAGCTTGGTTGACTGGTTTTGCTGACTATTTGCAAAATGGCACAATCCAGCAAGATAAAAATGCCGTTTACCAATTAACTTTGGTAAATCCTGATGGACAAAAGACTAATTTAGGTACGCAAACTACAAATGAATTTGGTACATTTTCTCTGGAATTGCCAATCAAAACTACTCAGCGCTTAGGCTACTATACAATCCAGGCTAAGGGGAAGAATGGGCAAGAAATTTCTGGAGAATTTCGGGTAGCTGAGTTTAAGCCACCCAATTTTAAAGTCGAACTCAACTTAGATAAAGAATTTGCTCTCATTGACGAGAAAGTTAATATTAATGCTACAAGTAATTATTTATTTGGTGCGCCTGTAGAAGGTGGCGAAGCAAAATACTTTATCACTCGCCAACAGGCTAATTTTGTTCCTAAAGGTTGGGATGAATTTACTTTTGGTAGACAATGGCTATGGCCAGAGGAAACCCCTAGTATATCTAGTGATGTGTTGCAAACTAATGCCCAGCTAGACGCTAGTGGTAAAAGTAGTCAAACTGTGAATGTGGCTAATGATTTACCATATCCGATGACTTACCAGGTGGATGTGCAAGTTGCAGATGTTTCTAATTTGTCTGTAGCGAATTCCAAAACTTTTACAGCCTTACCAAGTAATCGTCTAATTGGGTTAAAAAGTAATTTTATTACTGATGCTGGTAAGGCTTTTCCTGTTGATGTGGTTGTTACTGACCCTACAGGAAAACCGATAACAGGTCAACGAGTGCGCCTGGAATTACAACAGATTAAATACAGCAGCGTCACCCAATTAGTTGAAGGTAGCCGAACGGCAAAAAATCAAATTGAATATAAAACAGTAGGACAAGCAGAAATTACATCTGCTAGCAATCCGCAATCGATAAATTTGATAGCACCCGAATCTGGTTCATACCGGATTAGAGTTAATTTTAGTGATGCGAAAGGCGAATTAAGTGCCACAGATTTACAAATTTGGGCAACTGGAGAGAATCCTGTATTTTGGGGTTCTAAAGAAAAAGATGTCTTAGAAATTCAGCTAGATAAAAAAGAGTTTAAACCTGGAGAAACCGCTACTGTACTAATTCAATCTCCCTATCCAGATGCAGAATTATACTTTGCTGTGATTAAAGACAAACCCCTTTATCAGCAAATTACAAAAACTCAGGGAAGCGCACCACAAATTCAGTTTCAAGTTACGCCAGAAATGTTGCCAAATGCAGCTATTGAAGTTGTATTAGTAAGACAAGGTAAACCCATCAACCAAGTGGAAGCAGGAAGTTTAGATAACTTGGTGAAGATTGGTTTTACTCCTTTTAAAGTTAACTTAGAAGATAAGTATTTAAAACTGCAAGTTAAGCCAGTGCAAGCATCATTAAAACCTGGTGCAGAAGAAACAGTACAACTGGAACTGAAGGATAATCAAGGCAATCCCACCAAAGGACAGTTTACAGTCATGGTGGTAAATGAGGCGGTGTTACAACTTTCTGGTTATCGTCCGCCAGATTTGGTGGATACAGTTTATGCAGAACAGCCAATATCTACCCGCTTTAGCGATAATCGCCCAGATGTCATATTACAACCACAAGATGTAGCTAAACCCAAAGGTTGGGGTTATGGCGGTGGTTTATCAACTGGTGCAGCAAATACTCGCACTCGCAGCGATTTTAAAGCCTTAGCTTACTACAACGGTTCTGTTCTCACCGATGCTAATGGTAATGCACAGATAACTTTTAAGCTTCCAGATGATTTAACTACATGGCGGGTGATGGCTGTTGCTACCGATGGAAATCTGCGTTTTGGGAATGGGGACGCGACGTTTATCACAACAAAGCCACTGCTAACTAATGCCATTTTGCCACAATTTGCCCGTCCAGGCGATCGCATCCTCGCTGGTTTATCTGTAACTAATAACACTGGGAATACAGGAAATCTCTCAATAAATGGCGAACTTAGCGGTACTGTGAAGTTTGCTGAGAAAAACCCTACAACTACTGCTTTGCAAACCAAAGCTGAATCTGCAACTCACGCTTATCGCTTTCCAATGGTGGCGGATAGCGTCGGAGTTGGTAAAGTTCGCTTTACTACTCAGCTAAATGGTACCGCAGATGCTTTTGAAGTACCTTTGGAAATTAAGCCAGTTGAAATTACAGAACAAGTCGTTGAATCTGGTGTAACTGAAAAACAGATAAAGATTCCCCTGAATGTTGATAAAAATACCTTCCTTGATGCGGGAGGTTTAGATATTCAGTTGGCGAGTACTTTGATACCGCAGATTCAAGCAATAGCAAAGCAGGTTTTAGAAGATAATGATTTACCGTTTACAGAACCGGCGGCGAGTCAATTAATGATTGCGGCTAATTTGCAAACTATCACGCAAAAATATGGTCAAACATTTGCAGAATTTAATCCTAGCCAACAGGCAAATCAAGCAATTGAAAAATTACAAAAGCTTCAAATAGCCGATGGTGGTTTTGCTGCTTTCCCCGGACAAGAAAAATCTGACCCTTGGGTTTCTTCTTATGCGGGTGAATCTTTGGCTAAAGCCAGTCAGGTGTTCCCTAATTTAGTCGATTCTGCAATGCTGTCTCGCCTCAAAACTTATCTGCAAAAAGTTCTGGCGAATCCTGGAGAATACGACTTTTGCAAACAACTACTCTGTAAAAGGCAACTGCAAATTAATGCTTTAATCGCTTTAGCAGAACTGGGAGATAAACGCAATACTTTCCTCGCAGATATTTATGAACAGCGTAATAATTTTGATTTAGTAACTCAAATTAAACTAGCGCGATACTTATCTCAATTCCCAGAATGGCAAGATGAATCTCAACAATTAGTAAACAAGCTGCAACAGAATATCTATGAAACTGGTCGCACAGCAGTTGTCAGTTTCCCCAGCAGTTGGGGATGGATGAGTTCATCTACGACGACGCAAGCGCAAGCTTTACGCTTGTTTATTGCCAAACAAAGTAAACCCGAAGTTATAGATAAGTTATTCCAAAGCCTTCTCGCATTGCGCCGGGATGGCACATGGCAAACTAGCTATAATAATGCCCAAGCCTTAACAGCTTTAGTAGAATATAGTCAACTGCAACCCACGCCACCTAATTTTGTTGCTACTGTGCAATTAGCTGGTAATAAGTTAGGAGAAAATCGCTTTGAAGGTTACAAAAATCCCAGCCTACAACTAATTGTGCCGATGAATTTATTACCTCGTGGGCGTCAAGATTTAACGTTACAAAAATCAGGTAATGGCACTTTACACTATCTGGTTGCTTATAATTATCGCTTGCAAGGCAATCAACCAGGCAGATTTAATGGGTTACGCATAACGCGAGGAATTAGTCAAGTAAATGAAGATAAAGTTTTACAAAAAACAGGTATTTACGCTTTCGATAAACCCTTGACTTTAGCCTCTGGACAGGTGTTTGATATTGGTTTAGAAATCATTGCCGATCGCACCGTAGATCATATAGTAATAAAAGATCCGCTACCAGCAGGTTTTGAGGCGGTGGATGCAAGTTTTCAAACTAATACGGCTGCATTACAAGCAAAAGCTGATAGCTGGGAACTTGGCTTTAAGAATGTGTATCGCGATCGCATTATCGCCTACGCCGACCACCTCGAACCAGGAGTTTATAGTCTGCATTACTTAGTTCGTTCTGTCACCCCTGGTACGTTTTCTTGGCCTGGTGCAAAAGTTCACCTGCAATATGCACCTGAAGAATTTGGGCGTACTGCTGAATCTACATTGATATTGGAGGATGGAAAGTAATCATTGTCTGCGATCGCACGCCTTCCACTGCAATAAAGTACAATCAAACTAATCACGGTAAGATTCACTCTGTTTAGCTTGGATAAATCCCAAGAGTTAATACTAACTAAATTAGGAGAAGGGCTACTTGCTATAACTCCATCTTTTGGAGCAGCTTTAGCAGAAGCTTGTGCAGTGTCTTTGGACGAACAAGGTCATTTGCAGGGTGTAGTACTCACAGTTAACGGGAAATTTATTACCACCTTCAGACTATATTGGCAACCTGTTACACAGCAAATGCTGCGCTGTTGGAATGATGAAGAGTTCACCACAGAACAAGCAGCCTATGGTATTGCCTTTATGCTCATTAGACAATTGACTAAGTTTACAGTGATTGAGCGATCGCGTAAAGGCACTGGATTTGATTATTGGTTAGGTAGCGAAGATGAAGCAGGTGAACTTCCGTTTCAAAATAAAGTAAGGCTGGAAGTTTCAGGTATACGTAAAGCAGATGATAGCAGGGTTAGAGCTAGAGTTAAACAAAAAATCGAGCAAACTAATCCTTCCGATGGCGAATTTCCTGCCTACATTATTATTGTTGAATTTAGCAGACCCCTATCTTTTATTATGGAAAAATGAGTCAGATTCAGGAATTGCATAAACAGGCGATGGATTTGGCCGAAGCAGCTTTTACTGCTAAACTTAGAGGAGACTTAAAGCAAGCTAATCACGTTTCTCGACAAGCTTTTGAAAAAGAATCTCAAGCTGCTGCACTCATTGCAAATCAACTTGATGCCGAGCCGACTCGTTCAGTATTACATCGCAGTGCTGCAAGCCTTGCAATAGACTGTGGGGAATTACAAGCAGCAGAACGTTTAATTGCGATCGCATTATCAGGAAATCCACCCCAAGAAATTGCCCAAGAACTGAAGGATTTATTTATTCAAATAAATTTGCGCCCATATTTTGAGCGTCACGGGTTGAGTTTTGATGAAGAAAAATTGAGTACTTTAACGTGTCGCGGAAGTCCCCACCTTCAATGTACTCATAAGGTGGGGATT
>JAHCSU010000547.1 GCA_023522315.1 Nostoc sp. CCCryo 231-06
TTGCCCCTCGTTATCCAAGGGGGAGTCGGCTTCATCTATTCTTCTTTTTGTCCAATTAAGCGCCGCGTCAATACTATCAAAGCTTTTGCCACCACGAAAGCGCTTGCCACCAGCTAAATTGACATCGCAACACCAAGTTAACTTGTTGTCTTTTTCGCAAAGCCAAGGAGTGAGCAAGTGTCCATTATAAGTTTCTCCTTTTCTTGCTGCTACAAGACTCAAAGCAGTTTGAAGTTCTGTGCTTGTGATTCTCTTTTTAAGTAGTGGTTCTAAGTCACTATTCAAGTCAGCTTTTCTTTGGTGTAGCCATTCGCCATTTCTCCAGGCTGAGTGCCAAATCGGTTCACCTGGTTGTTTAGGAACGCGCACTATTTCATCCTTTTGTTGCTGCAATGTCCTTTCATTTCGGCTTTTACGTTCCCCAAAAGGAATACCCCACAAATAACCCTCTTCAAGGTGCATTTCGCCATCTTCAATCGCTTCGAGTTCCATTTCTGTTAGCGGCACTTCTTTTACTGATAGCCAAGCAGGGCCAAGATAATAGCTGGTTGGGCATTCCCTATTAGGCGGTCTGTGATACCGCAAAATGCCTAACTTGGATAGTTCGTTAAGATATCGAGTTAACTGCCTTG
>JAHCSU010000548.1 GCA_023522315.1 Nostoc sp. CCCryo 231-06
CCCCGCTCTTCGAGAGGGGGCTATGATGTACCTCATGTGATTAGGAAACGCTATAAGTCTTCTAGTTGAGTAATGGGTAATGTGCGAATCTGCTGTTCTATCTCTGGCTGGTGTTCGTGTCTAGATGAATATATTCTCTGCGTATTTTTTATGGAAAAAAGATTCATCCCAATGTATATTTTCGCATTCTTTTGGGAATCCTAAATTGAGGAAGCACTATAGGCAAAATATGACTTCCTGAAATATCACGTAACTTTTAAAGGATAATTATGTCTAAACGCAAATTGCCCAAAGGCCGTAGTGTTAGTTCAGTTGCTCTAGAACCAGAAGTTGCGATCGCCATCCTTGGACTCTTTTCCGCAGCTGCTGACGGTGAAGGTATTTCTTCAACAGAAGAATATGCTTTAAGTGAATTTCTCGGTCGGGTTAGCTTATTTGAAGATTACTCTGAAGAAGACTTTGAAGAATTAACCGAAAAAGTCGTCAACTTGATTGAAGAAGAAGAACCAGAAGATTTAATCGCCCAGTCCATCGAATCCTTACCCAATAAAGGTTATCGTGAAGCTGCATACATCACCGCTATCTTAGTAGTAGGGATTGATGAGGAAGTACCCGAAGCTGAACAAGATTATATCTCTGAGCTTCAGGAAGCCTTAAAAATTTCAGACGAACGGGCACAAGAACTTATAGATGGAGTATTCGGGGAAGAGGAAAAAGAAGAAGAAGAGGAAGAAGAAGAGTGTTAATTGCCTCCCGTGGAATTGACGTTAAAAAAATGCCAGACAAAGGTATTATCATCAAGTAGTTTTAATAACTATGTGATGACTAGAAAAATTTCCCTTGGCTTGATGCTGCTGTTTCTGGGTACTCAAATTGGTGTTACCCAGTCAGCAGCTAAAGCACAAACCCCAGTTGCACCAACAACTAGTACAAAATCAATTTGCTCTACCCAATTGGGAACAGCTATAGATGCTGTAATCAATCGTCCCTTATTCAGTCGGGTACGCTGGGGAATTTTGGTACAACCCCTGTCAACGGGGCCAATTCTTTACAGTCGGGATGCTCAGAAATATTTTACTCCCGCGTCTAACCTCAAATTGCTGACAACAGCAGCCGCATTGCAACAATTGGGTGCTAATTTTCGGATTCGCACCTCTATTTATCAGAATGGCAATGGTGTTTTACGTGTTGTCGGTAGGGGAGATCCCAGCTTAAGTGATACTCAACTGCAAACATTAGCACAGCAGCTAAAACAGAAAGGTATTACTCAAATTCAGCGATTGATAGCTGATGATAGTTATATTCAAGGGGATATTGTTAACCCTACCTGGCAATGGGAAGATGTGCAGTCAGACTATGGCGCACCAGTCAGCAGCTTTATTCTGAATCAAAATATTTTTAGCTTAAAACTTGTACCGCAGGCTGTAGGTAAATCTTTACAAGTGGTGTGGACTGATGCTGGCGAGGCGAGACAGTGGCGAACAATTAATCAGTCAGTAACTGTTGCCCAAAATCAACCAACCTACGTCAACGTTACCCGCGAATTATCAGGAACAGTATTACGAATTCAAGGACAACTGACAACGAATTCTGAACCGTCTTTAATAGATTTGCCTATAGTTGACCCTAATTATTACTTCTTACGGCGCTTTCGTACTGCTTTGGCAACAGAAAAAATTCCTTTGGGACAAATATTAGTAGTCAATGGTGGTATTAATCAAGAGGAAATAGCATTTGTAGAGTCGCCACCTTTATCTAACTTATTAATGGAAACTCTTCAGAATAGTAATAATCTTTATGCTGAAGCAATTCTGAGAGCATTAGCTGTGAAAAAACTCAGAGTGAAAAATCAGACTAGCGCTGATGTCGGTTTGGAAGTTGTTAAAGCCAGTTTAACTCAATTGGGAGTTGATCCAGCTAATTATATTTTAGTCGATGGTTCGGGTTTATCACGTCGTAACTTAGTGACACCAGAAGCTTTTGTGCAAACTTTGCGAGGAATAGCAAGAACACCAACAGGATATGTGTATCGCGCATCTTTACCCGTGGCGGGTAAAAGTGGAACCTTGAAAGGCCGCTTTCAAGATACACCTGCTGAGGGCATTGTCCAAGCAAAAACAGGTACGTTAACTGGTGCAATTTCTCTATCTGGATATATGAATGCGCCTAAGTATGAGCCGTTGGTTTTTAGTATTATCGTCAATCAATCGGAGCAACCTGCAACAGTTGTGCGCCAAGCTATTGATGAAATTGTTGTGTTGTTAACGCAGTTGCAGTATTGTTAACAAATGTTTAGAGATGCAAAATTTCGCGTCTCTACATTTGCCTACTCTGGTAACCAATTGAAGCGATCGCAGTATAGTTCTGCCGTAACTTATTGACAACAAGGCTGTAGACTCCGAGTTATCACTTAGGCATGTAATCTGTTTAGATCAAAAAGACAAAATAACAGATACAAGTAACGTTATTTACTTTAGAAATTTATCCCACAAATCAGGAGCTATTACCCATTTGGGTGATAATCTCACGGGTGCAGGAGCAGGTGATGACGAGCAGATTCTTGTAGATTTAACTCGACTCCCAAAAGAGATTGTCAAACTAGTTTTTACGGTTAATATTTACGACTGTATTGCTCGGAAACAAGAATTTGCACAGGTACAAAATGCCTTTGTGCGCCTGGTCAATACATCTAACAATCAAGAAGTTGCCAAGTATCATTTATCTGGGTCTGAATACAAATGGAGATTCCAAGCTGTCGGGGCTGGTTATAAATCAGGGCTTCAAAGTTTTGTAGACCTATACGCCGCTTAGTAGCTATCTCATTAGTTAATAAAAAGGGAGTATTCATTGGTGCTACTCCCTTTTTTTTGCGTAAAACCAATTACATAATTTTAATCTATAAGATGTATCCAAAATGGAAATTGAATTAGACAAAGGTGGCAGGTTTTATCTTTCTAAAGAAGTTCCTGATTTAAAGAAAGTAGCCATTAGTTTAGGTTGGCAAGCAAGTCAGAATGGAAAAAAATATGATATTGATGCTTCTGTGTTCATGTTAGGTGCAGATGGTAAAGTTCCTAATGAAAAATATTTTGTATTCTACAATAACCTTGAATCTTTTGATGGTTCTCTCAGGCACTCAGGAGATAATAGAACTGGGGAAGGTAATGGAGATGATGAGACAATTTATGTTGATTTGGCAAAAGTAAATCCAGCTATTCAGGAGATAATTTTTATTGTCACTATTCATCAATGGCAATAAAAAAATCAAAATTTTAGCAAAATAAAAAATGCTTTTATCAAGATTTATAATAACGAAAACAAAAATTCTCTGGCTCGGTATAACTTAAGAGAGGCTTTTTCTCAAGAGACAGCTTTGGAATTTGGACGCTTATATAAAAAGGATAATGAATGGAGGTTTCAAGCAGTAGGAGAAGGCTATAGTTCTGGGCTACAAAGTTTTTTAGATAAATATATTGGAGAAACTAAACAGGCACAAAAAAAAGAATATACAAAAGTAGAAAGTGAGAAAGAAAACTGTAAAAGTCAAGTAAATATAGCATTAGATAAAAAGCTTGAGCTTGAAGCACCACATATTTTCAATCTCGTTAAAAAAGCAGATATATCACTTCAAAAAGTAAATTTAGCGAATCATAAGGCTAAGGTTGTGCTTTGCCTTGATATCTCTGGTTCAATGAGTTCGCTCTATAGCTCAGGTAAAATCCAGAAGTTTGCTGAAAAAATTCTTGCTTTAGGATGTCGTTTTGATGACAACGCCTCTATTGACATATTTCTGTTCGGAGCTAAAACCCATAACGTAGGTGCAATGACTATTGAGAATTTTAAAAGCTTTATTCCAAATCTACTAAAACAGTATCCACTTGAAGGTGGTACTTACTATGGTAAAGCTATCAATATGATTAGAAAATTTTATTTTCCAATATCTCAAAAAAGTAGCAAAAAAAAATGAAATTCCGTTAAATCAATCAGTTTATATCATGTTTGTTACAGATGGAGCAACATCTGACGACCCGCAAACAGAACAGTATCTTAAAGAGTCTTCGTATGAGCCTATTTTTTGGCAATTTATGGCTATTGGCAAGTCACGTAAGGATGTCAAAGGTAAAGGTATTTTAGGCTGGTTAGGTCAAGCAAAGGCAAGTGATTTTACCTTCCTAGAACGACTGGACGAAATGAGCGATCGCTATGTTGATAATTGCGATTTTTTCAGTTTAGAATATCCAGAAAATATAGCGGATCAAGCACTTTATGATTTACTGATGACTGAATATCCAAACTGGGTAAAATTAGCTAAAATTAATAATTTATTACGATAAAAATTATTTACTATAAATAAATGCCTTTTTACGATCGCCTGAATTTAACCAAACCAAATCGCAAGCTCAAAGTCCCTATTTAGCAACGTATAAACTTGAGTAGACCTCTCAAAGTCCGTTGTCAGGGATGTCAATCAACAGATCGCTGAAACCTTGCACTCCCACAACTTCAAGCTTTGGGAGTGTCAATAATTCGGAGTCCCATGATTACTAAATCCCGTTCAACGCTATCAATTTCGGCAACTTTAGGTAAATGTCCCCAATGTTGAAAACCAAATGTTTCAAAAAGTCTTAAACTGGGTTGATTGTGAGCAAAAATGAAGCATAGTAGGGTCTTTAAACCCAAACTAGGACTTTCGCTAATTGCTTGTGCTAAGAGTTGCCGTCCCAAACCACATCGATGAAAGCGAGGGGCTATGTAAATACTAATTTCGGCAGTCGTACTATAGGCAGGCCGCCCATAAAAGGATTGGAAACTAAGCCATCCAGCAATTACTCCCTCTACTTCGATTACCCAAAGTGGGCGTTGTGAAGGCGATCGCTCCTTAAACCAAGAAAGGCGACTTTCCAAAGATATTGGCTTTAAATCAGCAGTTGCCATGCGGCTAGGAATTGCAGCATTATAAATTGCCACAATTGCAGGCAAGTCAGTTTCTGTCGCATGGCGAATAGTCATTGCTACCGTCTCGGATAAAATCTTGAGAAAATATTCAAAAATAATACAGCGTTACAGGAGCCGTAACACTATCTCAGCAGAATAGTTTTGGCTCCCCGTCGCGCCACTTGGATAGCAGCAGCAGTTCCTCCGGTTCCTCCGCCGACAACTAAGATATCAACTATATAGGTTTGATTAAGCATTTCTCACCTCTCTGGAGTGTCGCCATATTTTCTCCAGTTAGGTTAAATCAAGCAAGAGAATTTGTTTGGAACCAGGAGTGAAGCGCTGGAGGGATGCTATGTTATTGGTCTAACAGATTTTAGTTTTAGTGATGACAATTTACCTAGAATCCCCTGAAGTTACTCTTTATCAAGGAGATTGCTTAAATGTGTTGCGATCGCTCCCCGATGATTCAGTTAACCTAATACTCACAGATCCACCCTAGCATACCACCAAAAAAGCTAATATTACTGGCGACAGAGACTTTAAAACCGACAAAAGTTACCTGAACTGGTTAGACACCATAGCAGAGCAATGGCAACGTGTCTTAGCTCCAAACGGTTCTCTCTATTAGACTTATCCGTAAATGGTAAATGTATACGGTACAAGGATTTCAGTGATTATAG
>JAHCSU010000055.1 GCA_023522315.1 Nostoc sp. CCCryo 231-06
TGTCGCACGAGCAAATGTGTTGCTTACCAACGGCGCTGAAGTTAATGTCGCTTCTGGTGGTGGCGGTAGTATTGCCATCAATGCTCAGAATATAGATGTTTCAGGAAAAAGTAGCCTCCGTGCGGGTATTAGCCCACTGGCAGGAACCGATGACGCTGAGGCGGGAGATGTCACCCTCAGCGCCAAAGGAACAGTGAGAATCGAAAATAGCTCTATCTACAACGCCGTTTTTGGTTCTGGAAATGGTGGAGACTTGCTTGTGGATACAGGGAAATTGATTATTCAAGATGGAGTAATAGCGACTGCTACTATTTCTAGTGGTAATGCTGGGGATTTGGTTGTAAACGCCTCTGACTCAATAGAACTAACTGGCAGTTCCTCATCAAACGGCACGATTGACATTGACATCAATGTTCCTTTTAATTTTTTAGGTCTTTTTACTTTAAATATTCCTGTTTCTGTTCCTGTTCCTATTGGCTTGTTTTCCGCTTCCCTTGATGCCCAGAATCTTCCTAATGTTTCTCCTTTTATAAGGGATTTTCTACCTATTGCTGGTGGAAATGCCGGAAACATAACCATTGATACTGGGCGGTTAATTGTATCTAATGGGGCAGGGGTATCAGTCGGTAGTACTACCACAGGGGGTACTGGAAATTTGACCGTGAAAGCAAAAGACATAGAACTCAATAATAGCTCTATGTACAATGTCGTTTTTGGTTCCGGCAATGGTGGAAACTTGCTCGTGGATACAGAGAAGTTGATTGTTCAAGATGGAGTAGTAGGGACTGCTACTTTTTCTGGTGGTGATGCTGGGGATCTGATTGTGAACGCTTCTGACTCAGTAGAACTAACTGGCAATCTTTCATCAAATGCCACTGTTGCTATTAATATTCCGGAAAATATCTCCGGATCTTCTGACAATTTTCGTGTTCCTATTGGGCTGTTTTCCGCTTCCCTTTATCCTAGTAATATTGCCCAGATTCCTAGTCTTTCTCTTGGAGATGGAAATGCTGGAAATTTAACGATTAAAACTGGGCAGTTAATTGTCTCGAATGGGGCAATGGTATCGGCAGCTACAGCAACCAGAGGACAAGGAGGAAATTTAAGCGTGAAGGCAGACTTGATAGAACTCAGTGGTACCTCAGCGAATGATTCTCCCTTATCTCTGTTCAGTATAACAAGGAAGCTTCCTAGTGCATTGCGTAATGATACTGACGGTCGGGGATCTGGGGGCAATTTGACCATTGATACTAAACGGTTAATTGTCCGTGATGGTGCATGGGTGATAACTGGTACTGGTAACAAGAAACCAGGAGGGGAATTGGCTGTAACAGGAGGCGAATTGCTCATTAACGCCACTGATTCAGTAGAACTTAGTGGCACCTCATCAGATAATATTCCTAGCGTTTTGGCTTCTGGAACACAGGGGCCTGGAAATGCTGGCAAATTGGTTATTAATACTAAGAAGCTGATGGTCAGCAATGGAGGAATTATCTCGGCTGGTACTTCTAGCTCTGGCAAGGGAGGCGAATTGACTATTAACGCCTCTGATTCAGTAGAACTTGTTGGCACTTCCAAACAAGGGTTGTCCGCCTCTCAAATAAAATCTTTTATTGGATTTGGTGGAACTTTTGTTTCTGACTTAGTAGAAAATCGTCCATTTCCGAGCGGTGTAATTTCTGGGACTGCAAGTACAGGAGATGCTGGAAACTTGACTATTGACACTGGACGGTTATTAATTCAGGGTGGAGCGCAAGCATCGGTTTCTACAATTAATGGCGGAAATGCGGGTCAATTAAATGTTAGCGCCTCTTCTATAGAACTGAGTGGAACTTCGCTGGAAAGCCCTAAACCCAGCGACATTGTAGGTCGAAGCCTGTTGACAACTGCTGTCGGTGAAGGCTCAATTGGAAAGGGTGGTGATATAACAGTTAACACCAACTCTGTAACTATCACTGATGGTGCTGCACTAACAGCCAGTACTTCTGGGCAGGGGGATGCAGGTGATATCACTCTTAGCGCCAATA
>JAHCSU010000549.1 GCA_023522315.1 Nostoc sp. CCCryo 231-06
GACATCACAGCCCATCCAACCAAACCACAGGACTCACCATCAGCCACGAGCAATTTCACGCCCTGATTAGTGGTTTGCCTTAGCACAACCTAGGCAAAGATATACTCACCCCGCTTACCTAAGCTGACTTTATCATAAAGCCGCTAAATCTCAACTATCACCGCCTATTTACTGACAATGCAGGGCGGTTATGGCAAACTCATGTCATGACCGCCGCCCACCCATCCGACCCAACTGCCCCAAGCTACGCTGATTTATTAGCCCAAAACGCTCAGCTTCAACAGCAACTTGACGCACAAAAACAATATTACGAACAGCAAGCAGCGCAACTCAAACAACAATACCAAGCCGAACTTGCTCGGTAAGCCCCCGACCATACCCCTATTGAGATGGTTTCCAGACATGTGGTAGCAGCTCATCAATCTGGCTATCAGGATGCGTTGGCAGACGTCTCAGCACATCTGCCAAATAGGCATACGGGTCAAGCCCATTCAATCTAGCCGACTGGATAAGCGACATAACATTTGCTGCCCGCTTACCACTCTCAAGCGACCCCGCGAACAACCAATTTTTACGCCCGAGAGCCCAAGGGCGCATCTCTGCCCCTTGCGAAGCAGTGCTTCTCATATCAATGGGCAGACTTCCATCATCCAAATAGCGAGTTAATGCCGTCCAACGTTTAAGGCAATACTCAATCGCCTTGTTAATATCAGCATTCTTAGTCGTACCTAAGCGTTTCTGTTGTAACCACGCATAAAGTTTATCCGCAACTGGTTTTGCCTTCTCTTGCCTGATTTGCCTAACTATTTGGGCATCTCTAGGTATTGGTGATTGGTTTTTCTCAAACCGCTCATCAATCTCACGTTCAATCGTATACAGCGATTGAAACAGTTCTAATGCCTCAATACTAATAAGACTCTGCCCTGTCACTTGAAGCTCATGAAACTTACGTCTCGCATGCGCCATACAACCCACTTCAATCACCCCTCGCCCAAATAATGGCTTATAGCCGTTATAGCCGTCGCAAACAAGCTTGCCCTTAAAGCCCTGCAGAAAAGCATTGGGATACTCACTACCCCGACCTTGAGCAAAATCATACACCACGGCGTTAAACCCACCGAAGCCTTCACTGTGTTGCGGTGTCACATACGCCCACACATAGCCTTGTTTTAACTTGCCTTTCACGTCTTTTACCCCATAGCCATTTAACACCTTTACTGGGGTTTCATCGGCATGCAGAATCGGTTGGGTCAGTATCAGCTGGCGTAAGCGATTGGCTAAAAACCCAAGCTGCACCCCGCAGCGTCCCACCCAATCTGCCAAGGTTGAATCGGATAAATACACCCCGCTACGTTGATAAATCAGGCTTTGGCGATACAGGGGCAGATGGTCAGCGTATTTACTGATTAGAATGTGAGCCAGTAGCGCAGGCGTGGCAATGCTTTTATCGATGATTTGGGCGTCGGTTTTGACTTGCACTAGCCGCTCACGGTTACACTCAGCATTACGGCAGGTGTATTTAGGATAAACATGACGCTCTCGGTAAAACTGCTTTGGCACAAAGCCAAGTTTGTCTTGAACATCTTGACCAATTTGCGTCATTTGACAGCCACAGTCACAGGTAATTGACGGTGGTTCGTGGATGATGGTTGTTATGTCGAGATTATCAGGAATAACGATGCGTTTTTGTCGTTTGGGCTGAGTCGGCTTTTTGGATTGAATGTCTG
>JAHCSU010000550.1 GCA_023522315.1 Nostoc sp. CCCryo 231-06
GCGTCTCTCTTGTACGATTCATCGCGTCTCTCTTGTACGATTCATCGCGTCTCTCTTGTACGATTCATCGCGTCTCTCAGTCTCTCAGGACTTCGGAATTTGATACTGCTGGGCAATGTAATAAAACAAACGATAGTAATCTTGAAAATCTTGGCTCTTGCTTCGTCCGCGCAAATAGTATTTCACTTGACTCTGAGTTAGTGTCAGTGTCATTGAACCTACTTGTTGATCAACTTCTACAACCATCACCCCAGATACCCCTTGGGCGGTTTGAAAGTTGGGTTTGATCTTTTTTACTGGCTCTTGGTTTGTAACAATCGAATTCGGTAGCTGCTGACTTGCCCACCCTCGAATTTCCACCGTTTTGTTCTGGGGTGAAGTAAACGCAATTCCATCATCATTTTCTGGTGCTGCCAAAGAAGTCCAGTTACTCGGATATGGAAATTCAAAGCCATAACGGGAGTTGCTATAAGTTTTCCATGCGATCGCTCTGGCGTTAAAATCATTTGCAGTACAACCCCACAAGATTATTAACAGGGCAATAACTCCGCTAACGCTGGCGGCAAACCGATAAATTCTTCGCCCCAAACTACAGATTTTATTAGCAGTAGCCATTTACATTACACATTTTGCCAAAGTCACTGATTTTATAGAAATACCAAAAACTCAGATCAATACTTTCACTAATTTACGAATTATTCCCGAATCGGGAAACTGCACCAAAAGAGCGCTCATTAAAAATTCAATATTCTTTTCAGCATATTTACCATTCTCTTTTGAGTTACCAGTAGAGCAAGCTCAGAGTAAGTGCTTTATCACACAAATCATGTACAGTGCATC
>JAHCSU010000551.1 GCA_023522315.1 Nostoc sp. CCCryo 231-06
TAGTGACAACAAAGGTTTCTGATTTTTATCTTGTGAGAGTCATAGAAGAGCGCTACTTAAGATTTACTTTATAAATATTTTTTGAGAAAAAGCTTCACCTCTTAACATAAACTTATCAATCCTTAGAGGTAAAACTTATGCTTGACCACATCATCACTTTTAGGTTTAAGGCTAAATAATTGGCAGTAGACATAATTAAACGTAACTATATTTTTATCATCTTTTATCCCTAATGCCTTATACCTCATACCTTATACTTCATCATAAGCAGTGATATTTATTTTTACCTACGTAATTAACTTTGTATTTGTAACTGTACGACTGAAATTTTGCTATTAGCTTGACGATTACTTCATAAAAGTCTTTTTAGTTTAATAAAGTGCGCTTTTTTAGATAAAATAAACTACTAAAACAAGGGGGTATCTATGCGTTTTTCTCAGTTTGCAGGGATTCTTGGTTGTACAACAGCAGCTTTTATATCAATTGCACCCATAGAGGTAGAAGCTGCAACCTTTAAAGTGATATCTGGAGTCACCAGCATTGATCGTGACCATGAGGATATTCTTAGAAATATCGGGCTAACCTTGACAGGCACTAATCATACAGTCGCACCAATTCCCGACAATTATTTGGTTGGCTTTAACATCGAGTCAGCCACCAACTTTACGTTCAGTGACGAGAGCGGTTTTACTCCGCTCTCAGGTGCAATTGAGCAAACTGGGACTGTTACCTTCAATGATCAAATTACTGTTGGTGACTTTTCAATAGGTTTTGCTCCAGGACGTACTACCAAAGATGCTAGCGGATTTGTTTTAAAAGACACATATTCTTTAAATACAATTTTGTTTGATTTGAGTCTTCCAGAACCTGTGGTATTTGATAACCAAAATTTAACCATCCCTGATGTTAAATTGCTGGTTTCTCCAGAGTTTGCTAATATCCTACAAAAACCTGAATTGACAGGTTTGTTTGCTGGAACTGCACGAATTGATGCTCAAGTTGCTGCCGTACCCGAACCTGACAGTGTACTAGCAGTTTTGGCAGTGGGTGCGGCTCTCTTGGCAACTAGATTTTATACTCGAAAAATTAAATGCACTTGATATCTTGAAGCATTGCTAAATGCTTATTAACAGGTGCAACGGTATTTGCAGCAATCAGCCCACTGGCGGCGACTGCTGGTAAACCAATACCGGGAAATGTCGAGTCGCCACAGCACATCAGTCCTGCTAAAGGTGTGCTGGGGCCAGGAAACATACCACTTCCAGCCTGAATTCCTGGGCCGTAGGAACCTTGGTGACGACGGAGATAACGCTCGTGAGTTAGAGGTGTACCAACAAGTGTGACTTCGCAACGAGAGCGAATATCTGGAATGATCCTCTGTAGCGCTTGCCACATTACTTCTGCACGCGATCGCTTTTGTTCGGCGTATTCTTGGCTCCTTCTATCCATTCCCTGCCAGATAGCATACGGCTCATTACCAGGTGTATACACATGAATTACGTGCTTACCTGGTGGCGCTAAGGATGGATCGAGAATTGAAGGAATTGATATCACTACAACATTCTGAGGTGCTGTTATGCCCAATTCCCAGTTATTAACCACGATGTAATGACACCGCAAATTTGACTGTAATCCTTGAGCATTAATGCCTAAATGTAGATGCATAAAGCTATCACACTCAGGTGTTGCTTGTCGTTTAACGCGGTACTGTTTGGGTATTGCCTTTTCTGGTAGCAGCTTCAGTGTGTCCCAAACCGAGGCATTAGAAATCACTGCTCGTTGTGCGCGAATTTCGGAGCGATCGCGCAGACGCACACCTACAGCACGATTCCCTTCTACAAGCACTTCTTCCACATGAGCGCCTAGAATCAACTTCCCACCGTGACGCTCCAATCCTTGTACAAGGGTGTCAACTAAAGCACCACTACCACCAATGGGATATTCAAGTATTGCGTCTGGCCGATACCAGTCAGCAAACATAAATCCTACCTCTGCGGCGCTAGTACCATCTGCGGGCAATCCAGAAAGCAGGAAACACAGCAAGTTGAGCCAGTTTCGGGTAAAAGGATCTTTAACAACGCCATCCATAATCCGGCTAAAGGGGCCCGTCAGCTTAATTATATTCGCCAGATTTTTTGTCAGAGATGGGATAAACGGGCCCACAGTTCTAACTGCACCAAAGTCAAAGCGTAATGCCGCCGGTGGTATGGAAGTTGCAGCACTAGCGAATGGTTCCATAACGCGCTGGAGTTCCTGCCATTCCTCTACAGCATCATGTCCCCGGAATTTCATCAGCACTTCACAAAATTGCTCCGCACCAACCGACGTATCAAAATCACCTTCTGGTACACAACAACCCCAAGTATCGTAGGTTACGCATGGTAATTCAGAACCAATTGCATCTAAAACTTGTCGCAGAGGGTTGGCAGAGGGGCTGTAAGATAGTCCAGAGTAGAGAGACGGGCCCGAATCAAACTTGAAACCATTGCGCTCAAAACCATGAGCAGCGCCTCCAGCAATGGAGTGGCTTTCGCAGACTATCACATCAAAGCCATACCGTGCCAAAACAGCAGCACAACTCAAACCGCCAATACCGCTACCAATGACAACTATATCTGTGTTTTGCATAATCTGTGTTTTGCATATCCCTGATGTTTGCAACAATAAACTAAAACAGTTGTGGAAACTTGGATAATATCATTCGCTCCCCCATCCAGAAACCGCTCTAATTGGTTAATATCATCACTAAGGATGGACACAAAACCGCCAGTGCAGCGTTCTTTAGATTAAAAATTTGATTCAGACAGACTAATGAGAAGCTTAAACTGGGGACTGGGAGACAAAAGGAAAAGGGGAATAACTATGCCCAATGCCTAATAACAAATAACCAATGACAAATGACTAATGACTAATGACTAACTCAACATGGAGAGAAGAATTTGAAAAATCAGCAATTTGGAAATTGGCAAAGCACAGTTTTAGGAATTGTGTTAGCAACACTAGTGCTTCTGGGACTAAATTCCTTTATCATTATTAACCCAGGACAAGCAGGAGTGATCAGCATTTTGGGTAGAGCGAGAAATGGGGCATTATTGGAAGGGATTCATGCAAAACCGCCTTTTATCTCAGTGATAGATGTGTATGATTTAACTGTCCAGAAATTTGAAGTGCCAGCAGAGAGTTCTACTAAGGATTTGCAAAATTTATCTGCGAGATTTGCGATCAACTTTCGCCTCGATCCCATCAAGGTAGTTGAAGTTAGAAGGAAACAAGGAACCTTAGCAAATATTGTATCGAAAATCATTGCACCACAGACCCAAGAAGCATTTAAAATTGCAGCCGCTAGAAGAACAGTAGAAGAAGCAATTACCAAAAGAAGTGAGTTGAAAGAAGACTTTGATGAAGCGCTAGGCGATCGCTTAGACAAATATGGGATAATTGTGTTAGATACTAGCGTAGTTGATTTAGCATTCTCACCAGAATTTGCCAGAGCAGTGGAAGAAAAACAAATTGCTGAACAACGGGCGCAAAGAGCCGTTTATGTAGCACGGGAAGCAGAACAAGAAGCACAAGCAGATGTGAATCGCGCTAAAGGTAGGGCAGAAGCTCAAAGACTCTTAGCAGAGACACTCAAAGCCCAAGGAGGACAGTTAGTTCTGCAAAAAGAAGCAATTGAAGCTTGGAAGAGTGGTGGCGCTCAGATGCCCAAAGTGCTTGTTATGGGTAGTGACTCAAAAAGCGGCGTTCCCTTCATATTCAACCTTGGGAATGTCCAAAATCAACCTTAATTTGAGTCAGGGCTATTTCGTTGTAAACAGAAACCGCCCAGAACTGAAGTTCCGCGGCTCATAGCTAAAGTCCGTTTTAACGGACTATAACATGAGTCTCAGTCGTCTTTAGACGATTTTCGCTATTAGACTCAGAATTCATTCTGAGGCGGCCTAGATGAGAATGAAATAG
>JAHCSU010000552.1 GCA_023522315.1 Nostoc sp. CCCryo 231-06
GCTCAGAAAGACTTGTGTGTACACCGTAGCCTGTGGATAGAGGGAGTTAGAGTCAGATTTTACGCTGGGACGACAAATTTCTCACTACCAGCCAGTCCAAAAGCAGCATGAATGACTTGCAAAGCTTTAACACCTTGCTCTTGTGCCACAACACAGCTAATTTTTATTTCTGAGGTGGCAATCATTTGAATATTAATTTGGTGTTCGGCTAGTGCTTCAAACATTTTAGCGGCTACGCCTGGTTGTCCCACCATACCTGCACCGACAATACTCACCTTAGCGATCGCACTATCTAAAACAACTTCACCCCATCCTAATTCTGCTCCTACTTGGGTAAGCATTTTTTTTGCACTTTCTCCGTCTATCCGCGAGACTGTAAAGGCAATATCTCGTCTGGGAACACCATCAATCACCCGACAGCGCTGAGATTGGATAATCATATCAACGCTGATATTATGTTGCGCTAATAATCCAAACAGCTTCGCCGCCATCCCCGGCCGATCTGGCAATTGGCGAATAGCAAGACGCGCTTGGTTCAAATCGAGAGCTACACCACGAACAGGGGGTGGGGAGTGAGGAGAGACGCGATTAATCGCGTCTGTAAGGAATTCTCCCCTGCTCCCTGCTTCCGTTCGGCTATGCTCACGGCAAGCCTGCTCCCCTGCCTCTATTTCAAAGGCGCTGCGGAGTGCGTTGACGGCGCGATCGCATTCGGTTGCATCGACTACGCAACTTACTTTTACTTCGCTGGTGGAAATCATCTGGATGTTCACGCCTGCTTCAGCTAAGGTGGCGAACATCTTTGCAGCTACACCAGGACGCCCAATCATTCCTGCGCCTGCAATACTGACTTTGGCAATGTTATGTTCTACCATTACCTCCGCTTCGTCAGATTTGGGGTTAGATTGACTC
>JAHCSU010000553.1 GCA_023522315.1 Nostoc sp. CCCryo 231-06
ATAATTCATAATTCATAATTCATAATTCATAATTCATAATTCATAATTCATAATTTAAAAAACCTGAAGTGATGAAATGAGTAGCTCTTCAGTTTGCATCAAGCGTTAGACTTTCGAGCATAAAAATCAGAAACTCATAAATTTCTCGTATAAAAAAATAACTCCCTGAAGATGTGGGAGTTGTTTTTTATATTCAAGTTCAAGCAGTTTTTAAAACATTCAAAATGGAGCGATGCCTGCGGCGGGCTGCGCCTACGCCAGACAGATGGCAGCCAAAATAGCCGCGATGACATAAAATACTCCAACTACTTGCAATTCTGACCAGCCAGTGAGTTCTAAATGATGGTGTAAGGGTGCCATTTTGAAGAGGCGCTTGCCTTTGCCATCAGGGCCTTTGGTGGCTTTGTAATAACTTACCTGTGCCATCACCGAAAGAGTTTCTATGAAGAAAATACCACTGAGAATGAACAGAGCTACTAGGGTGTTTGTCAATAGTGCTACAGCCGCTAAAGCTCCTCCCAGTGCTAAGGAACCAGTATCTCCCATGAAAACGCGGGCTGGGTTACGGTTATGGGCTAAGAAACCTAAGCACCCACCACTTAAAGCAGCACAGAAAACCATCAAACCGGGTGCTGTAGGTGCAACTAAAGCACCTAATGCCAAAAGTGCGATCGCTACTGTTCCTGCTGCCAAGCCATCAATACCATCTGTTAAATTAGTTGCATTACTTTCTGCAACTAGCACAAAACCTGCTACAGGCCAAAATAAGAATCCTAAGGGTAGTGTAAAGCTAACCCAAGGTAAAGCAATATTTGTAATATTAGAAGGTTGATTAAACATCAGCCATAGACAAAATACTGCCGCAAAACCCACCTGCAAAGCCAGTTTCGTTGCGGGAGATATACCTTTATTTGATTTACGGCGCAAAATTTGCCAATCGTCGAGCCAACCAACCAATCCGTAGCTGATTGTCAATGCCGAAACTGCAAGCACCTCTGTAGCAAAGTTAGACAATATGCAGGCAATTATCACACCTACAGGGATAAAAAATATACCGCCCATTGTTGGGGTGCCTGCCTTTTTTAGATGGGCTTGGGGGCCATCTTCACGAATTATTTGTCCAGTTTTGAGTGCTTGAAGTAGCGGTATTACCCAATAGCCGACGGCACCTGAACCTATCGCACACAAAAGTAGTGGCAGGGTTAACGACATACTTTGCCAGGGCAGCCTATTGGCCATCGAATCCAATAAAAATGCTGTTGTACCTAGCCCTACGGCTAATACAGAGGCTAGCGCGATTCCAGAAATATTTAAACCTTGCTCAGGAGATAATTTAGCGTCCACAGAAGTTTCCCTTCACTCCACACTTAATAAAATTGAATATCAGCAACTAGGGATACAACCAAGTCCCTAGTACAGCACGGCCGAAATAAACATACCATTTCAAATGGTGCAAAAGCTTGGAATACAATTCTTTGACTTTTGACTTTTTTTTGACTTCTGCCTTGCGGTACTTGCCTGAAAAGGCTAATCCTCAGCGATTCCTACATTGTCATTATCATCAAGGTCGTAGCCAATCCCATCTTCTACACCCATTAGGGAGTCTATTTCTTCTTCGTCATCTTGAAAATCCGGTTCGTGAACTTCACGCGCGATCATCCGACCGTTGGTTTGCAACCAATCCGACAAAGAGGACTCTTGCTTTAGGGGGATGACATCGGCTCGCTGATTACGGGCTTCTTCACGTAATGGAGAGTTCAACATATCAAAGAGGACAAGAAAAGGTATACGTAAGTTGACATTTAGAGTCTATCACTTGGCACGGATTTATTTAGTTATCTTTTCAACCCTTTAGTTAATAAATCCGCATTCAGATAGAAATTTTTTATTTAATAGGCATAAGGCTTAGGTCAAGCGATTGTTAGTAATTTGTATGGCTCTACACATAGGTTATGAATATCTTGTTTATGCTGATGGAAAGTGAGTGATTTTAGAGGTGACAGGCGATGATCGGAAAAGCGGCTCTTATAGATGCGATCGCACTTACTAATCGCGGTCTACTGGCAACTGAAGTACAGAAACAGGTTATCTTAGCAGCGATCGCCAATTTAGAAGATTTTAATCCTACACCCCGTCCGGTAGAAGCTAAGAATTTGCTTGATGGCAATTGGCGATTACTATACACCACCAGCAAGGCTCTTTTAAATTTAGATGGTCTACCTTTGTGCAAACTGGGTCAAATCTATCAGTGTATCCGGGTGGATACTGCCAGTGTCTACAACATAGCTGAGATTTATGGCTTACCTTATTTGGAAGGATTAGTTAGCGTTGCTGCTAAATTTGAGCCAGTTTCAGGTCGGCGTGTCCAAGTGAAATTTGAGCGGTCTATTATCGGCTTACAACGTTTAATAGAATACAATTCTCCGGTAACTTTTATCCAACAAATTGAAGCAGGTAGAAAATTTCCCGCAATTGATTTTGCAATCAAGAGTGATAAACAGCAAGGCTGGTTAGATATCACCTATATAGATGACGATCTGCGGATTGGCAGAGGTAACGAGGGAAGTGTGTTTGTCTTAACTAAAACATAAGCTTCTAAAAAATAACTGTTTGCGAACGAAGGTACGCTATAACGTGTGCCTTGTCAAGTAGGGTATAATACCGTTTTAAATTTGGGGAGTGGGGGAGATGAGGGAGCAGGGGGAGATAAGGGAGTTGGAGTTAGGGAGGGAGTGAGGGAGAAGAATTAATAACCAATGCCCAATGCCCAATGCCCAATGCCCAATGCCCAATGCCCCATGCCCCATGCCCTACTCCCAATTCCCTACTCCCAATTCAGACAAATAACTTAACAAAGACTCTTGCTGCGGCCTTCAGGTTGTAGAGTGAAATCAATTAGCCCTCTAGATTGGCGATTGATAACTAAAAGGGAAAATAATCATGGTTCAACGTGGTTCTAAAGTACGTATTCTCCGCCCTGAATCCTACTGGTTTCAGGATTTAGGAACTGTGGCTTCCATTGACCAAAGCGGCATCAAATACCCTGTAATTGTCCGCTTTGAAAAGGTCAATTACTCTGGTATTAATACCAACAACTTTGCCCAGGATGAATTAGTCGAGGTTGAAGCACCAAAGGCTAAAGCACCTAAAAAATAGCAGCAAAGCTACAAGGGGCTTGTTTGATGCGATGATGAAGGGTAGTCTTAAGTCTGAAGTATGAAGTCTGAAAATTTCAGTTCATTCATCTTTCACCCAAGCCTACCCTAATCTATGAGAAGCTGCCCTGCGGGTATTTACGGTTTCTCTTGGGTAGTAATACAAGCCATCTACGGCTGTGTAAGTTACTACTCCATTCTTTATTCAACCCCCAAGTACATCAAAATTGCTTGCTTAATCACTTTGAATGCCTGAACTGCCTGAAGTTGAAACAGTCCGAAGGGGCCTAAATCAATTGACCCTTAACCAAAAAATTACGGGTGGAGATGTGTTGCTCGATCGCACCATCGCCTACCCGTTTTCTGTTGGTGAGTTTTTTGATGGAATTAAAAAGAATGCCATCGCTACTTGGCATCGTCGCGGTAAATATCTCCTCGCTGAACTCTCTTCCACAGGTTGGCTAGGGGTTCATCTGCGAATGACCGGTCAACTACTATGGGTGCATCGAGATGAACCATTACATAAGCACACGCGGGTTAGATTATTCTTTGGGGAACAGCAGGAATTACGCTTTGTTGATCAGCGTACCTTCGGTAAAATTTGGTGGGTTCCGCCTGGTGTTGCTGTAGAAAGTATTATGACTGGTTTGGCAACACTGGCAGCAGATCCATTTTCACCGGAATTCACTATCGAGTATTTAGCAAGCAAACTCCAAAATCGCCGTCGTCCAATTAAGACTGCACTACTCGATCAATCGGTGGTGGCGGGATTAGGTAACATTTATGCTGATGAAGCCCTGTTTAAGAGTGGAATTTTACCTGAAACCTTGTGTATAGATTTGCAGCTAAAGCAAATTGAGCGTTTGCGAACAGCGATAATTCAAGTTTTAGAAACCAGTATTGAAGCTGGCGGTACGACTTTTAGTAATTTCTTAAGCGTTAAGGGTGTCAACGGCAATTATGGTGGTGTTGCCTGGGTTTATAACCGCGCTGGAGAACCCTGTCGAGTTTGTGACACTCCAATTATGCGGATTAGGTTAGCTGGGCGATCTAGTCACTTTTGCCCCCAGTGTCAAACGCTACGGGGAGTTGGGAGACGCGATTAATCGCGTCTGTACAAGAATTTTTATTTCTAATTCGGAAGTCCCCTAAAATGCAGATAAAACAATCTAGAAATTTGAGAGGGGAATTCATGGCAGTCAAAAAAGGAGATATGGTTCGCGCTATCCGCGAGAAACTGGAAAACAGTCTGGAAGCAAAAGCCAGTGATACTCGCTTTCCTCCCTATTTGTTTGACAGTCAGGGCGAAATTGTAGATATCAAAGGTGATTACGCCCTTGTTAAGTTCGGGAAAGTCCCAACGCCAAATGTTTGGTTGCGTGTGGATCAGCTTGAAGAGTTTAAATAATAAGTAAAGAATTCAGGAGTCAGAATGGGCTAAACGCCCCGCTACCGCTAACAGGTGTCAGAATGAATCGGCGGGGATTCAGCAGATAGATTTGGTGTAATAGCGGTTCTCAGTTGAGTAGGTACTGAACCCCACCCCCAACCCCCTCCCCGCAAGCGATGAGGGGGCTATGATGTACATCATGTGATTAGGAAACGCTAAATGTTTCACCATTTATTCATTTGCCAGCAATGTACTGAGTTTCGACTGCGCTCAACTACCGCCTGTCGAAGTATCGTACAAAGTTCGTACTGAATTCTGACTCCTAGATTCTGAATTCTGGTTGATAAAAATTGCACTTTAATAGCGAGTTTGAATTCTCCCCCTTACCTAGTAGAGAAGGGGGGTGGGGCTTAGGTTTCGCGTTAGCGGCGGGAATCCTCATCTGCGGGGTCCCCGTAGGGGTCTTCGCTAGCTGGACGGACGTTGCCAAACTCCCCTTGGTCTGCGGGGTCGCCGTAAGGGTCTTCGCTAGCTGGGCGAACGTTGCCATAAGACGCGATATCTGCGGGGTCGCCATAGGGGTCTTGACTGGCTGGAATCACGTTGCCGTAAGATGCCGGATCTGCGGGGTCGCCGTAGGGATCTTCGCTGGCTGGACGGACATTGCGATCGCGCAAGTTGGCATCTTTATCAGCTTCATCGCTGTTTGACCCCAAAAGTAAATCCTTCGCCTTTCGGAAAAATTCATCTACCATAATCTGTCTCCTGATTTAAGTTCGTGTTTCCGACGTGCGCGATCGGCGTTATCCTCCAGGAAACCCGTTTTCTTATTTACACACGCTTGCCTATCTAGAGGGCTGGAGCTGCGGATGAAGTTATACCAGTGAGATCGCGACCTGTGGAACTCCGGTTATAGCCTTGGAATTGGCGATATTGTTGTGCTTCAGATTCTGGTACTCGGATTCCTTCTGCTGGTGGAGTAACCCAGTGAGCGCGATTTTCAGCATCGCGGTAGTATACACGCCCGTTCTTGGAAAGATAGTACTTACCTTGCGCTCCTTCTTTTGAAGCATTCTGATGTTGGTTGTACATATAGTAAAGTGCTGCGGCTCCTGCTAGAAGTGCCACTTTTTGCCCTGTACCCATTCCCTTTTTAGCTTCGGGTTGGTTTGTAGTGTTGCGATCGCTCACTGTTCTACCAACGGTATCATCAACTGGTGGTGGCGTAGCAGTTCGTGAACCGCCTCCGCAGCTACTCAGCAAAGGTACCATTAGCAATGCCGAAAGCAGCACTGCAAATAGACGCGAAACTATTTTACTTTCTTTAAATATTGTGTTCATGGGATTTCATCATCACCTGTATTTGCTAAAAGCCTTGCTGTTGCAAAAACCAAGTTGGAAATCCTGTTATTTCACCTGGGATTGAAAAAACATATTTCACTTAATTTATAACTGCACAGCTACAGCGTTTCACTTTCATTATGATCGGTTTCCTCAAGTCTTCCATCCTGCCTTTGAGAGAAACTGCATTCATCCCAAAGAAATATATTGTTGATTTTTAATTAATCTAAACCGCGTCCATCTTGAAAACTGTAGTTATTTCAGTATGAAAAGAAAAAACCC
>JAHCSU010000554.1 GCA_023522315.1 Nostoc sp. CCCryo 231-06
TAACCTTTATGCCAATCGGTTTAATGGCAGTTCCTGGACTGGGTTTGTGAATCTGCAACCAGGTGCTGTCGTTACCTCAAATCCTAGTTGTACTTCTTTAGGGACAACTCAGGTGATCTGTGCCGCCAAAGGAACCGACAATAACCTTTATGCCAATCGGTTTAATGGCAGTTCCTGGACTGGGTTTGTGAATCTGGGACCAGGTGCTGTCGTTGCCTCAGATCCTAGTTGTGCTTCCTTTCGGACAAATCAAGTGGTCTGTGCCGCCAAAGGAACCGACAATAACCTTTATGGGAATTTCTTTGTCCCATAATGAGTGAGAGACTTCCAATTAAAAAAATACCAAAATTGTAGGGGCAGGGCATCCGCAAACTTTCGCTGAAACAGATATTTGATCGGTGCCGTGCCCCTACTTATTGGATAATTTATTTTTTGGTCTTCCCTTACGCAATCGTAATTACGAATTACGAATTACGAATTGTGCCTTCGCGTAGCGTCTCGTAGAGAAGCCGTAGTATTGTAAGGCTTCCGCAAAGTCAAACTAAATGTTTGCTTGCTGCCGTTGATATAGTGACCAATACAAACCCTTTTGTTGCAACAATTGTGAGTGAGTACCACGTTCGGCAATCACGCCTTGCTCTAATACCAAAATTAAATCAGCACGTTTTAGGGGAGCAAAGCGGTGAGCAATCAAAAACACGGTACGATTAGCGGAAACTTTTTGCAGGTTTTGCAGTACTTGTTGTTCAGTTTCACTATCCAAAGCACTGGTAGCTTCATCCAAAACTAAAATCGGCGCTTGGGAAAGAAATAGCCTTGCGAGGGCAATACGTTGTCTCTGTCCACCAGATAAAGCAGTACCGCGTTCACCAACATTCGTTTCGTAACCGTAGGGTAATTGACTGATAAAGTCGTGTGCTACTGCTAGTCTTGCCGCCTCTACTACTTGCTCTGCGGTAATGTCGGGACTACCGAGAGTGATATTTTCCAAAATAGTACCGTTGAATAAAAAGTCTTCTTGGAGAACTACACTAACTTGTTGCCGCAGTGAGGCTAAATCGGCACTTTTTATATCAAAACCATCAATAAGGATGCGTCCTGATTCAATTTGATAGAGGCGTTGCAATAGCTTAGACAGAGTACTTTTACCAGAACCGCTACGTCCAACAATGCCAACAAATTGCCCTGGTTCGGCATTGAAAGAGATTCCTCGCAGAATTGCTTCAAAGTTTGGCCGGTAGCGGAAAAAGACTTGCTCGAAGGTGACTTGCCCTTTCAGGGGTGGTAAAACTAGGCCAGTTCCCAGTTCAGCTTCTGGGGAGACGTTGAGAATATCACCAATGCGATCTACAGAAAGTAGCACTTGTTGGAGGGTTTGCCACAACTGTACTAAGCGCAAAAGTGGGCCTGTGACTCTGCCAGACAGCATTTGAAAGGCAACAAGTTGTCCGATTGTAAGCTTTTGTTCGATGACTAATTTTGCGCCAAACCAGAGAATCAGTATAGTAGACAAATTGGTGAGGAAGTCACCAATATTGCTGCTGATATTGGAGGTAGTAGAAGCTTTAAAACCTGTGCGAATGAAGCGAGCAAATAAGCCTTCCCAGCGATCGCGGGCTACTGGTTCTGCTGCATGGGCTTTAACGGAGTGAATTCCGGTGATTGTCTCTACTAGAAACGATTGACTATCGGCACTCCGGTTAAAAGTTTCGTTGAGCCAGTTACGCAGAATTGGTGTTGCAACTATCGTTAAAGTCGCAAATAGCGGCAGTACTGCTAAGGCTACAAAGGTGAGTGGGATATTATAGTAAAACATCAATGCTAAGTACACCACAGCAAAGATGCTATCCAGAATCACAGTTAATGCTGTACCTGTGAGAAACTGACGTATTTGTTCGAGTTCCTGGACTCGTGCTACTGTGTCTCCGACGCGCCGCGACTCAAAATAAGCCAAAGGCAGACGCATCAGATGGCGAAATAGCTGTGCTGATAAACTCAAATCCAGACGACGAGCTGTATGGGTAAAGATGAATAAGCGCAGAATGCCAAGTATGGACTCAAATATGGCTACTAACAAAAGTGCGATCGCCATTACATCGAGAGTCGGCAAACTTTCCTGCACCATCACTTTATCAATGACGACTTGCGTAATTAGTGGTGTTGTTAACCCCAAAAGCTGCAAGGTAAAAGATGCTAACAATACTTCTGTGAGCAATCCCTTATATTTCCAAACTGCTGGGGTGAACCAACTGAGGTTAAATTTTTCTTGCTGGGATATGAGTTCTACTTGCCACAATCGCCCATCCCAAGATGCTTCAACTATGGACTGCGGTAAGCTTTCACAAATGCGATCGGGATTTAGAGGGTTAGCGATAATCAGGCGATCGCCTTTAACTCCATAGGCTACCACCCAAGATGGACTTTGGGGTGAATCAGAATTCCACAGCAGTAAAGCTGGAAATGATAACTGTCGCAACTCACCCCAACTCACTTGTAACCGCCGCAACACTAACCCTAACTTTTCTCCTGCTTCCACAACCTGTTTTGGGCGTTGTCCTCTGAGTTGGCGCTGCACCCATTCCAGTTGCACAGAATTTTCTAACTGTTGCGCCACCATTGTTAAACAGGCAGCAGCAGTGTTCCAACTGGCAACAAAGGGATAATTTGAGATGATCAGATTGGCAGCCGGAAGTCCTCTTTGGGGTTGGAGGCTGTGGGGGCTAGAAGTTCCCTCTGAGACTGGCGATAGTGAAGGAGTGGAAGAAAAGGAAAATGTCTCTCTCTCTCTCTCCACATTCACTGGTAAAACTTGCCAGAATTCCTGAATTTGTGGGTTAGAAAATTCTGCCCACAGCGCTGTATGCCAACACACTACTACTACTTCTTTACTAGCAGCTACAGCTTTAAAATCCGCAGACAGCTTTTGTAAGTCACCAAACCAATCCCCCACATCTAGGGCGGCTATTGGTTTACCAACCCCCTCTTGAGACAGCGCGTTGGGCGGCTTTGCCGACTTGTAGCGACTGTCGTCTCGTAAGCGGACTTTTCCAGCCACAATTAAGAATTGGTAACCGCCAACATCGTTTGACCAGATTTTATCTCCAAGACGATACTGACGAGTTTGGGACTCCTTTTCCAATCGGGATTGTTGTTCGGGAGTCAGCCAACATAACGGTGGCTGATTCCAAGGCAAAGAAGCTAGCACTTTTAATCGTAAAGATTCATTATCCAGAATATTTAACTCACTTGTAATTTGACTGTCAGTTTTTGAATTTTCTCTGCTAGCCATTTCTCAAACAACTCATTTTGTAGTGCAAGATTTAGTTGAGTATCTTCTAAAGACGCTGGCAGAAATTGTTCTACTCGAAACAAACCATAAGGCCCTTCTCCTTGGGGAGAGTCTTTGCCAACGATTTCTGTTGGGCCGATCAATTGTCCAGGACTGGCCACATCAATAGCTGCCCGTAATATATCCGGCATACTTCCTCGGCTGACTATTCCCATCATGCCGTTCACAATTCGGTCGTCTGAAAGGGAATACTCTTTAGCTAGTTGCTCAAAACTACCTCCTTCTTCAATTTGAGTTTGTAGTTCATCTGCCAATTCTCGATTATCAACAACGATCCGAGAAAGTACTACCCGATCCAAAAAAATTTTACGTTCAATAAAATATTCTGGTACTTTTGCTTGGGTCACTACAGCTTTTAGCTTTTCTAACTTGTAACCAAAAGCTACTGATGTGTGAAAGGTAGCGTAATCTGTGTTGTTGGCTTTTAACCATTCTTGAAAACTTTGAGGGTCAATCAGTTGGTTTTTCAGTCTAAAGTCAATAATTGCTTGTTCAGTTATTGCTGTACCAATCTCAATATCGTCTCTTGTTCGGATTTCTTCTTCAATTACGTACTGGCGGAGAATATCTCCAATGAACTGTCCCAATTTTCCAGAGGCTTGCAGATACTTTACTGCTGACTCAATAGAAATTATTTTGTCATTGATTGTCAAAAACGATAAAGATTCCATGAAATAACTATGTGAAAATGGTTAAGCACTCATAAGACTTTTGAATTAAATCATATAAAAAGTATTCGGTCATTGATGATTAAATATGATGAAGATTTTATGAACTAATTACATCTAAATGGTCAAAAAATTATATAACTAGTAAATAAAATAATTTCCCATAATTAGTTTTACGGCCTAGTGGGGACAGAACAGGATTTAAAATATCAGTTATAAGGCAAAATATGTTGTGTAACCAAATCTTTATAAATTCAGAGAGAGCATTGAAGTTACATAAAAGCAGGACTGGAACCGCTTACCCTTTGGGTGATGCTCGTACCTCGCTCTAAGCGTTCGCCTCTTTGATAGCAGTAAGGAGAAGAGAAGGTTTGACGCTCCGAAGACAGTTAGTCGCTTATGGCGGAAACCCCCTTGCGCTCTAGCCTCTCCTTTTGGAGAAAGACTGCGCTAACTCACTACAAGCAAATCGTTTTGGAAATATGATGATTAGTTTTAGATAGGCGAAAATAAAGTAAAACATATTAAGGATTGTTTCTTGCCAGTTGCTTACATAATCAAAGTTGTAGTAACTGAACGCGGAACCTTAATAAGTAATCCTTTATTCTCACCTGTCTACTTAATTATACTTATCCATGTACAGGCAAGTAGCACAGCCGCGATCGCACCGATTAATGTATTAAAAATGTTTACTACCTCATTGGTCAGCCAATTATACTTAGATTGCAATGTTGCCCCAATCACACTTTCTAAGTTCGTGGCAATAAATGCTGCGAGTACACACCAAACTACTCCTAATAGATCAATTAAACCAACTCCCCAACCAACAAATGCGATCGCTACAGAAGCCACAATTCCAGCTAAAGTCCCCTCTAAACTTATCGCCCCTTCTGTACCGCGAGGCACTGGTTGGAGTGTGGTAATTAAAAAGGTGCTTTTACCGTATGCTTTACCGACTTCACTAGCAGTGGTGTCAGCCAGCTTAGTACTGAAACTCGCTACATAGGCTAACAATAATAGGGACTGGGGACTTGTACTGAGCGCAGTCGAAGTATTGGGGACTAGAGATTGGGGACTAGGTACAATAAATCCCGAATTTATTATCCCTACTCCCAAAGCACACAACGCCCCAGTCAAAGCCGAACCCCAAACATTTTCTGGGCCTCTTGCCCCAGAACGCTTTTCGGCAATTCCTTCAGCCTCCTTCTGCGCCATCCCGATGCGGGTAACGCCAGAACCAACCAGAAAATAGAACATTACTACTGCATATCCTTGCCAGCCAAGAGTTACCCAAATTAGGATGGCCAGAAACCAGGCGTGAAATAATCCAGCAGGGGTAAGCAGCTTTTTCGGAGCAATCCAAGCTAAACCCAATAGAATTGTGTTTAATCCTACCGCCACCAACCAGGGATTAATAGAATCAATTAAGGATGACATCAGCAATTAATCATGAGTAATTTTGTCTGAATATCAACAGAATAACGAATTTACTACCCCTAGTGCTTAATTTCTGACACCTCTCCAGCTAAAGTAATATGTTTGTATTATTAACTAAATTTCGTAGGCATTACCCTGAAAGCTGACCGTAAAACTACAAATAATGTCTTAGATATACACTGCAATATTGACCAAAGAACGTAGATTAAATAAAATGCAAAACTTCTGTTTAGTTGAGTGGACTCTTCGAGTGCGTAACATACTCAAAACAATTTCTAGGATGGATTAAGTTACCAAACACCTTACGAAAGTTGTAAGTTATTAAATCTACGTTTCTCAGTCTGTACCCATGCAAATCTAAATTACTATAGCTGCACAAGACTAAATAATTAAGTGTAAATTATGTAGATGCAGGGCGAAGTCCACAGCCGCAGGGTGCAGCAGCTGAAGTGGTACTCAGTCCCCAATCTTAGTCATAAGGATAAAGGATATAAGTTAATGTCAATTGAAACTGTGTTCAAGTTGACCAGAATTAAGATTTAACAGCATAAATTGTAAATAGCATCAACTACTAGTCTTTTCCACACAAGCTATGAGCCAAACTTTATTCCATCTTGCTTTCCCTGTAACAGACATTGCCCAAACAAAAGCATATTACGTGGATGGCTTGGGCTGCATTCCTGGTCGTGAAAACCATCACGCCCTGATTCTTAATCTCTACGGTCATCAATTAGTGGCTCACGTCACCAAAGAACCCTTGACACCGCAACACACTATATATCCTAGACACTTTGGGCTAATTTTTACCCAAGAACGTGACTGGCAAGACTTACTAAAAAGGGCACAACAACAACAGCTACTTTTTCGTGAGGAAACCAAAAACCGCTTTGTTGGTTCTCCTCTTGAGCATCGCACTTTCTTTTTAGAAGATCCCTTTTATAATCTCATGGAGTTCAAGTATTATCGTCACCCAGAGGCGATTTTTGGGAGTTACGAACATACGCAAATTGGGGATAGGACTTAAGAAATTCGTAATTCGTAATTCGTAATTCGTAATTAAAGATAAATAAATCCAGCGTGGCAAGCATTCTAGCTACTGACTAGATTTTTTATTGAGCAAGGGTAGTTTAATAGGTTCTGCTAAAGCTGCTTTTACTACTGCTAAACTCCTGGGGTCTGTTAGCATCCAAGGGTGTAGAGCAACTGGTACTATAACTTCGCTTCCTACGGACATTTGTGAACTATTCGTTGGGACAATCATCAAATCATAAGGTGTCCAGATAGACGTAAAATTTAGCTGCCCCAATATTACAGCATCAGAATTTAAATCCTTGAGAAAAAGGCTGTCAGGGCGCATTTGCACGCAACCAGGACGCCAGGAACCATAAGCAACCACAGTTCCATGATGGGGCGAAGAGATTGTGATAAACCGCTCAACACGGTTAATTCCTCCCAGTCGCTGGACATAGTAACGGCTGACAATTCCTCCCATGCTGAAGCCTACTAAATCTAGGCGTTGTTCTGGTGCAAAGGTGGCTGTAACATAATCTGCTACTTGCTTTGCCAACTCATCAAGACCCACATGACCATTATTAGGTACAAGATTCAGGGAATATACAGACCAACCCTGTAGTCTTAACTGAGCCGCCATTTTATGGAAAACTGCTTCTGTGTCGTCAATCCCATGTATTAACAAAACGGGATTGCGTTGTTGATTTTCAATGTTCATTGACAAAATCTGGCTGAATTAAGGGGTGTATTTCACTTTTGTAAGTACATACTGCTTTACAAACTGAAGCTGTTGCTTTTCGGATTCCTTAAAAGACATTTTTGCAAAACTGAAATGCTCCCAAAGATAGTTCGTATAAAATTTAACTTGTAGCCAGCGCTATTTGCCAACAGGCTATGACACTCCCCCCACTGGTTGAAAGTAAAGTGGTTGGTTTTCTCCAATCAGTAATTTTCAAACAAATAAATGTTAAATTTTGTAAAGCCTGCTTTCAGAATCTTGCTCTTAGTTACAGTAAAATTTAATAATTAGTTCTCGGTGTATAAAGGTCGCAAGTGCTTGCAAAAAACATTTGCCCTGTGGTTTTACTAGAATGTTGATTAAGCGCAAGCCTATAAGGGTTGTCACCACAATGGAGTGGCACAAAGTAGAAAATGTAACATTTTGTCGTAATTATTAACAATTACGGTTGAGTTTCAAATATAAAAGGTAAAAGGCAGGAGTAATTGTAATGGATTTTATCAAAAATTTAATTTCAGGTATTTTGGGTTTCATTACCGGACTGTTACGGGGAAAGAAGAAAAGCAACGGCTACTTCTTGGAATTGGACGAAGCCAAAGATGCTGCTAAAGATGCTGCTAACGAGGTCGCATCGAACGCAAAGAAAATAGCAGAGACAGTTGTATCGAATGCTAAGAAAGTAACGGCAACAATTGGATCAGAAGCACCAGAAGCATCCAAGCCAGCTTCATTGAACGGAACAAAAACCGCCGCAGCTAAAACTAAGGAAAAATCACCTAAAAATCCCAAACCAGCCGATGTTACCCTTGTCCAGACTGCTGAGGGTCTTAAAATTGAACCAGGCAAAAATGCAAAAGCCGCAGCAGCCAAAGTCCTCAAAGAGGAGCCAAAAGAAACTACCTTTGCCCCCAAATATCTCGCTCCTTCGGCTACTAGCTCTAATGGCCGTCGGCGTCCAGGGGCAAATATGAGCGCTTACTTAGACATGGCACGTCAGGTTAAAACCCCTGGTTAAATGACAGAGACGCGAAATTTCGCGTCTCTGTCGTGTCTTTATATTACCGATGAGTTAAGTGTGAATACGCAAAAATATCACAAGTTTAGCAGTTGTAGATGGAAGAACTCTCCAAAGTAGGAGCGATCGCTTAATTTTCTCCACTAAAACTGCATCTTTTACCTTTGGGTTAGATACTTTATTTGTATAACTAATTGGCATCTTTAACAAACACCAGTCCACTATATAAATGAAAAGCTGAGTCCCAATTAGTATGTTCTCTACGCAACAAATGAATGTGAGACTTAATATGACTCAGCATTTCTGTTTTATCTAATGTTGTATCTGCAAAAGAAGTGAAATCTGACCAGATTTGGACTTGAGGCAGTTGCTGGTTAATCCAACTCGATAAAGTATTCCAATTAATTCTGATTGTATTTTGGCTAGCTTGGGGAATGATTTCTAAACCTTGCTGGAATTCATAGCCGTTATCATAAAGTCGGAGAATGCAACGTCTAGCAGGTATGTGTAAATCACAAAACTGAGCATAGTCTTGTGTTTGAGTTTTCCATTCCAGTTTCCGGTGGGCATCAACATCTACAATTTGTTCAAAAATAGGTAACAGTCCCACTACTCTTGCTGTTACTTCTGACCAGTCAAAGGTAAGAGAACCGAACTGATTTGTCTCATTACGGCAAACAACAGTAGCTTGTGGGGTAGATTCTTGGAAATATTTGACTTGATAAACTTGAATTTGCTGAATTTGAGCTATTGTTGCCCAAAAGCAAGGAATGCTAGCCTGCTGTAACTGTTTCCCGTAAAATTTTAGTTCTCCCACTTGGCCAATGCGGTACAATCTCCAGCCACGACTTGGCAGTAACAGCCGTGCAGTGTAGGGGTCTAGCTGCATAATTTGGGCAAATTTTCGAGAAGCTTCTGTTTTGAGTTCGTTACTGAGTGGCTCTAAAACTAGTACGCCAAGTTCGGTATTATTCCCTTCGGCTGTTGCTTGGGAAATAGCTCTTTGTCTTTCTTCTAGTTCGATTTCTTGTAGCCGTCGCAAACCTTGACGTGCGAGGGTCACTATTCTAGTATTCCTCGTATCTCGCAGCAGTTGCCGATAAACTTTTTCTGCGTCCTGGCGCCTTCCAGATACTTCATGCAGCCGACCGAGATAAAATTGTACCCAAGGATGTTCTGGCGATTCTACTAGCAGCTGTTTCAGTAATTTAGCAGCTGTTTGATAATCTTTCTGCTCAAAGGCGATCGCAACTTGCTCAATCATGTTTCAATCCACTGGATCAATGTCTCACGCAAAATCACTTTTGCGTGAGCTATAAATCATTTATACTTCACAACTTGCGGTAATCAAGGATAATGCTACTACTGGGGCTGTAACTGCTCTGAGGATGCGGCGGCCAAGGGAAACAGGTTGAAATCCAAATGCAATCGCATTCTCGATTTCTTGTGTTGTCCATCCTCCCTCTGGCCCAGTAGCAATAACAATCGTTTCTTGTCCTTTGTCATTTGTCATTTGTCCTTTGTGCTGTAAGCAATCTTTTAAATGGGGAAACTCACCACGCGCTTCACAGATATATTGCTGGCTGTTTGCAAATGACAGATGACTAATAACTAATGACAGACCCGTATTAAAAGCAACAGCCTCTAAAATTGTTGGTACAAATGAGCGCTCTGATTGCTCGGCAGCTTCTGTTGCGATACGCCGCCAGCGTTCAAGCTTTTGAGGACTAGGATGAAGCAAAGTGTGATCGCTCAACACTGGTGCAATACAAGTTACTCCCAACTCTGTACAACACCGCACTACTTCATCAAATCCATTGCCTTTGGGCAACGCCACCATCAGCGTAATTGATACAGGTAATTCAGTTTCCACCAAAAGCGCTTCTAAAACCTGTGCTTGTTCCCCTGCTAGCTGCGCTAACCACCATTTTCCTTTACCATCCATTGCAATAAAGCGATCGCTTTCACGCAAGCGCAACACACGCCCCAGATAATGTTGCTGTTCTTTGGTGAGCAAAATTTGCCCTTGTTGAAATTGGGAGGGTGCGATCGCAATTCTTTGCAGTTGAGACATGAGATTTGAGAATTTCAAGAATATAAAATCAAAGATGGACACAGATAAATCCATCTGTGTCCATCATGGTTTAATTATTTATTCGGCTTACGAAAGATTCTGGAAGTAGGCTTCTAGCGCTTCAGTCACTAACTGAGTCATCGGCTTACCTTGGCTTTGGGCTACTTCCTTCAACTTGCTATAAACCTCTTCTTTCAAATTTACCCGATGGCGCGATTTATTTGCAACATTGGCTGTTTCGGGATCGTAGCTAGCAGCAAATTCGCGGATGGCATCAAAACCAACGCGATCGCAAAAATCACCAAAGCTTTCCTTCGATTTCCGAGATTTTTTAAAGTAAACAAATATCGGCTCTAGGAAGCTGTCTAAATCATTATGGTGCAGCTTCTCTGTGTAAGGTTGTGCCAGTCGAGTCTGATTTGGCGAACCCCCTAACCATAATTGGTAAGATTCTGGAGCGCTACCGACAAAGCCCAATTCTGCTAAATAGGGACGAGCGCAGCCGTTGGGGCATCCTGTCATCCGCACCACAAAATGTTCATTTTGTAAACCTATTTTATCTAACAGGGCGCGAACCCGCTCCAAAATACCTGGTATTGCCCGTTCTGATTCTGTGATTGCCAAGCCGCAAGTGGGCAAAGCAGGACAAGCCATTGCATACCGCACTAGAGGTTCTATTTTACTAGGGTCGTCTCCGACACCGTGACGGCTGAGAATGTCTTGAATAGCTTGCTTGCTATCTGGTTCTATATCGTAAAAAATCAGGTTGTGGTTGGCACTCAGACGGATGGACAAGTTGAACTGCTCGACAATTTCTCGCAAAGCGGTTTTCAGTTGAAACGAACCTTCATCCTTGATTCGACCATTGTCAATGGAAATTCCTAAAAATAGCTTGCCATCACCTTGTTCGTTCCAGCCGAGGAAGTCGTAATATTTAAACTCTGGCAGTGGTTTGAAGGCTTCAATTGATTTACCGAAATATTCTTCAACTTGAGTGCGGAATTTATCTACGCCCCAATCGTTGATTAAATATTTTAACCTGGCATGACGACGATCGGTGCGATCGCCATAATCTCTCTGGGTAGCAACAATCGCTTTCACAATGTCGTAAACGTCATCCTTCGCCACATAACCGATGGGATCTGCTAACCTAGCGAAAGTTTCTTCTTTACCGTGGGTTCTACCTAAACCACCACCAGCAAAAATATTAAATCCTTCTAATTGCTTCTTCTTATTGGTAATCACTACCAACGTCAGGTCTTGAGAATACAAATCAATCGAATTATCCCCTGGCACCGTCACGCAAATTTTGAACTTGCGCGGCATATAGTACGTGCCATAAATCGGTTCTTCGTTGTCATGGATAATAGTGCCATTCCCATTGCGTTGTCGCGCCGCCTTCACCTCTGGGTCTTCTTCTGCACTAATTGCTTTTTCCCCATCTAACCAAATTTCGTAATAAGCACCGCTTTGGGCTGTCAGCAAGTCAGCAATATTTTGGGCATACTCCCAAGCATACTGATACTCTGGGCGATTCTTAAAGGGGGCTGGTGGTGCCATCACGTTGCGGTTGATGTCGCCACAAGCTCCCAAAGTCGAACCCAGATTGTTGACAATTGTAGCGATTGATGTCTTAAGATTCTTCTTTAAAATACCGTGCAGTTGGAAACCTTGACGGGTAGTTACTCGTAACGTGTGGTTCCCATACTCATCAGCTATTTTATCTAAAGCCAGATACAGCTGCGGCGGTACTAAACCACCTGGATTTTTTGTCCGCAGCATGAACTGGTAATCTTTTTCCTGTCCCTTGGTGCGGTTGTCGCGGTTATCCTGCTGGTAAGAACCATGAAACTTCAAAAGCTGCACCGCATTTTCGGTAAAATGCGTAGTGTCTTGAAGGATTTCAGTTGCTACAGGTTCACGCAAAAAATTACTATTTTCCTTGATTCCTTCTACTTTGGAAGGCTTACGGGTTGCGATGGGGGAAGGAGCAGATTTAACCATTAGACTTGTATAGTATTCTCAATAAAGCATTACGTAGACGCCGAATCAGCACTCTTCGGCTACTTTATCCCCGGTAATCCGGCCGGAATAATGAGGAATAGTTTAATTTTACCACGGCAAAAGCTGGCTTTGTCAGTGATGTAATACTTAGCAAAACCAGCTTTTTGGAGTAGTGAGTTTTGTTAGCGGTAGCGGGGCGTTTAGCCCGTGCTGAGTCCTGAGTACTAAGTAAAGTATAAACTGACTGAGGACTCAATAATCTTTTATTTGAAGCGATAACCAATACCACCATTGATGCTAACAGCAGGAGTATCGCTATTTTGGTAAGCACCAAGTCCTACTTTGGCATTAGTGTAGACGAGGAAATTGTTAGCAACTTCCGATTCAACACCAGCACCTACCACTACAGAATCTCTGTTACCTATAGGAGTTGGTGAGCCATCTTTTTCTACAAAAGAATAACCACCAGTAAAATAGGCATTAGTTCTATTAGCGATGGGCACATCCACAGAAAGTTCTGGGATAATGGCACTTGTTTTATCACTCCAAAGGACATTACCGCGTACAGAAAATGGCGTAGTTCCTAATTTCACGCGACCTGTGACATTACCACCAAATGTGGCATCATCGTTGATACCTTGTCCGCCACTGGTAACGCCACCTGCAACACCAGCACCAACATAGCTAGCATCAGTACCTTTTTTGGTTTCAGCAGAAGCTTGACCAGCTGATAGAACAAGAGGAGCAATTATTAAAGAAGACAATGCAGAAATTGTCATGAAAGACTTGAGTAAGCGCTTCATAATTTTTACCAAATTTTGTATTTTTTACTTGTATATTCCAAGTCGAAAATTGTGTGAGAATGTTCCAAATGTTTCCCAGATTTTATTAAATGAATGTTGCTATTGATGCATAACCCTTACAGGTTAACTATCCCTAAAAATCATAAATAAGCTGTTATAATTACATTCAATGTCTTTTCATCTGGGTTCTTTGTTCCAAAAATAGACGCTTTTCAAACTGGCACAATATTTGGAACTAAAACTAAGTCGAGATATGGTAAAAAAATACCCGATTAACAATTTTTTGCCGAGCTTTTCACAGATGATGAAAAGTAGGCTGTAGCATCCGTTGCAACAAGCTATAGAGGGAATCTATAAAGTTAATTTTGAGCAATTCTTGTGGAGATTGAATAATGCTAACCGCTACAAAAACGTTGTCTGGTTTGATGGGTTTATGTGTCGGTGATGCGTTGGGTGTGCCGATGGAGTTTACTAGCCGCGCTGAACGAGTAAAATCTCCAGTGACAACGATGCAGGGTTATGGCACATGGAATCAACCACCTGGAACTTGGTCAGATGACAGTTCCTTAAGCTTTTGCTTGGCAGAATGCCTTTGTAGGGGGTATGCGTTAGATGCTATAGCTAATTCCTTCTGGCGCTGGTACAAGGAGGCTTACTGGACTCCCCGTGGCGATGTCTTTGATATTGGTCAAACTACCCACACAGCAATTATGCGCCTAAAACAGGGAGTTGTTCCCCATCAGGCGGGTGGTAAGGTTGAAAATAGTAATGGCAATGGTTCATTGATGAGAATCTTGCCGATGGCTTATTGTCACAGAAACTTCACTTTAGGCGAATTGCTGGCGCGGGTGCATGATGTTTCGGCGATTACCCATGCTCATGCGCGATCGCAAATGGCCTGTGGCATTTATATTAGCATTGCAGTGGCGCTCTTGGAAGGGGCTGACCTCCAGACAGCTTATTTACAAGCACTGCAAGATATCCAAACAATTTATTCTGTCCGAGAATTTTTGTTAGAGAAGCCCCATTTTGGCAGAGTTTTCAGTGGTGAGATTGCCAAGATACCAGTGGAAGAGATTAATTCTGGTGGCTATGTGATTGATACCTTAGAATCATCCCTGTGGTGTTTATTAAATAGCTCGTCTTATTCTGAGGCGGTACTAAAAGCTGTCAACTTAGGCGGAGATACCGATACAACCGCCGCCGTCACCGGTGGGTTAGCGGGAATTTACTACGGGGTGGAAAATATTCCCAAACAATGGATGAACCAAATTGCTCGTAGACAAGACATTATTTACTTGGCAGAGCGTTTTGCAAGGGCTGTTTACGCTTAGTACAACATTTCATTAATTCTTTGCGTCCCTCTGCGCTTACCCCTGCGCTCCTAATACGGTTCGGTTAAGAATATTGTAGGTTGGGTTGAAGCTTTGCGAAACCCAACAAACGCCGCAAAATGTTGGGTTTCGTTCCTCAACCCAACCTACACATTTTTATTTTTTGGGTTTAACCGAACCGTATTGCCTGCGCTCCTACCCTGCGGGAAGGCGTACCCCTCCGGGGAAGCTACGCGTAGCGTCTCGTAGAGAAGCGCCTATACGTTTAAATTTAAACCCTCAATTACCACGATTTTACGCAAAGCTGTACTTAGAGTTATTAGTTGAGAGTAAAGAGTGAGGAGTTATGAAAATCCTTACTCCTCACTCTTTACTTTTAACTTGCTGAGAAATCCACTGCAAGTAGGCTTGAGAACCGGCAACAATTGGTAAAGCAATAATTTCTGGCACTTCATAGGAGTGCAATTCCTTAATTTTGGCCTCCATTGCCGGAAATTGCGCCAAATCAGTTTTAATCACTAATTGCCATTCTTGGTCTTTATGCAGTTCCCCTTGCCAGGTGTAAATTGAGTGGATTGATAACAGACTCACACAAGCCGCAAGTTTAGATTCCACAAGGGCATTTGCAATTGCTTCTGCCCTCCGGGTTCGCAGTCGCTCATGGGGGAAACCCCCAAGACCGCGCTGTCTCACCTCCTGCATGTTGCCAGCTGTCACCAATACCACACCATAGCCCGCAGGTGTCTCCATGACCTCTAAACCGTCGCAGACAAGGAGTACACCTGACCATCAATTAGCAGTCGGGTGATGCCCTTAGCTTGCAAATGAGTCCGAGCCTTATGGAGCATTTTACTATCAGGAACTTTAATCACGCGATCGCGCTTCGTAGAAAAGCGCTTGGCGACGCGATGGTTATCAAATACCGGCAGAGTTCTTTGCTGGGTTTCCAGGCTGGGAATTTGCCCCAAATCACCAAAGTCTTTGAGAGGACGGGTAATTAATTCTGAGGAACGGTCAATTACCAAATAGCAAGTTTTAGGCAAATTGGCTATTGACAGAGGTAAAACTTGAACTGATGCTTCACCTGGTCTTCTTTTTGTGACTAACGGCCTTTCATCATCCAGTTCATCGTCATCAAAGTCTTCTTCCTCAAAATCGTCATCTTCTAAATCATCATCTTCTAAATCGTCCAAATCCTCTGATTCGTCGAGCAAATCTTCGCCCAGCATCTGCGCGATGACAGCCGCTCCTGGATGCTCATTTTTTAGCGGTGGAATGGAGATGCTGACTATTTCCGGCGGCTTTGGCTCTGGAGTTTCTAATTTCTCTGTGACTCGGAGCTTGGGTTTTTCCGTCGCCGAGGGGCGTCGCCGCACCCGTCTACTAGCAGCGATTGACTCTGCCGTTTCCTCTGAGTAAAGTTCCTGCTCTACATGAATTACCCGACGTGGTAGTGGCTCAACCTTTGGCACTTCCACAGGTGGGCTTTCGATGATGGCTGGAACTTCTATCTCCGGCTCTGGTTGAATCACTAGCGGTAACTGCTCGTAGCTTACCTGCGCCCTACCCTCAGGAGTTCTCGCAGCCCGCTTTAAAGAGACTAAGTATTCATACTCATCTTCTGGCAAAGTGCTTTTGAGCAGGCGACTAATTGTCGAATTACTCACACCATAGCGGTCTGCCAAAGTTGAGGTTGTTTCGGCAGTCTCTCGATATAACTTAAGAATTTCTTGCTTGTCAGAGTCTGTTAATTTTCTCACGGTAGATACCAAAAATCTTTACTAAGCTCGTTTTCGTCCACTGGTACGGCGCGTTCTTCTTAGTGATGCGTCATATTCTAAAACAGCGCCCATACCAAATAACACTCCACTAAACACCCAAAACACTTCTAATATCTCCCCACTTTGATAATTGGGGCCTTGGGCATATTTAAACCACATATCTGCAATGTAAAGCGAAAAGGCCGCCGCGGCAATCATTCGCCAAGACTGGGAAACTCTTCCCCCCCCAAAAGGCTAACAGCAGAGTGGTAGCAATAATTAACAGAACCACATCGCTAACTACGTAAAACCAATTCAAAATAGCAATTAGCAGTTCTGAGGGTTTTTCCTGTTGCATAGAAATCCACCATGCCAACATACTACCAAACACAGCAATTGCCAACACAATTAGCCACTGCCATTTTTCCAGATTGATTCGCCTGGAAGCCACAGCTAAAATCATGCCTGCGCCAAGTAATAGATAACTAAGTACAAAAAATATATCGCCTACAGACACATCTGGTTCATCTTTTAAAACTATTTCGGTGTAGCCGAAAATTATCCCCCCAACGAAATAGGAAAGCATACCTAAGCCAATCAAGAGCCAAACATTTCGACCACTGACGATTTGCGGACTCAGCCAGTTCCTCAAGCATAAGATACCGGCAGCCAAATAAGCTAAAGCTTCAAAAATATTTGTGCCAATCACATACCACTCGGCCCGGCTTTCTATGCCATCTGCTCCGGGAACTTTGGCACTAAATAACAAAAAGTATAGCAGTGCGAGTACGGCCCAGCCAATATTAGCTAAGACAATGTTCTGAGTGGTGAAAATTGATTTAGAAAGGAACGAATTCTCGTAAGAGTTATTCATAAAACTTGACTATGTAGATGCACTCTGGCAGTATTTTGAGTTAAAGGACTGTATATCTAGCAGTGTGTCTGCTATGAAATGCACAATCGGACACCAAAAGCAAGTGCCAGTGGCAGGAATTTTGTTAAAGAATTTCCATGCTACTGCCATAGTTTACCCAGCGGCGATTGGTTTAGCCAAGTGATAAATAGCGATCGCTCGGCTTCTGGCATATCTTCTAGCTTATAAATCACTTGTTTGGTAAAATTAGCGTTGCCAAAATAGCCCTTTCCTAATCGATGCAGTTCTTGTAACAGGATTACTACATGATTTTCTTGCCAATCAGGTATTTTGGCTGTCGGTAACGGATTAGTAGATACCAAATATTTCACTGCTTCAAGGGTTGATGCTTGGGGAAATTGTTTCTGCTTGAACACTTCCGCAATATCTTTTTCAAATAATGCAGCTTGCCTAGCACCTAAAAACTCTTCAATGTCGATAGAAACACCCTGCAACAGCAAAATACTGGCTTGGATTAAAATCGCCGTTTTGCCATGACCACCTGTGTCACTACCCAGTTGCTCTAAACGGATTTTACCCCAAACACTAAAGCGTTCGGGTTCTTCTAGTAAAACACAGGCTTTACCTCGGTGATCCGTCAATTCTCTCCATAAGGCTCTAGCTTCTTCTTCTTGACTAGCTTTGAATACGCTAATTAAGCGAAAAGTCTGCCCTTGATAACTGAGAATCGGCACTTGCTGATCCTTTTTTGGGTGCTGAATGCTTGATATTTCAACATCCTGCCGTTTGAGAATAAACATGGCACTAGCAAATAACTCCTCACAGGGGCACTCTTAATATGGAATATATAATGGCATTTGGCAGCATCGCCAAGGCTGAAATTACCTAGCATACTGTGGAAATGAGCCTAGCGATCGCCAGACACTTCCCGAAGGTAGCCGCCCAGAGGGCGTTGGCGTTAACAGGCAAATAACCCTTTGACAACTCAAAATATCTAAACCAATACTCCATCTGTTTCGTTTTCGGTGTAGATTAACTAACTAGCGACTAGCATCTTAGCCTTGCTAGTGGTAAATCTGCAATTTTTGATTGCTTCTTGGTAGGTGAAGACGATATAATAGTGTAGGTGACTCCTTGAGGAGCCATTAATTTATGTTGGGCGCGTAGCTCAGTGGATAGAGCCACGGATTTCTAATCCGTTGGTCGCAGGTTCGAACCCTGCCGCGCCCGTTTTAACTTAATACGAACCCTAAAGAAGCCTTTTCATGGTAATTTACGAAATAGGCTTAAGAGTTCATATAAATGCACCATACTAAAGATAAGGGTGATCTAGCAGCTGCTAAAGTGATAGCAGATTTAGTCGAGAAAGAATATTCAGTTTTTGTACCAGTAGTAACTGAACATGCACCCTTTGATTTGATTGCCTACAAAGATGGCAAATGTTACAGAATTCAAGCTAAATACAGTTGTGATGGCACACTGAAAAATAAAAGCAATTGGGCAGACAAGAATGGTTGTCATGAGAAAAAGTACAAATCTGATGACTTTGATTTCTATGGCCTTTATTTGCCAGATATAAACAAAGTAGTATATCCATCAATCAAGTTTGGCGGTTGCGGTATTAGGACAACGCCACCTAAATCACCCAATCCTTTTTATTGGTGGGAAGATTTTACAGATTTAACTGAAGTAGCACTTAAGCGAACCTACAAGGAGTTTGGCGTTGACTTAACAACTAGAAAGGTTAACCCAGACTCTAGAATTCATACCAGAAAAGTTGAAAGACCATCAAAAGAAGAACTAGGAAAACTAGTTTGGGAAAAACCAACAGCACAAATTGGCAGAGATTTTGGCGTGTCTGATAAGGCTGTAGAAAAGTGGTGTAAGGCTTATGGGGTAGAAAAGCCACCTAGAGGATATTGGGTGAAGAAGGCTTATGAAAAAGTAGAGTCTTGAAAAGAAATCAAAATAGAGTACAGAAGTCTCACTACTTTTACCACAAAATCAAAATAAACTAGTTTGTATAGAGTTATCTAGTTCAACTTTTCCTCTTTTGGATACATAATCAATTAATTTAACCCAATCAATTTGATTGTTTTTCATAAAATTGAGTATAAAGTCTTGAGTCATTTCATTAACTTTTGCAGAATATGCAGATTTAAATTTTTCATCTCTCTCTTTTGCTTTTTCATCAATTGGCACAATTATTTCTTGATAAAGATTATCATCATTAGATATAAAGTACCAAAAATCCTGACCAGCATATTTATAATAAACTTTATCAATATCTATATTAGTTTTTAAATGTACAGTTTCTCTTCCATACATGCAACCATTTACTGCAATAATTTCACTGATAATACCTTTTCGTCTTAAATTTTGTTTTGCGATTTTAAAATTATTTCTCATAGCTGTTATCTGGTCAGAATTAGCCCAGCTAGTTCCAGATTTAATTCCTACTATATAATAAATCCCATCTTTTTCAAATTCTAAGTCTACACTTTTAAAACTAGATTTGAAACCATTATGTAAAGTTTGAGATATATAGATAGCAAATCCTTCTAGTAAATTGCCAAACATTGTTTCTTCTTGTGAAGATAGAAAAGCATCGACAATACTTTTTACTAAATCTCCAGCTAATTCAATATTTTTAGCTTTAAATAAATAAGGATTTTTCCGCTTCAAAACATCTTTTAAACGTAATTTATTTAGGCTATTAAGTCTATTGTTATAAAAGGGAGTAACAACTTCCTCTGAAAGATAATCATAGTAATTGTGGTAAAGAGAATTATTCATAGTAATTTCAGTTGGGTAGCACTCTTATTGACAGCATTTACCTCTGTTATTGCTAAATCATAGTAATCTGATTTTATTTCTATACCAATATATTCTCTATTTAGTTCTGTTGCAACTACACACGTAGTACCAGACCCAACAAACGGATCAAGCACTAAATCCCCTTCTTTAGTAAATAATTTTATGAACCATGAAGGAAGTTCTTTAGGAAAAGCAGCACTGTGACTCTTGTTGTTACATTCTGTTGCTAGATGTAAAACATTTGTGGGATATACCAAATCACGACCTACCCAATTTGCAACTTTTTTACCAAAAGGACTACCAACTTTTGAGTTATCCCGCCTTTTATCTGTTTCACTCAAGTTTTTCAGTCGTGACTTAGCCCAATCACCCATTGGAACCATTACTGACTCTTGGTACATATTAAATTTTTTTTGCTTATTCAACTGTAAACATCTCTCCCAAGAATCACGAAAACGATTTGACCATTTACCAGGAAAACAATTTTTCTTATGCCACATAAATTCTTCTGTCCATAACCAACCTTGTTTTTTCATCTCCAGTATGAGTTCTAAAACATACGTGTGGCGTTCGCTATTAACTACTCTTTCTTTGATGTTTAATATAAATGTTCCATCATCCTTTAAAACTCGTTTCAATTCCTGAGATATAGGTAAAAACCACTCCACATATTTATCAGGATGAACCCCTCCATACGTATTTTTTCTACTATCAGCATATGGAGGCGAGGTGACAATAAGATCAACAATATTAGGAGGCATAGTTCGTAGATTATCCAAACAGTCGCCAAGGATAATTTTATTGCGCCACTCGTCTAAATTCGGAGCAGATTGATTCTGGTCTGAAAGTGTGGATATCTCTGAGGAAATACTTAAACTCATTTTTCAGTACATACAAAATTATAGAAACTTATTAATAGCATTATTTTGGGACTCGGTACATTAAAACAAGGCTGTAAAGTTTTGTAACCTGCCAAAGTTATGAGTACCTCTCAAGCTCGTGAATAAAAATTTTAATCTTTACTAACTTAAAAATATCGTGACGAGGATTCTACTTATAATCTCAACTTTACCAAGTGTATGCAATTTCTGAACATTGAATATACTAAAGCGGTTTAAGTTGCTCTAAAAGTTTAGTATCAAGATATTTTTGTTCTATAACATCCACCGAATTATCACACCATTTTGCAACTACGGCAGTAGGAACACCTTTAGCAATTTGCTCAGATATGAAAGTATCACGACACGAATATGGTGTGGTTTTACGTTCTACTAATGGGTCTACAATTTTATCCCAAGCTCGACGTGAAAAGTTTCTGTAATGTATTGATACTCCTTCTGGTGATGGAAATATTAAAGATTCAGGCTCAAGATGTTCTGGTTTGATTTCTAAAATTAATTCTTGTAGTCGTTGGTTACAGTTAAAAACACGCTTTTTATTGTTCTTAGAGCCATTAACCCTCACCCTTTCACCATTTCCCACCTGAACTAATGCGCTGTCAAAAGTAATTTGAGAACAATCAAGCGTAATATGCTTCCATTGCAGACCGATAGCTTCTGATGGTCGGCATCCTGTTAAAAACAAAAACTCCACAAATGATGAGTAATGACTGTAGCCTATACCTTTAGATGATTTGTGATTTTTAAAAGCCTGAATTATTTTTTCCTTCTCTTCTTCACTGAAGGCGTTAGGTTGTGAATTATCCTGCCACTTATGCTTGGGAAGCTTGTTGTACATCCCTTCAAAAGGATTAAAAGTTACTAAACCATATTTCATTCCCCATTTACAAGCTGCTGAAAGATACATGAGTACATCTTTGGCTTGTGAGTTAGTTGTTTGTTGCAACAATGCAAGTCTGATTTTTATACCCTCATCCAAATCTTGATATGGACAGCGTTTAATATGTTTTTCTAGTACAGCTAGTTTATCCAGTGTTCTAGGTTTTAGAGATTGGCGCTTGTAATTAATGTACCTATCCCATAGGTCTGAAATTGTTAATACCTTCTGCTGTTCGCCAGGAGTAACTATAGATAAATGTCTGTGTGGCTTGTACTTAGCCAGTGTTTCATCGAAGCTACCAGATAAGATGTCTAACTCTATCTGATGTGCTTTTTGTTCTGCTAGCTGACGATTTGCTGGTGTATCAGCTAAATTCAGGGTCAGATACTTTTGTGTACCTTCGTAAAGTTGTCTTGGCAGTCTTAGACGTAATCGACTTTGAAATGATTCAACACTTACTGTTCCTTTAGATGCCTTTTGTGTTCTGTCCACTGGCTTTGACTATTAAAATAATTTGCTCTATAAAAATCATAGTCAAATCATAGTCAAAAAACAAGTTGATAGCCAAAATTCTGTGCTGATAGCCAAATCATAGTCAAAATCATAGTCAGAATAGTCACAAATACAAGTAAAAAACTTAGCATTTCAACATCTTAATTCCTTTAGAAGCCTGAAACCCTTGATTTTACGTTGATTATTGTATAAATTTAAAAAGCCCGTGACGAGGATTGAACTCGTGACCTCACCCTTACCAAGGGTGTGCTCTACCACTGAGCCACACGGGCGAAATATGATTTCGATTTTTCAGCTAGAAGTTACAATGCTGGGAGCTTTGCTCTTTACCCAGTCATTATAACTTATAACTTCGCAAGTGGTGGGCCGGGCTGGATTTGAACCAGCGTAGGCGCTAGCCAACGGATTTACAGTCCGTCTCCATTAACCACTCGGACACCGACCCGATTTGTCTCACGATTAAAAATCTTAGCACCATGTTTTATAAATAGCAAGTGCTTAGAAAAAATAACTTGTGGGTAGAGATCGCAATAAAACTGCGTCTCTACCATCTGGATAAAAACTGGTTACAGGCTCATCTCTAGCATTCGTTGCATTGGTCGCAGTGCAGCAAGGCGAATATCTTCTGACATGGTAATTTCAGGAGTACGATTTTTCATTGCCCAGTAGAGCTTTTCTAAGGTGTTTAATCGCATAAACGGACATTCATTACAAGCGCAATTATTCATCGGCGGTGCAGGAATAAAATGCTTGTCAGGAGCTAGTTTTTGCATTTGGTGAATGATTCCCGGCTCCGTAGCAACAATAAATTCTTTGGTGGGGCTGTTTTGACAATAGTTGAGTAAAGCTGCCGTGGAGCCGATAAAGCTGGCGTGGCGCAATACACTACTTTCACATTCTGGGTGTGCGATCGCCTCTGCTTCGGGGTGGGCAATTTTTAACTGGACAATTTTCTTTTCCGAGAAGGTTTCATGGACAACACAGCTACCTTGCCATAGCACCAAATCTCGTCCCGTCTGTTCCATGACATACCGCCCCAAATTCCGATCTGGGGCAAAAATAATCGGCTGTTCTTTCGGTATCTGCTGCACAATTTTCACAGCGTTGGAGCTAGTACAAATAATATCGCTCATCGCCTTGATATCAGCAGAACAGTTGATGTAAGACACCACCAAATGATCTGGATGCGCTGCTTTAAAAGCTGCAAACTCATCTGGTGGACAACTGTCTGCTAAAGAACAACCAGCATTCAAATCTGGTAAAAGTACTAATTTATCGGGATTAAGTATCTTTGCTGTTTCTGCCATGAAGTGAACACCAGCAAAGACAATTACATCCGCATTGGTTTTTTCGGCGGCTTTGGCTAGTTGTAATGAATCCCCAATAAAGTCTGCAATATCCTGAATATCTGGCTCTTGATAATAATGCGCCAGGATAACAGCGTTGAGTTCTTTTTTGAGACTCTGAATAGCGGCAAATAAATCTAGTGGTAGTTCACCCAGTTGGGTGTTTTCTCGTTGAGCTAGTGCAGTGGTAAACACAGTTTAAGGGTGCTTTATGTTGCAAATGTATGTCCTGTGGATTCAATTATAGTAGTTTTTACCAAAAATAGTGGGCGGTTGATATTTTGGGGTTGTGTCCAAATCGGGCTGAGTTTCATATCCTGGAGATAGACGGCAAGGAAAGTGGCATGACCAGTCAGAAAACTCAATCGATAAACCTCAAAATTGCTGTAGTTGGAGATATTCACGACCAATGGGAAGTGGAAGATGGCGTTGCACTCAAGCATTTGGGTGTTGACTTAGTGCTGTTTGTCGGGGATTTTGGCAATGAATCGGTGGAAGTGGTCAGAGCGATCGCCTCTCTCGATATTCCCAAAGCAGCCGTAATGGGCAACCACGATGCCTGGTACACCGCCACCGAATGGGGACGCAAAAAGGCTCCTTATGACCGCTCTAAGGAAGACTGGGTACAGGAACAACTCGATTTATTAGGTTCGTCCCATGTCGGTTACGGTAAGCTGGATTTTCCCGCTTGGAATTTAACTGTAGTGGGGGGTCGTCCCTTTACCTGGGGTGGCCCAGAGTGGAAATTCGCGGAAATCTGTAAAGAACGTTACGGTGTGACGAGTTTGGAAGAATCCGCCGATCGCATCGTGAAAGCTGTTAAAAGCGCCGCTTACGAGACAATTATATTTTTGGGTCACAATGGGCCTAGTGGGTTAGGCGATCGCCCCGAAGACCCTTGCGGCAAAGACTGGCATCCAATTGGTGGAGACTTTGGCGATCCAGATTTGGGCGAGGCGATTTCTCAAGCCTTAACTGCTGGTAAAACCATTCCTCTGGTGACATTTGGTCACATGCACCGAGATTTACGCCATACCAAGAAGGTGCAGCGCAAGCCCATCTTTAGAAGTCCAGAGGGGACAATTTACTTAAATGCGGCTAGTGTCCCCAGGATTGTGGAAGATGGTGGCGAGAAGTTGCGTAACTTTTCCATTGTTTCCCTAGAGGCGGGTGTGGTTTCGCAAGTTTCCCTAGTTTGGGTGGGCAATGACTTTCAGGTTGCTAAGGAGGAAATTTTGTATGAGCGATCGCATCTCCTGTCGTAGACATTCGCATCCAGTAGTGCAATCTGCGTAGATGATAGGGTATAGTATTATCTGTCAGCTTTAGTGCTAACCAACAAAAGCGCCTGAATAGGGTCTGAAAGTAGGATATGCACAAGTTTGACAGATTTACTGGAGAGGTGGCAGAGTGGTCGATTGCGTCCGACTTGAAATCGGATGAGGCTAAAACCTCCGGGAGTTCGAATCTCCCCCTCTCCGTTGAGGAATTAAAAATTGAAAATTAAAAATTGAGGGGGATGAGGTTAGGTGGAGATAATGATAGCACCAAGAATTTTGGTTAGTTCTTCGGCTTCGGATTGGAGTTGACTAATTTTTTCTTGAGGTACTATTTCGGAAGCAATAAGCAATCTTAACCAATACCGGGTTTCACGGGATTCTTTTAGTGCAATCATGAGCTTGCTGATAAAATCTGCTTTGCTTTGAGCAGCTTGTGCTTCTTCTACATTAGCTCCAATCGATGTTCCTGACCTTAACAACTGTTGAGCAAGGGTTCGTGCTACTCCTGGTTTTTCATCTAAAAACTGGCACAATTTGACTATACGAACTGAAAAAGTAAAAGTGCGATCGCATTAAATTATGAAATCTCCGCCTACAATAGCTCTTATGTTGCAGTTTCACAGCAGATATGTCCTACTTTGCTGACTCTCGACAGTAAGCTGGTGAAAGCAATAGCTGCTTCGTCTTACAATGTTTCCTCGTTTAATGACTTCGAGGTTCCGCCGTTGGAGTCAATGTAGAAGCGATCGCTTTTCCTTACTATATATTCAACCCCAAAGTATTGGATGAGACTAAACATCTCGATACATCAGGGTTGGGGATGAGGTTCAGACTGTATTACAGCGAAGTAAGAATCGCTTGGAATGATTAAGTTGCCCGATCGATTTTTTGCACTTCTTCATCAGATAGTTTCACATTGATAGCTTGTGCTGAGTCTTCAATGCTAGAAACCTTGCTAGCACCAGGAATTGGTAAAATAGCAGGCGACTTGGAACGCAACCACGCCAAGACGATATTATATACCGACACGCCTTTTTCTTTAGCTAAGTTAGCGATCGCAGGGATATCTTGTAAATCCTGATGACGACGCCTACCACCAAAGGGACTCCAAGGCAAAAACGTCAATCCTTGTTGTTCGCAATACTTCAACACGCTGTCATTTTCTGGCTGTCGTTGCCAAGGGCTGTATTGATTCTGCACCGAGACAATATCCACAACATCCCGCGATCGCTTAATTTGTTCAACGGAAAAGTTAGAAACTCCCACTAACCGAATTAAACCTGCCTCGACTGCTTCTTTAACTGGCGCAAGGGATTCTTCGATTGTGTAATTAGAATCGGGGGAATGATATTGCCAAACATCGATGGGTTTAGCACCACCTAACGCTTCAAAACTAACTCGAATTGTTTGGCGTAAATGTTCTGGATTGCCGTTGCTTGTCCAATTTCCATTGGGACGCATCAACCCGCCCTTAGTTGCCACAATTACTTGGCTAACATCGCCTTTGTAACTAGTAAGCGCCTTGTGAATTAGCCGCTCGTTGTGGTGCTTATCTGACTCATCTTTGCAGTAAGAGTCGGCAGTGTCAATAAATGTAATACCCAGATCCAAGGCCCGATGAATAACTTGGATTGATTCCGATTCGGGAGGGCGATTAGAAATTGACATGGGCATACCACCCAAACCGATCGCACTTACAAAGATACCAGTTTTTCCTAGCTGTTTGGTTTCCATGCTTCTCGCTCTAACTTTCTGCCCCAATTATCTACCAGCTAGGTAAAGCTTGTTTAGCAATTCATCATAAATCCTCCCTAGTACTTAGACTTGCTGATCAGTGAATGGATTAACAAGGGAATACTCTACTCAAGGGCTAAGTATTCTATACACAAACACTGATGAAAATTGTAGAGGAAACTCGTACCAGATTACAGCTAAAGCATCAACCACTCAGATATTGGTTCATCGGGTGGTGCCTTTTTACTGTATGTTTAAGCTTTTTGATTTACTGCTTATTTTTTGAGTCTGCTTCAGTTAGAATAACTTGCGATCGCATCTCACCAAACCAACTTAACTGTGAGTTGAAGCGGTTTAATTTGTTAGGAAGTAGCGAGAAACTCAAAATGTTTGATCTCCAGGAAGCATACGTTCTTACAAAGACTGGTAGCAAAGGGAGCAAAACCTATCAAGTTATGATTGTCACTCCATTTCGAGACTTTACCCTGCTATCACATGTTAGCTATGAAGAAAATCAGGAAGTTGCCTTGAAAATCAACGATTTTATCAACTCTGGGCAAACTTCTTTATTAGTGCAGCAGAATCAGCATAATTATCTATTTTTCTTAAGTTTATTTACATTGATTATTATGGCGATGCCTACGGCGGTAAACTACGCTGCTTTTTTTGCAACATCCCCTGTAACTACCTGTACCTTTTATAAAAGTATCAATAAGGTATTTATCGAACGTAAAAGTTTGCGTGTCAACGAAGTTATCGAACATCCACTAGAGAATATTATGAGTTTCGATATCCAAGAAAAGCAATTTAAATACTCTAAGCTTTATCGGGCTGTAATTGTAGTTAAATTCTTCAAGGAAATTCCAATTAACCCACAATATACTGATGAAAGGAGTATCAGATATGCAGTTTCTAGGATACAATCATTCCTAAAATCTTAATAAAAATTACCCGCACTACTTACCAGTGTGTTCATAGACGAAAGTCACAGATCGCTGACTTTAGCCGATAAAATTGGGGATCTTGTTTCTCATGAATGATTTAGGATTGCTATACAGACACGGAAAGCCGAGATTAAGTAAGTTTGAGTCACTTTTAACTGAAATTTTACAGCATCCTCGATTAGTACAATTCTTGCTCAACTACAAATACTCACTTTGTCAGTTTATCTATTTAAGCTATTTTGGTAAATAAAATAAAAAGCCTACATGATCGGCTGTTATTCTACACTTGACATAAAGCATTGTGAGTGCTAAAAGACGACTGCCAGAAACCATTGCCCATGTCAGAATCACCGGCCAATCCTGGCAACACGGCTTCCTTGAGGGTGAAGTGAGTGCAGGTGAGTTTGAGTGGCATTTCCAGTGGCATTTTCGCCGGGGAGAACTTGCCGTCAAGCCTTCCCAAGGCCGCGCCTTAATCAAAGAACCCCTCGGTCGATTTTTGGAGCAACAAGATTATCAGCTAGAGCCTGGAGGAGATTATGCTTTTACTATTCGGGCGGAACTTTAAAAGTTAGGAGCCATTCAATTTTGGATTTTGGATTTTAGATTTTAGATTTTTTCTTCAATCCAAAATCAAAAATTCAAAATCTAAAATTGGCTGAGTGTTGATTCAGTGAGGCGATTTAAGTATCTTTCGATTAAGAGGATGGCAACAATGTCATCTATCGGCCTTGGTGGCTGTCGCAGACCTTGTGGCAATAGCTTTATTAGCCCTTTAGGGGGGAACATTTGCCAATAGCGATCGCGTGCTTGTAAGGTTGTGTAGCGCTCATCCACTAAAATAATACTTAACGGTTCTGTCAATTCCTGATATAATTTTTGTCTCCACTCCTTGGCTGTAGTTTGGTCGCCCATCACCATCAAAGAGATCGGAAACTTTTGACGCAGTGTCTCAATGGTAGCGATCGCCTCTTTTGCTAGCACGACCTGATGATAATACAATTGCCGATCCAGTCCCATCACCGCTAAACCGCACTTATCTCGACCTGGATCAAACCCCAATATGACTGGTTGCGTTGGTGAAAATTCCGGGAAAGTCATAGTAAATTAAAGATTAAAAATTAAGAATTAGAGATTAAGAAATGCAATCACAGCAACTATTTTGGCTGCTGTTTAATATGTTTAACAATTTTTCGAGTATTATAGTTTAGTATCTTGACCATCAATGCCATAAGCGAAAACCAAGCTAATAAGTATATGTTGCATCGCCCTTGGCGTCTCCCCTTCTCCCAAAGGGAGAGGCTAGCGCCAAGGGAGAAGAAAAAGATTTGGGTCTTGGGAATCAGGACTTCTGCCCTTGGAGGGAATGTCAGACCAATAGAACTACGAAGTCCTAGAGGCTATTCCCGATGAATAGGGAAGCCCCGTCCGTCTATAGGTTGGGGTAGTTCACATCTTACTAATAACAGTGGGCAAATAATCTTTTAAGTACTAAAAATAATTTGTCCGTTGACTATTGCCACTAATTTTACTCTCAATGGCCCGGCTGTATAAGTATCCTCTGCTGCGATCGCTTTAATCTCCAATGGTTGATTGTATTGTCTTAATTGGCTGACAAAGCGCAGAAAAGTCCCTTCTACTTGCACATCTTCGACAATTCCGGCATTACGGGCCCGAAATTGGGAAGCAGAAATCAGTATTTCCAGTCGCTGCTGTAACTGATAGGATGTCATGGTTTTGGAATCAGCAGTCGTTGTGGCCAATACCGCGCCTCCCGAAAAAACCAGTTGATTGCGGGCTATATCGGCGAAAAATTCTATCTGCTTTTCTCCTCTAACGTAATTACCAGCCGAGAAAATTCGCACCACGTATTCTTGACCATCGCCAATCTGCTTGCTCAACTGGTCAATCCTATCCTGGGTTACGCGCAGTAGCTCTACATTTGCAGGATTTGCCCCAGGCTCACTTAATCTAAGGTTGGCGTTGCGATTGGCTTCTTGTAAAAGTTGTACCACTGCCTGACGAGCAGCAGCAGCTTGGGTAACACGAACTACAGCAGCAGCTAGAACTTGACTGCGAACTAAGGCCAGCTTACCTAAACGCAGGTCGCGGTAAGACTGATAATATTTTTCCAACCTGGCAACTTCCATTTCTAGTTGCTCCTGTTGTGCTTCCAATTCTTTGAGGCGTGATTCCCGTTTGGCAATTACTTGCTCTCGCGCTGCGACTTCTACATTACGCTTTTGAATCAATTGATCGAGTTGGGAGATTTTTTGATCGCGTACTTCTATGGTTTCTTGGCGATTAGCAAGTTCGCGATCGCGTTTTTCAATAGCTGTTTTGGCTTCGTCAATAGCTTTTTTAGCTTCAGCGTACAGTCGTTGACGTTCTGTCTTCAGTAGTTCAACTGCCGCCTGTAGCTCCTTTCTCTGATTGTAAACGCTTTGCAATTCAGCTATAGCTTTTTGGTATTGAGGTACAACCTGTTCTAGCTGGTCTTGAGTGCGTTGGAGTTGAGTTTGAGTTTGAGCTTGTTGACTAATGGTGCGGTTCAACTGAGCTTGTGTTTGGCGTTGTTTGGCATTCGCCGCCTGCAAAGATTGATTGATTAGCTGCAAGTCTTGTTGTGCTTGTGCTTGGGCAATTCTTGCTTGGTTTAGCTCACTCTCTACCTGACTTTTCTGAGTTTCTGCGGTTTTTAGCTGTTCCCGCTTCTGTCTGAGGTCTGTTTGAATATCTTCTAATTCAAAGACTCCCTTTCGCAAGCCTTCGTCGGCAGCGAATAAAATTCCTAAGGTTGATGCTGAAATCAAACCGCCCGTAAAAATAGTTACTAGTACAGCAGTATTTTTTGGACGAAGGTTAAAAAGTGAGAGGCGGGCTTTGCCAACTCGTGTGCCGATGCGATCGCCCACGGTGGCAATTACGCCTCCCAGGATTAAAATTGCTGCGATGAGGATGTATCCGGTGGTCATCTTTAGCTACCGAAATCCTTCCAGATACAGCCTACTACTTTTAAGCATTGTCTGGAAAGAAGTGGAAATTGGCAATAGCAGAAATTACTCAATTTTAGATTTACCTCTAGCTATTAGTGTCATTTTTCAAAATAGAACACGCGCCGATTCCCCTTTCTCCAATTGATTTTATGTGAATTGCCTACTTAAGGTAACAGGTTTGTGCACAGTAATTTTCTTTTTGTGGATAGAAATCATCTTTTTTTCACGCAAATCCCCTAGTAGCCTAGTAACGGTAACACGAGTTGAACCAATTGCCTCTGCGATCGCTTGATGAGATAACTTCAGATCAATTGTGATCCCATCTGCACAAGGAACTCCAAAATCCCGACAAAGAATTAGCAAAAAACTCACCAACCTAGAACCCATATCTCGGTGAGCGAGAGTTTCAATCATCATCTCCGTTTGTAAAATGCGCGAAGACAGACCTCGCAGCATTAACATTGATAATTCTGGATTTTCCTTGAGTGCTTGCTCCACTTGTTCAATTGGTGCTGACAGTAATTCCACAGGCGTAAATGCAACCGCATGGTAAAACCGATCCGACTTATTGCCTGTCAGCAATGACAATACACCAAAAACACTATTTTCCCGCAGCAACGCTACCGTTATTTCCTCTCCTGCCTCATACACCCTGGAAAGTTTAACAGCACCTTTCAAAAGAAAATAAACTCGTTCGGCAGGATCGCCAGGAAAAAAGATCGTTTTATTGCGTTCAAACGTTTCCACAACTGGCGGAAACGCCCCGGTCGCCATCTGACGAAATACATTTGCTAGGGCTTTATCTTGTGTCACGATCATCTCCCTTCCCCTACCCAATGCCGGAAAAACAAAAACTAATTACCTAAGAATACACCCGAAAAATGAATAAAGCACCGTCAACCTTTCTGTACTTTCCTATACTCAAACTAATCTCTTCATAACTCTTTGTTTATAATGATACATAATTGTTGATCCTTTCAGCTATTAATTGTTGATAAGTAGTTACAATAGGTGTATTTAAAAGGTTTTTTGAAGAACAAATAAAGATATATTCACAATATCTTTAGGAAAAATCAAGATTTTTGTCACAGCAAACACTCTTACCAATATTCATTTTTGCAAATCCTGTATAAAACAAAGACAAAACGTGCCTCAGATTCTAGTATGCTCCTAGATGATCGATCGCATTAACAATTTATATGCTAAATCTGACTGGAAAAAATGCTCTTGTTACAGGTATTGCCAATAACCGCTCGATCGCTTGGGGCATCGCCCAACAACTGCACAAAGCCGGAGCAAACCTGGGTATTACCTACCTGCCGGATGAACGCGGCAAGATGGAGAAAAAAGTTGCCGAATTGGTAGAACCTCTCAACCCCAGCTTATTTCTTCCCTGTAATGTCCAAAATGATGAACAGATTCAATCTACCTTTGAGACAATCCGCGAACAGTGGGGAAAGTTAGATATCCTCATCCATTGTCTTGCTTTTGCCAGCAAAGACGATTTGACTGGAGATTTTAGTCACACCTCTCGTTCTGGCTTCAACACCGCCTTAGAAATTAGTACCTACTCGCTGGTGCAGTTAAGTGGTGCAGCTAAACCTTTGATGACAGAGGGAGGTAGTATCGTCACTTTGACCTATTTAGGCGGTGTCAGAGCAATCCCTAACTATAATGTCATGGGAGTTGCCAAGGCGGGCTTAGAAATGAGTGTGCGTTACTTGGCTGCTGAACTAGGGCCACAAAATATCCGCGTGAATGCTATCTCCGCAGGCCCTATCCGTACTTTGGCATCTTCAGCAGTGGGCGGGATTTTGGATATGATTCATCATGTAGAAGAAGTAGCTCCCCTACGACGCACCGTAACTCAGCTAGAAGTAGGCAACACTGCCGCTTTCTTATGTAGTGATTTGTCTAGCGGCATTACCGGACAAATTCTATATGTAGATGCAGGATATGAAATTATGGGAATGTGACGCGATAAAGTTAGGAATTATGAGTTAAAAATTCATAACTCTAGGACTTACGCACTGTACAAATTTATTATCTTGTGCATCAACGAGAATACGTCGTTTCAGGCTTTTAGAAATCATCCTTTGATAAATAGCGATCGCCTAAAAAGTGTCGAAAAATCTAGGTTTAATGGCTGAAATCCATACCACATATTTAGTTTTTCCTGTCAATGCGTAAGTCCTAAACTCTTAACTCTTAACTTTTAACTCTTTCCACTCGCCATGCAAACAACCAATCGCCAAGTTAATTCAAACTACGACCAGTCAACTAAAACCCCTCGGATTGCCACTGTTCACCGCACTACTGGGGAAACTAATGTGCAAGTTACCATCAACCTGGATGGTAGAGGCACTTGCACGGCAGCAACAGGCGTTCCCTTTTTAGATCACATGTTGCATCAAATTGCCTCCCACGGGCTGATTGATATAGATGTCCAAGCCAAGGGAGACTGGGAAATTGATGACCATCACACCAACGAAGATGTAGGCATTACTTTAGGGCAAGCTTTTAACCAAGCACTAGGCGACAGAAAAGGCATTGTCCGCTTTGGTAATTTTCTTGCACCACTAGATGAAGCCTTAGTTCAGGTAGCGCTAGACTTTTCTGGACGTCCTCACCTCAGCTACGGCTTGCAAATTCCTACTCAGCGGGTAGGAACGTATGACACTCAACTGGTGCGAGAATTTTTTGTGGCTTTGGTGAACCATAGCCAAATGACATTGCACATCCGGCAACTGGATGGCATTAATTCCCATCACATCATTGAAGCAACATTTAAGGCGTTTGCAAGAGCAACGCGGCTGGCGGTGGAAATCGACCCCCGTCGTGCTGGTCTAATTCCCAGTTCTAAAGGCGTTTTGTAAAGCTAATCATAGTTACTGACCAGGACTGATATTTTTAGTGTTAATTCAGCTAATCTGTTTGCGACAATTGACACACAGCTTAGTGATGGTTATTATCAGCCTATCGGGTAACTTGTAATTAGTGCCAAGCTGGTAATTAGTAATTGAACCGAGATGAAGTCTGTTGCAGATGACCCTGATTCTCAACTTAATCCGACGGATACTCCGCCAGTAGTCCTGACTTCTGAGTTGCGAAAAGTCTATCGCACTGGTTTTTGGCTAAATCAAAAAGTCGTATGTCTCAAAAACTGTTCTTTAACAGTTTATAAAGGCGAAACCTTTGGGTTACTGGGGCCAAACGGTGCTGGTAAAACCACCCTTTTAAAATTATTGCTAGGAATTATTCGCCCTAGCTCTGGACGGGGATTATTATTGGGCAAGCCAATAGGCGATCGCAGTGTTAAGCAACATATCGGCTATCTGCCAGAAAATCCTTATTTGTATGACTATCTCACTGGCTGGGAATTTTTGCAGCTAGCCGCCGGACTATTCCAAATTCCCCAAAGTGTCCAACGCCAACGCATTCCCCAACTGCTGGAATTAGTAGGTTTATCCCAAGCCGATGCCCGTAAAAAGCTGCTGCGTCGCTATTCTAAAGGAATGCTACAGCGTGTTGGTATGGCACAGGCGCTAATTAACGAGCCAGATTTGGTTTTTCTCGATGAACCAATGTCTGGCCTTGATCCTATAGGACGCTACCAAATGCGGGAAATTATCCTGGCGCTAAAAGCTGCTGGAAAGACGATTTTTTTCAACAGCCACATTCTTAGTGAAGTAGAACAGATTTGCGATCGCATTGCCATCCTCGCTCAAGGTGAATTAATTTGCTCTGGTTCCCTCAATGAACTCTTAGGCAGAAACAACACATATCACGTCAAAGGTCAAGGTGGTGACTGGGAAATTCTTAAAAAATGGATACCCACTCTCAGATTTGAAGCCGATGGTTCCTGGCAAGGAACACTACAAGACGATTATTATGATTTTCTCGCCAGTCTTCGTCTCATGGAAGGTAAAATTATTGCCATGAACTTGTCGCGTTACTCCCTAGAAGAGTTTTTTATTCAACAAATCCAAAGAAAAAATGACTCACTGAATTAGTCTTCCTGCTTATTGCCAAATAGTAAATTTTGGGTTTGCTTGAGGAGCAAAAACCAAATTTTATGCCTTTTTGAGTTCATCTTTCTGAAGCCAACCGACAAAAAATAAAATTCCAATCTCTTGTTAAGGTGATTTGTATTTATTTAATTAATGAACTTGTTCATAATTTTGGTACTCGCAGCAAATTTGAAACCGCCGTTTAAATTTAATTAAATTGACTTTAATAAGAAAATTTTATTTTTCACTGCCTTGTTGATTAACAGATAATTTATTGTATCAACTGGGTTTATTTGCGGAAGTCCCTAATATTTTTTTAGAATTTTTATATTCAAGTTGGCTTAACTTTAAATTAGCTTCACTAAAAATTCAAATTCAACAGACAAATTTCCTCCGGAAAATGACACTTTTCGAGGAAAATAAGAGTGTCGGGGAACTTGAATACTTAGGTATAGTCCAAATAAAAATGTTTAGACAGTACATTATTGATTGTAGTTTCAGAGTCTCAGGTAAATATGCTTAATACAAGTTTGTTTAAATTCCTAACTCAGCCAGTTGTGGGTGTGGCTTTGTTAACTGCTGTCAATGCCGTTGTGCCATTTGCGAGTCTAGCTCAGGGACAACCATTACCACCAACAACACCAACACCAACCACATCAACACAATTAGATACTAATTATTCATTAGGAGGCGGCGATCGCATCCGTGTAAATGTATTTGAAGTACCTGAATATACAGGTGAATATCAAATTCCCCCAGGTGGAGCAATCAACCTACCTCTAATTGGCAGTGTGTCAGTCCTTGGTCTAACAACTGAACAGGCTGCTGACGAAATTGCCAGAAGATATGCTCGCTTCCTCAAACGTCCCTTAATCTCAGTCAATTTGTTATCGTCTCGTCCCATCAATATTTTCGTTGCCGGAGAGGTGACACGTCCAGGGGCTTACACCCTGAGCTTGAGCGGAGGCGCGGGAGACAATCCAGGCGTACAATACCCGACTGTATTAGCCGCACTGACAACAGCACAGGGCGTAACCTTGGCTGCGGATGTGACTCAAGTTCAATTACGGCGTAAAATAGGGCGCTCCTCAGAGCAAACCGTCAGTATCAATTTGAAAGAACTCATCCAAACAGGCAAGTTATCACAGGATATTACCTTGCGGGATGGAGACACTATAGTTGTGCCAACTGCAACCACCTTCAACGTCGCAGAATCCCGCAATATATTTGCAGCTAACTTTGCCGCTAGCCAAACCACACCCCGCACGGTAACAATTATCGGTGAAGTTAACCGTCCCGGTTCCTATCTTGTCACCCCAGCTAGCACAGATGCACAGGGGGGAGGCGCAACCAATAACAGTGGTACTACCACTCCCAATGGTCTACCAAATGTGACGCGGGTAATTCAACTAGCTGGGGGAATTACAGCACAGGCTGATATTCGTAATCTCAAGCTACGCCGACCTACAAGATCTGGTTCAGAACAAGCTATAGATATCAATCTTTGGCAATTATTACAGAGTGGTGACGCCAATCAAGATATCATCGTGCAAGACGGAGATACAATTGTTATTCCGACGGCAACTGAAATCAACCCCGCAGAAGCCATTCAATTAGCTACCACTACTTTGTCTCCTGCACGCATTCAAGTTGGTGTAGTAGGCGAAGTTAAAAGACCAGGGTTAACAGACGTTCAGCCGAATAGCTCTTTAAATCAAGCTATACTCGCTGCTGGAGGATTTAATGATGCCAGAGCTAGTAGTGATTCTGTTGATTTGATTCGCCTCAACCCTAATGGTTCTGTAACTAAACGGATAGTCAAAATGGATTTTTCTGCTGGGATTAATGAGCAAACTAATCCCATACTCCGCAATAATGATGTTGTGGTAGTCAACCGATCTGGTTTAGCTCAGACTGGCGATACCACAAACACTATAACTGGGCCTCTAGGCGTTATTTTTAATATTCTGAGGTTGTTCGGAATCTAGTTTAAAATACATTTGTAAATAGGGGACGTTGCTCAACCCTCTTCGTCCCCAAAATTACACTATCTATCAGTCAAGGCTGAATAGTCAAGAGTTAACCATCTCACTGTTAGAGCATTGCTCCCGTTGCGATCGCTAACTTTTCTCTAAGGGAACTCCAAGAAATAAATTATCCCAATTTCTGGACTCAACACTACTGTTTTTTCCCCAGCTAAGAGATCCCTGCTCCCCTGCACTAAATGCGTACCCCATTGGGGAAGCTACGCGTAGCGTCCCGCAGCGATGGGATATTTTTTTAGTTGGAAGTCCCGGCGATGTCTAACGACAAGCCGCTACGCGTCTAGGCTCATGTCTAAAATCTGTGAATTGTTTAATTCGATCCTTAATTACCAGCAAAAAAAATCTTTACTCAAAATTCAATCTATCAAAATAGTGAATTCATTTCATAACTCATGGCGCAAGAATTTCTATCTAGGGAACGATATGGCAAATGAGCTAAATGAAGTAGAAATAGTATACTAAGTCACATTGAGATTGTATTCTATGAAATTGAATTATGTTACAAAACAGCTTTCTACAGTAAAACGCTGGATGGCTACAACACTGTTTTGTATGTTAGCGATCGCTTTTGTTTGGCAAGGTGCATTTTTATCGAACACTTCAGCAATGGCTGCTCCTACTGCAACCTTGATCGCATCATCAGACGCAGGCGATAAAGTTCAAGAAAAAACCAGTAAAGATGCTGGACGAGCCAAAAATTTCATCGAAGATACAAAAGATAAAGTTAAGCAAGCTGCAAAGAGCAACGCCAGTAAAGTTGATCAAGCAACAGACAATGGTAGTTTTGTTGAGCGCAAAGCTAAGAAAGATGCGGCTACAATTCAGAGAAGAGCAGACGAAGATGCCGCTCGGACTAAAGAAGCAGTAGACAAAACAAAAAATGTTGTTGAGCGCACTGTTGATAATATCAAAGATGCTTTTGGTAAATAGTAATCCTATTTGATTTCATTCAAATCGAAAGGCTTAGATTCCCGACTTTTGTAATCAGTCGGGAATCTTGCTGTTTACAAATAATTTAAGAAAGTCTAAAATTATTGCACAGATTAATTTATAAACTTTCTGCCGTGATTCTAATCGGCATGTTATTTGCTAGTTATCTCAGAAGTCAGACAAAATTTTATAATTATTAATTTAGAAAGATTATTTTACTAAAGAAATACTGAGTTTAGCTAAAGCGAGTGATCTAATTAAGAAATTTTCGCAAGCTGCTGCTGAAAGGCTTGTTTTTATACGAATTCAAAGCTATCTTTAAGTAGCATCACTTATTGACAAATGTGCTTTGAGTTTAACTGATTTCAACCTTGTTTTGACGAATTGTTAATGGTTAACAAATTTTCCACCATTATTAATTACGAAGTTATACTTTCCGCTACAACTTAGTAACAATGTTAAGAGTCTGATTATGTGAACAACCCGACCGTGGGAAAATCAAAATACCGAAAACCTGAAATTAGAGAGGAAAACCCTATAATATGCATCTGAGCGAAATCACCCATCCTAATCAGTTGCACGGTTTATCTGTTCGCCAACTGCAACAGATTGCCCGTCAGATTCGAGATAAGCATCTCCAAACCGTAGCAGTTAATGGTGGACACTTGGGGCCAGGGTTGGGTGTTGTAGAATTAACACTAGGACTTTACCAGACACTGGACTTAGATCGGGATAAAGTGATTTGGGATGTAGGACACCAGGCTTATCCCCACAAACTGCTTACAGGACGCTATGATCGCTTCCACACCCTCAGACAAAAAGACGGAGTTGCAGGTTATCTCAAACTCTGTGAAAACAAGTTTGACCACTTTGGGGCTGGACATGCTTCTACAAGTATTTCAGCAGCATTGGGCATGGCTTTAGCGCGAGACTTAAAAGGAGAAAAATTTAAAGCCGTTGCTGTGATTGGGGATGGGGCGCTGACTGGTGGTATGGCTTTAGAAGCCATCAACCATGCCGGACACTTGCCGAAAACTAACCTGTTGGTTGTTCTCAACGACAACGACATGTCTATATCTCGCAACGTCGGCGCGATTCCCCGCTATCTGAACAAAATGCGCCTCAGCCAGCCGGTGCAATTTATTAAAGATAATCTTGAAGAACAATTTAAGCAAATTCCCTTCGTGGGTGAATCCCTGTCTCCCGAACTCGGACGCATCAAAGAAGGCATGAAACGCTTGGCTGTTCCCAAGGTAGGTGCAGTTTTTGAAGAACTTGGCTTTACCTACATTGGGCCAGTCGATGGGCATAATCTCGAAGAATTGATTGCCACCTTCCAACAGGCACATCAGATACAAGGCCCAGTTTTGGTACATGTAGCAACAGTCAAAGGCAAAGGTTATGAAATTGCCGAACTAGATCAAGTTGGCTACCACGCCCAAAGCCCCTTTAACGTCGCAACTGGCAAAGCTATTCCTTCCAATAAACCCAAACCCCCGGCTTATGCCAAAGTCTTTTCTCACACTCTGGTGAAACTTGCCGAACAAAACCCAAAAATCGTTGGGATTACTGCGGCGATGGCAACGGGGACAGGCTTAGATAAACTTCAAGCCAAACTGCCCAATCAATATATTGATGTCGGCATTGCTGAACAACACGCAATCACCCTAGCAGCAGGACTGGCAACTCAAGGGATGCGCCCCGTAGCCGCCATTTATTCTACCTTTCTGCAACGCGCTTATGACCAGATAATTCACGATGTCTGCATCCAAAACTTGCCAGTATTCTTCTGTTTGGATAGGGCAGGAATTGTCGGATCTGATGGGCCCACCCACCAGGGTATGTATGACATCGCTTATCTGCGTTGCATTCCCAATATAGTAATAATGGCACCCAAAGACGAAGCAGAACTGCAACGCATGGTAGTAACTGGCGTTAACCATACCAGTGGGCCGATCGCTATGCGCTATCCTCGTGGCAATGGCTACGGTGTCCCTCTGATGGAAGAAGGTTGGGAACCTTTAGAAATCGGCAAAGGAGAAATTCTGCGTACAGGCGATGACGTGTTAATCGTCGGCTATGGCACAATGGTTTATCCAGGAATGCAAGCTGCGGAAATTCTCAGCGAACATGGCATTGAAGCAACTGTAATTAATGCCCGTTTTGTTAAGCCTTTGGATACCGAGTTGATTTTACCTTTAGCTAAGAAAATCGGCCGCGTTATCACTTTAGAAGAAGGCTGTGTCATGGGTGGCTTTGGTTCTGCGATCGCTGAAGCCTTAATGGATGCAGATATTCTCGTTCCTGTCAAGCGATTCGGTGTTCCAGATGTGTTAGTAGATCATGCTGAACCCAATGAATCTAAAACAGAACTAGGTTTAACTAGCCATCAAATAGCAGAGAGAGTGTTGCAAGCTTTCTTTAAGCAGCAAGTATCTGCTGTGGTTTAGTACACTCTGGCGGAAGTTTGCGTACCTTTAATACAGGGGGCTTAAGCCCCTTGTCTGTTAATTCTTTGTAGACTGAATCGCCCACACCTAAATAAATTGTATTTACTCAAGTGTGAGCGATCGCCACATCAAATTTAGGAAAACTTTCCTACTTAACTACCTTCAGCGATCGCAATAAAATTAAAAGCGGACTTTTCTTTCGTAACCGCCTGAAGATTTGCAAACCTGTCATTTTTGGTCTACTGAAAGTCAGACAGTTGGTTCCAGTCATAAATTTTTTACCTTATTTTTTGTAATTCTGTATTCAATGCACCCGAAATCTATCTACTTCGATTACCCAAATTTATTCAAATTATTTCAGTTTGGAAATAATCTTTTGTAGATTCTTGGGTCGATAGTCTTTGCGGTTTTTCAAACGGTAGATCGCGCTTTCATGAAGGTCTTCAATGGCATCGCTAACCTCACGAAACTTGATTCCTGCCAATTTAAAGAATCCAACATTGTTTTTAAAATCACATTCATAATTGGGGTTAATACCTGTCGGAATCACACTTGTATCGAAGTCAAGCCCCAATTTCATTTCACTAATAGAATCAATCATCCACTGTAAGGCAGCATCTGATAACCCACTATGTTCTTGCGTTCCACCACCAACGCAACCATGTACACCAGGAAACCACTTTTGAATCAGCTGCTGGTTTTCAGCCTCAGGATGCTTTTTCATGGGGGTAACATCAAAGATTTCGCGGATTTCGTCGATCGCGATCGCCATAAGCTTGACGGTATTCTACTGCTGTCTTATCCTTGGGTTTAATACCCCGGTTACGGTAAAGCTCATAAGCTTCATGTGCTTTGGTGATATGGGGGCGGTCTAGAAGACCAGAGCAATAGATCATCCCCGCTAGACTCCTAACTGTGTAAGCACCACGACTGAAACCAAACAGATAGATTTCGTCACCAGAAACATAATTGAGACTAAGAAATCGGTAGCAATCTTCTATATTTCTATCGATTCCTAGTCCGGTAGCTCCCCCTAAATTCTTTCTTGTTAAAGTAAAAAATATTGCCCATCTACTAACTACCTCTTTCTATGACACCTTCTACAAACCAGGTTTATCCCGTTATTTGGCACAACGACTCAGTGTCACTAATTGACCAAACTCGCTTACCCAACGAATATACATTTGTGGAAATTCACCGCAGTGAAGATATGGCGCGGGCGATTAAAACCATGATTGTGCGAGGTGCGCCTGCAATTGGCGTGGCTGCGGGGTATGGAATGTATCTTGGTGCAAGGGAAATTAAAACAAGCGATCGCCACGAATTTTTGCAACACTTAGATAAAGTAGCCCAACTGTTGCGTTCTACTCGTCCCACGGCGGTAAATTTATTTTGGGCAATCAGCCGGATGCTGAAAGCCGCCTACGAAACGCTGGGAACGGTAGAAGAAATTAAGCAAAACCTTTTCCAAACAGCCCAAGCAATTAATACTGAAGATTTGGAAACCTGTCAGGCGATTGGCGACAATGGTTTGGCAGTTTTACCCAATACTCCAGAAAAGCTGACGCTGCTTACCCACTGCAACGCTGGGGCATTGGCTACGGCTGGTTATGGCACAGCTTTGGGTGTTGTACGTTCCGCTTGGAGGGAAGGACGTTTAGAGCGTTTATTTGCTGATGAAACCCGTCCGCGTTTGCAAGGCGCAAAACTCACCACTTGGGAATGTGTGCAAGAAGGGATTCCAGTGACATTAATTACTGATAATATGGCAGCCCATTGCATGAAACAGGGTTTGATTCATGCTGTAGTTGTGGGTGCTGATCGCATTGCTGCTAATGGCGACACTGCTAACAAAATTGGTACATATAGTGTAGCGATCGCAGCTAAAGCACATAATATCCCTTTCTTTGTGGCTGCACCCCTTTCCACCGTTGATTTTGAATTAGCCGATGGCAGCAAAATTCCCATTGAGGAACGCGATCCAACGGAAATCTATCAAGTTGGTGATACCATTCTCACTCCTGCGGGTGTAGATTTTTACAACCCTGCTTTTGATGTGACTCCAGCTAATTTGATTACAGCCATCATTACAGAGAATGGAGCGATCGCACCTCATAAATTAGCAAAATCACAGGTAAAGCAATTAGTGTAATCAATGGGTAAATAAGTTCGTAGTAAGGACTTTAGTGCTTAGAAGATAAGGACTAAAGTCCTTACTACAAACCTTCAATCAAAACTAGCTTGACGAACTACTAGAAGTGAACTTCTCCCTGTCTGAAATTGAAACTAATCCAGAACTTTTCTTCTCAGCCTTTCTAGTTCCTCATCTACATCTTCCTCATCCATGCGAGAAAGTTCGTATGCTAGGCGAGCCTGACGCTCTAAAGCCTCAGATTTCGCTGTTGTCTCACTTGCTGCAAATGCCTTTTCCCAAACCTCCCATTTATCCTTGGGTTCTTTATCAATATCGGGCTTTTCTTGATTTGTCATAAAAATTTCTCAAGGGATGGAATAGGACTATATCTAGCAAGCCCAAAACCAACTCGTGTTTAACCACTTGTTAAAAAATTTTCACGTTCCAAGCTCGAATATACTTTTATCCCTAAAGTTCAAGTCTTTCCCTCTCCGACTCGGAGAGGGACAGTTTTTGCGTAGCAAAACCAGGGAGAGGTCTTTTATTCGACTAATTAGCCCTAGTAAACTTAACCAAAATGCTGAATAATTGCGTCGGCAAATTCAGAACATTTTAAGGGTTCAACTGGCGGTTCTAACAACCGGGCTAAATCGTAGGTGACTTGACTACTTGCGATCGCATCGCTTAAACCTTTCTTAACTAAGTCTGCGGCTTCTTGCCAACCCATAAATTCCAGCATCATCACACCAGACAAAATCACTGAACCAGGATTAATCCGATCCAATCCGGCGTGTTTGGGTGCAGTGCCGTGGGTAGCTTCAAATATGGCACTAGAATCACCAATATTTGCCCCTGGCCCCATTCCCAATCCACCAACAATCGCAGCGGCCGCATCAGACAAATAATCGCCGTTCAAGTTCATCGTCGCCAAAATCGAATACTCATCCGGTCTGGTTTGGATTTGTTGAAAAATACTGTCAGCAATCCGGTCATTCACCAAAACTTTCTCTTTCCATTTGCCATCGCCGTGGGTTGCCCAAATTGTGTTAAGAACAGTTTCAACTTCCTTGACAACTTGCGCTTTCTTCTCTGGAGTGAGATTATCAAACCCAGGTTCAATCTGGCGGGCGTTTTCTTCCAAGGAAATATTCGGATTTTTTTCCTTGTTACTCAAAATCCAAGATTCCTGTTCAGTGACAGTTTCTTGGCGAAATTCACTGGTTGCTAGTTCATAACCCCAATCGCGGAAAGCGCCTTCGGTGTACTTCATGATGTTGCCCTTATGCACCAAAGTCACTTGTTGCTTGTTTTTGGGCAATAGCAAGGCGTGTTTGATGGCACGTCTGACTAGGCGCTGAGAACCAGTTTTGCTGATGGGTTTGATGCCAATACCAGAATCAAGAGGAATGCGTTTTTTCCCATGTTCTGGGGTGGCGGGGATCAGTTCTTCATTGAGAATTTTAATTAAGCGATCGCCGATTTCGCTACCTTGTCGCCACTCAATGCCTAAATAAATATCTTCCGTATTTTCCCGATAAACAATTACATCCAGCTTTTCGGGATTTTTGTGGGGTGAGGGCGTACCTGCATAGTAACGGCAAGGACGCACGCAGGCATACAAGTCAAAAATTTGCCGCAGTGCTACATTTAAAGAACGAATTCCCCCCCCCAATGGGAGTAGTCAAAGGCCCTTTAATAGCTACACCATATTCTTCAATTGCTGTGAGAGTGTCTTGAGGTAAATACTGGTATGTGCCGTATAAATCGCAAGCTTCATCCCCAGCGTAAACCTTGAACCAACTAATTTGACGCTGACCCTTATATGCTTTGGCTACCGCAGCATCTAGCACCTTTTGGGTAGCAGGCCAGATATCTATACCTGTACCATCGCCGCGAATAAAGGGGATAATTGGATTGTCCGGTACGATTGGTTCACCATTTTTGAAGGTGATTTTTGCTCCGGCTGCGGGGGGGGTAATCTTTTCGTACATCGTTCACACACTCCTAATCGATACGCTGCTAGTCAAAAAAACCTTATGTGGCAGGCTTGTATATTTTGCTATATCTTTTGTTCACCAAGCCATAAGGCGCAGATTTTCCCCCTATTCCCCTTGTACATTATTTGGGGATTAAGTGTGGGATTCAGTGAAGCGATCGCAATTTTGTACGATCAAAAATAGTAAACTACTTTTCGCTATCAATGCTTCACTTTAGAGAATGCCCGATAGCTTACCGCTCTTTCACTGACCGTTAACACAAGAATGGCATGACAGACCCAATGATTTTATCAGGCCCTGCAAATGACATCGACTCCCTCCGACGAACGTTAATCGCTGGGTCTGAAAAAGTCCAACAGCAGATAATCCCACAATTAGCTGAGTTGGGTAATGAGGGATTAGACGTGTTGATGGAATTTTTACTGAAACGACGTGAGAACCCAGCGACTTGGGTTGATGGAAAAGCTTACCAAGTCCTATACAACTCTGATGCTCCTCTTGCCAAAGAATTTCTGCGCTCTTGTTTTCCTGAAGGAATTGTACCTCTAAAATCAGAGTGCGGGATTAACTACAATTCTTTGCAACAGCTACTTGCTGTTCAAGACTTCCAAGCAGCCGATCGCGTCACCATAGAAAAAATGTGTGAACTATCAGGGACAACGGCTGTACAACGAAAATGGTTGTATTTTAGTGAGGTAGAAAATACCTCGGCTGTTGACTTGCAAACCATTAACAACCTCTGGTTAGTCCACTCCGAAGGTAAATTTGGCTTTTCAGTGCAGCGAGAAATCTGGTTGAGTTTGGGTAAAAATTGGGAGAATTTCTGGCCAAAAATTGGCTGGAAAGCAGGTAACATCTGGACGCGATACCCTAACGAGTTTACCTGGGATTTGAGTGCGCCTAGAGGTCATTTACCCCTTTCTAATCAACTTCGGGGAGTACGAGTCTTTGCTTCTTTACTCTCTCACCCAGCTTGGTTGAAGAATTCAGAAACATGATTTTGAGCCTACATACAAATAGATTATGATCAATCCCACCAACCGAGAATTCTACGTGATCATTGAACGGGATGAAAATGGCTACTATGTCGGAGAAGTCCTTCAGTTACAAGCCTGTTACAGTCAGGGAGAAACAATTGATGAGTTGATGGCTAACATGAAAGAAGTAATTGAACTTTGTTTAGAAACAAAAAGTGATGAAGAAATACCAGAATTTATCGGGATTCAAAAGGTAGTAATTTAATGCCAAAATTACCAGTTTTAACAGGTAAAACAGTTATTAACGCCCTTGAGAAAATAGGATTTCAGGCGGTGCGTCAAAAAGGCTCTCATGTACAAATGCAACATGAGGATGGGCGGTTAGTAACTATTCCTGTTCATGCTGGTAAAACAATAGGTAAAGGATTACTACGTAAAATACTACGCGATGCTGAACTGACCAGAGAAGAGTTTATAGCATTGCTGGAATAATCAAGTTGGGAAGTTTTCTACCAATTCCAAATGCACAATCTCAAATTGGATAATGGCAAACGTTCGTCTAGAAGATATTAAGCGTAAATTTAATAACGTCACCGCTATTGAGGATATTACCTTTGAAATTCCCGATGGCGAGTTTTGGGTTTTAGTTGGGCCATCGGGTTGTGGGAAGTCTACAATTTTGCGAACGATCGCGGGTTTAGAAACCGCTACATCTGGCAAACTCTATATTGGCGATCGCTTGGTGAATAATATCCCAGCCAGACAACGAGATGTGGCGATGGTGTTCCAAAACTACGCTCTCTATCCTCACATGAGTGTGGCGCAAAACATCGGCTTTGGCTTGCAAATGCGGAAGATTGACTCGAAAATCATTCAAGAACGGGTGCTGAATGTGGCGCGATCGCTTTCTCTGGATCACTTGCTAGATCGTAAGCCCAAACAACTCTCTGGGGGGCAGCAACAACGGGTAGCATTAGGGAGAGCGATCGCTCGTGAACCACAAGTGTTTTTACTTGATGAACCTTTATCTAATTTAGATGCCCAATTACGCGATGATACAAGGGCTGAATTGAAACAGTTACATCAAGAATTAGGCATTACAACAATTTACGTCACCCACGATCAAGTTGAAGCATTGACTTTGGCTGATAAAATTGTCGTGCTAAATCGCGGGCGGATTCAACAAATTGGAGATCCCCAAACTATTTATGCAAGTCCTGCTAATCAGATGGTGGCAACTTTTTTAGGTAGTCCACCAATGAATATTTTGCCTGCAATCTATGAAAATAACGGTTTTTATGTGAGTGGGCAGTTATTAGCAATTTCAGCAGTTGTGAAAGAAAAATTACAGTTGCGTCAGGGAGACAGTTTTGATTTGGGGATTCGTCCAGAGCATATTTTTATTAACGAACCACTAAGTCGCCTTCTTGAAGCGTCTGGAAGAGAAGGACACCAAGAAGCAAATGAGAGTCAGCTGATTGTGGAAGTTAAGGTGGTGGAACCCTTGGGAAGGGAAACTTTGATTCGCGCCGGTTTACCTGATTCGGCGGTAGTGTTGAATATTCAGGTGAGCGGGGATGTGCGTCCGCGTCCAGGCGATCGCCTTTCTCTACAACTCGATTTAAATCAATTGTTTGTGTTTGATTCCAAAACTGGGGACAGAATATTATAAGCGCTTCGGAGTGTAAAATATAATTGTTTTGTGTGCGATCGCTGTGACGGGGTGTAGTGTAGGGGCAATCGCTGTAATTGGTGGCGAGGGATAGGTTAGCGATCGCATCCAGAATCATCACCACACCGCCGTTAATCCAATTTTTGACCGTAACTCTGACCTTGCCCTTGCGTCGTGCGATCGCGGTTGTTGTCTAAGCCGTGACTGAAAATTAGCTGTATCTCTGACTGAGTTAAGACTTTCGCTCGACCATGCCGATTTATTTTCATTGTCAGACTGTAGACCCTGCGATCCAGAGCCTACAACGATTTGAAGCCAATTAATCAAAGTAGCTTGACAGAGGTTAGGGAGAAGTCGCCAAAATCTCATCATGCTGATTATGACATTCAGGGAGTTGAATAACGATCATTATTCTTTTCCAAGATAGGTGTTCGTTTTTAAATATTTATTGGGTACTCTAACCTCAGAATGTCTTGAAAGAAGATAAATAATTTACAAGAAAAAAATAATGATTAGTTTTTCTCGCAATCAAGAAAACTGGATTAGCTATGAAAAAGGTTATGAACCATATATAGGAATAATGACAGCAGATAAGCTGTAGAAAGCTTTTGAAAGAACTGAAAAAACTTTTAATCAAGCAATTATTGAAGAAGATTCTAAAAGATTGCTTGATATCTTGAACAGTTTGAAAAAGCATAATAAATTTTTCAGACTGCCCAGTATTGCATACGTTGAAATAGAAAGGGAAGAAGATAATGATGATGATAATCCTATACGAAACAATTACATCATAGGAGGACGGCATAGAATAACTGCATTACTAAGATTGCTGGAAAAAAATAATAAAAACAAATCTCATTTTGAAGTTCAGGTAGAAATGAGAAAAGTAAATCAATTTTTGGATATTATTGAATTAATTATTGCAGATAATGAAGGGAGGAGTATGTCAAAAAGTGAAGAGATTTACTTACGACAGCTTCAAGAAATTTTACCTTTGATTCAAGATCGTAATATAACTTTTAATCAATTTATAAATCAAATATTAAATAATAGTGCTGTTAATAAAAAAGGAAAAGAAAACATAATATCTGCTTATGTGGATTACCAAAAAAATAATTTAGGTTTCGATTCAATTAGAAAATTGCACGGCAGAAAAACATATACGCAGTTAATAATAAAGTCGTTATTAAATAATCTTTTAAATACAAATCCTAAATTAGGAAAATGGGATGGAATAAAGTTAGAACGTGCAATAAAGTGGTGCTGGGGAGGTTACAAAGAAAGCCCTATTAAAAATATAATTAATAAATCCAATATTCCTTGGCGGAGTAAAAATAAGCCATTTATAGCAACATTACGGGAAACTCAGAAGTTAGCTAATGGCGATATTTATATAGGAAGATGCTATAAAGAGATAGCAGATTACGCGGTAGAAGAATGGGAGTTTGCTAATAAGCCTTGAGACAAATTAAATAAAAAACTACTCTCCTCCTCAGTCTTTCCTCTAGTCCTATCACTACCAACCTCTCGCACCTATTTTTTACACACATAGATTATTTCCCTTCCAATACCAGATTGTGACTTAAAAGTTATTTCTTCGGGTGTCTCATCATGTTCTAATAGTTGCCCTGACTTCGCTAAAGATTAGCTGTATCTCTGACTGCGTTAGAACCTTGGCGCGTCCATGCCGATTTATTTTCATCGTCAGACTGTAGACCCTGCGATCCACAGCCGACAACGACTTGACACGGATTAGTCAGAATTTGCTAGCTAAATTAAATACTTGTAGCCAGCTAACTAAAAACAGTGTTATAAACGGTTAGCTCTTTTAAGGTTTTTAATGAAAATCAAACAGATATATCACCTAACGAAAAACGGATGGATAAAAGGCTTCTTTAAAAATCAAGCTGGAGAAGTTATTGAAAACACCGAAGTGCCAAACGATAGAGTGAAAACTGTTAAATTTTCTCACAATGAAGATGGCCTAATGGTCGGCCCCGTTTCAGAAAGTACTTGTTACACATCAGATACAGAGTTATTGTCTAAACTCAGCGAACAATACCCCATAACACTTATCCCCTTTCCAGAGGATGAATAGTGTCACATTGAAAAAGCTAATCGATAGCTGAACGTTTTGCGAAAAAACACAACAGTAACTCCAAACTCTTCAACTAATTTCTGTAAATTCCCTGTAACAGTATCTTTCTACTGACCTTTAATTACTGTCTTACAGCTTTTATTTCTACAGCGATCGCACCATACCCAATATCCAAAGCCCAAGTAGGGGTTACTTGGGTTTAAAAACTTGTTGGTAGGGAGTGCTATAGCGTTTCCTAATCACATGAGGTACATCATAGCCCCCTCTCGAAGAGCGGGGAGGGGGTTGGGGGTGGGGTTCTTGTACCTCACTCAAGCGAGAACCGCTATAGTTTAAGTAAAAATACATAACTTTTTGAATGTTAGTACTTAATATTACAATTCTTGTAAATAGTTTCTTAAACTGCCAGAAATAATCGCCAATTCCCAATTTTTTGTAGCCAGAATCTAAGAAAATAAAAAATAAAGACTTAATGGATTAGCTGCAAAAACTTATATGACTATTAATCGCCGCCATTTCTTGTTTTTACTCACATCAGGTGCGGGTGCTTTTGCATTAAATGCTTGTGCATTAGCAGAGAAATCTTCTGACGGAAACGCTGCAACAGCAAATACAACAGCAAATACAACAGGAGCTATCCAACTACCGCCTTTACCTTACGCCTATGAAGCACTGGAACCACACATCGATGCCAAAACGATGCAATTTCACCACGATAAACACCACGCAACTTATGTGAAAAACCTGAATGCAGCGTTAGCCAAACATCCAGAACTCAAAGGTAAGAGTGTTGAAGAACTGTTGCGGAAACTTGACAATGTACCACAAGATATTCGCAATACAGTACGCAATAATGGCGGTGGCCATGTGAACCACTCAATGTTCTGGCAAATTATGAAGCCGAAAGGTGGGGGAGAACCAACAGGAAATATAGCCTCCGCGATTAATCAAAATTTTGGCTCTTTTGCAGCTTTCAAAAAACAGTTTAACGAAGCTGGTGCTGGCCGTTTTGGTAGTGGTTGGGTTTGGCTAGTGCGTAACAAAGGTGGCAAGTTGGAAGTGACAACTACAGCTAACCAAGATAGTCCCTTAAGCGCAGGTAAATATCCTATATTAGGTAATGACGTATGGGAACATGCATATTATCTCAATTACCAGAATCGCCGCGCCGATTATTTAGATGCTTGGTGGAACGTGCTTAATTGGGATGAGATTAACAAGCGATTTGCAGCAGCAACTAAATTTGCCTGAAACCAGACAACATTTTAGAGTTATAAACGCTTAAAAGCTGGCAACAGAAACAATATTCTGCTGCCATCTTTTTGTACGTGATAAGCTCATCGTCATTCATTGTTTCAGAATGATTCCCTTGAAAAGTTATAGCGTTTCCAAATCAGATGAGGTACATCATAGCCCCCTCTCGAAGAGCGGGGAGGGGGTTGGGGGTGGGGTTCTTGTACCTCACTCAACCGAGAACCGCTATATATAAGATTAAAATTTCAGATTTTGTTATGACAACGCATAAAGCTTAAAATCATTTATTAAAATGTGCAATTTGAATAAAAACACTCTTGAGTCATTTGGATTATAAGGAGTATATTCTCATGAAGATTGGTTGCAAATTATTCATGTTTGCTTTAACTCTTCCATTATTTCTTGGAATTTTAAATTTTAAAGCACAAGCTCAAGTTACTACTAGAAAATTGGGTGTAGCTGGTGATATTCCCGTTCCCGGCAATTATGATAAGGATGGTAGAACTGATATTGCAGTATGGCGACCAAGTAATGGTACTTGGTATGTAATTAACAGTTCTACAGGTCAAACAGTTACTAAAAAATGGGGTGTAAATGGCGATATTCCCATTCTCGGCGATTATGATTATGATAGTAGAACTGATTTTGCACTATGGCGACCCAGTAATGGTACTTGGTATGTAATTAATAGTTATACGCGTCAAGTGGTTATCAGAAAATTGGGCGTAAATGGTGATGTTCCTGCCCCTGGTAAATATGATGATGATACTAGAGCTGATTTTGCAGTATGGCGACCAAGTAATGGTACTTGGTACATCATTAACAGTTCTACAGGTCAAGTAGTTACTAGAAAACTGGGCGTAAATGGTGATATTCCTGTCCCTGCCATTTATAATTTCTCTATTAAAAGCGACTTCGCAGTATGGCGACCGAGTAATGGCACTTGGTATATTCTGAGGAATTAGGGCTAATATTTTGTCTGGTTATACCAATTCTGTATAAAGATGCGCCAAATTATATAAGGAACGAACCGCATAGACGCGGAGCGGCTTCCCGCAGGGTAGGGCGCAAAGGACACAAAGGAAGAAAGAAAATTTGGCGCAGCCTCACAAAGAAATGGTATTACAGCAGTTTTCATATATTTGAACCACATATCTCGTAAGGGCACAGCATTGCTGTTCCCTTACCGCGTGGTCTATTTACCTGAAAATAGCTGTAATTTCCTCGAAACACCCCTCAAAGCGGTTTTTGGGTAGGTACACCAATAGCACGGGGAAACTGAACTGGTGTAGTGGCTACCTTACGCAAATACACGCAATGCCGGATGCTGTGACTTAGGGGTGTTGTAAATTGTTCGATTGATTCAATCGCGCCACCCAACTGCTTCACAGCATTCTGCAAAGCAGTTGTTTCATCCTCTGTCCAATTACCGCGATAAATTATGGCTAAACCTCCCTGTTTGAGCAGTGGTAAGGTATATTCAGCACAGACAGAAGCTGCCCCTACAGCCCGGATCAATGCAATATCGTAAGCTAGTCGATGCTGGGGATGATGACCGATTTCTTCAGCCCTACCAACAAGAGTTTTGGCATTGGTAAGGGCAAGTTCAGTTAATATATTGTCGATAAAAGAAATTTTTTTCCGAGTGGAATCCAGAAGAGTAATTGTGCAATTAGGTACAGTAATTGTCACTGGAATACCCGGAAAACCCGCACCTGTACCAATATCGATGAGAGCAGTGGAACTAGGGGAGAAATCTGCTGATAACAAGGGTGCAATTCCTCGCAGAGAATCCCAGAGATGTTTTTCCCAAAACTCTTGGGGATCAGTAATCCGAGTTAAATTTAGTTGGCGATTACCTTCTAGGGTTAACTCATAAAGCCTTTGGAATTGCGCTTGCTGTTGGAGGGTTGGTTGCCAATTGAGAGTTTGCTGCCAGATTTCTGCCATCTCAGGCAATAGGTTTGTCATTGGGGAATTGGGACTTGTACTGAGCGAAGCCGAAGTAGTGGGGAATAGGGAATGGGGAATGGGGCATTGAAAAGAAGCAGAGGGGCGGGGTGCGGGGCAGAGGGGAAAACTCTTCTCCCTTGCTCCTTGTCCCCCTGCTCCCTGCCCTCTTTCCCCCACTTCCTACTCTCCTTTTCATACTGCTGGTAAAGGTTCTTTAACTTTGGTTTCTAGTGTCCTTGGGTCTACTGATTGTAGTTCACCGTGGTTGAGTGTCCAGCAACGATCTGCGATCGCTAACAGATCCCCAGCATCGTGTGTCACTACCAACAGCGTCCAATCTTGTTTCAGTTTCGCTAATAAATTTACCAGTTGCCGACGCATTGACCAATCTAACCCAGCTGTGGGTTCATCCAATAACAGTAAATTTGGCTGGCGAATCAATTGCACAGCCAAAGCTAAACGCCTTTGCTGACCACCACTCAAAGCATGGGGGGCAGCAGAAAGCGATAAATGCTCTAATCCAACTTCGCTCAGGGTCTGTCTAACTCGTTCTGACCCTAACTCAGGATGTCCTAAACGCAATTCTTCTAAAATCGAACCACCACAAAAGTGCCGTTCTGGAAACTGAAATACCAACCCAGCTAATTGTTGTAGCTGTTCAGCTATAAGTTCTTGTTCCCGCCAGAAGAGTGCGCCGCTAGTGGGTTCGGCTAGCCCCGACAAAATTTCTAATAAGGTACTTTTACCCGAACCACTCGCGCCAATAATCAGACCTAGCTGCTGGGGTGCTAATTCCAAGTTGATCGATTTGAGAATCGCTGTTGGGCACGCTGTCGGATGATAATTTAGATTTCGGAGATAGAGCATTTGTTAAGATTACCAAAAAGTCAGCAAATTACTGATTAGCTACACTGAGAGCATCTGGGAAATTCTGGAAAAATTTCTAGCGCATTACCTGGATTAACACCTTAATTTAGCAGCAAGAATTATTCACATTTTTCTCCATTGTGGCAGACTCACCCTTAAAACTTTGCCTATGACGAGCCTGGGAACATGGAAAAAATACCAAAGTCAAACTTTATATAAGAAAATTTTGATTGAAGCAGAGGCAAGTTAACACTTCGACTCCTTTCGACTGCCCTCAAGGCAAGTCGCTCAGTGTAAAAATTCACCATTTTTTGCATTCTAAATAACACATACAACTATTTCAACCGAAATTATTCTGAGGGTTAAAATGACTAAAAGGTTTTCTTCGCCTCGATTAGTAGTGTCTGCTAGACTTACTACCCTTGCTCAGACTGCTTTTGGCGCTGCGTTCGCCTTTGGCGTTGCCCCTTGGGCAATCGCACTTCATTTGTGGGTAAATCCATCCCTGGCTGGAGATCCGTTTCGCGATCGTGAACCTCATCAAATTGGCGACCAAACAGAAGCAGCTTTTAAAGCGATTTTCCAACAGGGCAATTATCCAGCAGCAGAGCGTTATCTGCAACAAGCACTATCCAAAGAACCAAATGAACCTCTAGCTTATGCCATGAATGCATCTTTGGCATACGGAAATAAGGATTGGGCTAAACTAGACACCTATAGTCAGAAAACTCTAGAAGCCGGACAAAAATTAACTCCTAGCGATCCATTGCGTGGTAATTTATACACTGCTGTTGGTCATTTTTTAGAGGGTGCAGTAGTTCTTACCCGTGAGGGTACAGTCAATGGTGTAGCGCAAGCCTTTAGTCGGCTGCGACAAGTTTATGAATATTTAGATAAAGCCGAAGCAATTTCTGCCAACGATCCAGAACTGAATTTAATCAAGGGTTATATGGATTTATTATTGGCGGTTAATTTGCCTTTTGCTAGCCCAGATCAGGCAATTGGACGCTTAGAAAAAAATGCTGCTCCTGGGTATCTCGTGGATCGGGGTATTGCTCTTGCTTACCGCGATTTAAAACGGTATCCACAGGCACTAGAGTATGTCAACCGGGCGATCAAAACCACATCCGATAACCCAGAAATTTATTATCTTAAAGCCCAAATCCTAAAAGAACTGGGGCAAAAAGAAAAAAGCCAGCAGATGATCCAGGAAGCGATCGCTAATTTTGACAAAGCATTGACTAAAAAATCCCAACTCCCAAGCGATTTAGTCAAACAAATTGAGGGTGAACGCAAAAATGCTGTTACCCTGAAGAATCCTGAATAATTGGGCATGGGGTATTGGGCATTGGGCATGAATTCTTCCCAATACCTAACTCCTAACTCCTAACTTCCCACTCCCCACTCCTTACTTTGATATGCTTATTTGCAGAAGAGTAATTGAGATATTAGACCAAAATGGAGATTCAGTTCCGCGAAATTAATCCTTTTGATATGTGGATTTGGCTGAAATTCAGCACAAATCCTTCTGCGCGTGAAAAGCAGTATGTAGAAGAAGTTTTCAATTCCTGGTTTTATCTGGGTAAATTGGGTGCATTTAATGCAGAGAATCTTCAGGTGCAGGACACTGGACTCGATATCAGCTACATGAATTATGATGAGCAAGGGTATGACAAAAGCCTGCTAGCACTGATGCACAACATTGGTGAGTTTGAATATGAGGGACAGTGGGGGCGTTGTTGGTTTGACTTAGGAACCAGTGATGCGATCGCTCTGGATATTTTAATCAACGCCCTCACCCAGCTAAGTCAGGAATATGTCACCATTGAAGAATTGTACATCGGTGGCGAAAATTCAGATTGGTCTGTTGAGGATAGCGAAAGTCGTCCTCAGTCTATTTACGATAATTAGTTACCAAAATGAATAAAGCAGGCGAAATTCGGGTAATAGCCTTGGGGCTAATTCGGGATGGCGAACGCATATTTCTTTCTGAAGGCTACGATCCCGTAAAGCAAGAAACATTTTATCGGGCTTTGGGCGGTGGGGTTGAATTTGGCGAAACTAGCCTCGACGCCCTACAACGGGAGTTTCAAGAGGAAATTCAGGCAGATTTAACGAATATTAAATATCTAGGTTGTATAGAGAATCTGTTTACATTTAATGGTAGGCAAGGTCATGAAATTATTCAGCTTTATCAATGTGACTTTGTTGATTCAAAATTTTATCAGCTAGAAAGTTTAGTTTTTTCAGAATCACAAACTCATAAACATAGAGCTTTATGGATGGATATTTCTCGCTTTAAATCTGGGGAATTCAGATTAGTCCCTGAAGTGTTTTTTGACTATTTATAAATCATCTGGAAATTTACTATAGCGGTTATCAGTTGAGTGAGATACAAGAACCCCACCCCCAACCCCCTCCCCGCAAGCGAGGAGGGGCTATGATGTAACTCATGTGATTAGGAAACGCTATAAGATTGCTTTGCTGTCATCTTTTGATCCAAATTGGGTATGCGATCGCACTGTCTAGCTACAACTGAGAGAGCAACTTATACGTAACTTCACAATGTATCTGGATCAAACTCTTGGGTTTTTCCCGCACGGTATTCAGCCATTGCCTCAGCTGCAAGGAAAGCGAGTAAGTCAGGAGAACAGGCGAAAGCTTCATCCCAAGAGCGTTCATCTTCTAGTTCTTCCAAAATCATCGCGGCTATCGCATCTTGTTCATTGGCAGGCAAATTTTTGAGTTTGGCGATCGCTTGTTCAAGTAGCTCTGTCATGGCTGTTATACGAAAGTCATACTATAAATTATCCCTGCTTGCACTCTGTTGGGGTTGTTAGGGTGCGATCGCTTGGGGTGAAAGCAAAGCGCGATCGCTCTCAACAGCAGAAGTCGTAGGGTGTGAGTATAGGCAAGTGTTGGGTTTTTTGTTATCAACTTAATCTAGGGCGAAGGCGATCACCTTTAAGGAGGGAGGGTAACGGTGAGATTAAACGGCTACAACCTACCAAGGGTGTTTATCAGTTCGCTCCAAACGAATTGTTATGCCGCATGTATTTTCCGCTTTGATTCAAAGTACGCCCTTGCTTCTAATCTCAAGGGTGGCGTTTTCATAATGATATTTTATCCACTTTTCTCGAAGAGCTTCATCAGCAAACCTCATAGTGAAATCACCATCACCATGAACTTTGAATAATTGTTCCGATAGGGCTAAATCCTCGTTTTTTATGAATGCTTCTGCCAGTTCTTTAAAATGTAAAGGCGAATGTGCGACATATGAATCTTTTAAGGCGATTAAGTCACCAGTAATAGGACAGCGCAATTTTTCTACCTCTTGGAAACTTTTTTCTCTATAAGCATTGACATAGCTATCTACAGCTTCTGTACATGCCATGAGAAAATGACTTGTCACTGATGGAGGGCTTCCAATGCATACTTTGTAACTGAAGTTATCTATTGAACCATTTATACGTTGAAACCAGAAACCTTTCGACTTGCCGCGATTGACTACATTCTCTTGTATCCAGATACTCTCTATGCCAACACCAATTTTCTCATAGGCATCGGGATGATTATTAAGAAATAATCTCATAAATTGGAAGTCTTTGAGAGATACAGCACTTCCGGCTATTATGAAGCACAATTTTACCCACATCCCTTTCCTATCCTAACTTTTGAGACGGTGTGCGTACCTCATAGCAGGCGGAAGTGCTGTAAAGGTTGGTTTGGCTTATATGCATAGAGAATTTTTTGAACATATTCTTTTAGTTCTTTTTGGGTTTCAAATACTTTGTCCAGGATTTGAGTTTTTTTGCTTCTAGCCATTTTTGCTCTATATGCGACTTCGAGAGACAGGTTTTTTAAATTGTGGGCTAGATTAACTGTGAATGCCAACGATTAATCTACTGAGAAAACAACATCCTTAAGCGATCGCTCTCAATAGTAGAAGTAGTAGAGTTTGAAACAGTTCTACAATAAAGGCAAAGACGTTGAGGTTGAACTAACCTAATGCGTGTACCTGAAACAAACCCAAAGATACCAATGCCTTCACCAAGCCTCTACGAAACTGATTTTTATGCTTGGACACAAGAACAAGTA
>JAHCSU010000555.1 GCA_023522315.1 Nostoc sp. CCCryo 231-06
CTGAAAATCGCTGTAATCATGCTTTCTTTAACAGCGGATTTATCTTGGAAAATCACGGTTTTATTTTCAATTGAGAACAAATACACCTTCTTGAAGCTTTTTTGACAAATCCCCATGCGACAATATATTTTTAATCTGCTAATAGTGGTATTAGGAACAAGCTCGACTTTGATTATTACTCCATCTCAAGCTGAAACTCCGGTAAAATCCAACACCCAAAATACTGATAATATTACTTCCCTATCTTCAAATTCACCTTCGGCTATCCAATTGAGTGATTTTGCCAATTCTAATAATAGCAAACCACCTATCCTCTCTGAGGCATCCAATAACCGACATTCCGCACTTCAAGATGTAATACATCGATATTCAAGAATATTTCCTAATAATGCTCAATTATTAAGTATTAATACTGAGAATTATTGGGGATTTGTGATTGCTATTTAACCAACATTAGCCAGATGTTGGAAATCCTCGTGTATTACACGATGAAGTGCGGAAAGTGGGCAATAACTCTTCTGGTGCTAATGCCAATATAGCTGATAATGCCAATATAACTGCAACTAAGCCGAAGCCACGGGTTCCTATATTCAGCAGAATTTTTCCCACACCTTCGATGCAGCAATAATCAGGGGCTAAATATTTAGTTGACTAGTTTCGGCTGATAGAGATATTCCTCAGCGTATAATATACTATATGACTCAGTGAAAATACTGTTTAAATGAGAGAGCTTTTAATTTTTCTCTCTTGTTGGATGGGATGAATATCATCTATAGCTGTTCTCGTTTGTATGTAATATAAGCCTTCACTCAAAGCCTCTCCCCTAAAAGGCTGCGGTGTTCACACAAGTCGTCATCTGACTATCTAAAAGTCTTTAAAACCTCACTCTGTCCTGACGGGCAGGGTGAGGTTTCTTTGGGCTATTCGATAAACGGTAAATTGCGTCAACAGAGACTTGGTGTAAACGGTAGCCTAAAAGGAGAGAGGAATGGAAGTGTTATTCCCCAACTTTAGAAGGGTTGGGGCTGCTTTTGTTAGATATATATTGGACTCAACTGAGAACCAGTATGTATGTGAGGCATACTCTGATTGGCTTTATGCTTGCAGCTCACAGAGCAATAAACCAAACCATTGATTTGGATCTGTCCACACTTGGAGAGGTAATAAACCCTGTGCTGTGAGTTGTTGCTTGATAGTATTGAGGTCAAATTTGCGGGAAATTTCGGTGAGGATAGTCTCACCGAGTGCAAAATTAACCTTGAGGTTAAGAGCGCGTAATTCTATAATTTGCGATCGCAGGCTGCGTAAATGCATTTCTATTTGATGCTCACTTTCATTGTAAAATGCCCAGTGTTCAAACTGTGTGGTGTCAAAATTACCCTCAAACCGTTGATTTTCCAAGATAAATCCGCTGTTAAAGAAAGCATGATTACAGCGATTTTCAG
>JAHCSU010000556.1 GCA_023522315.1 Nostoc sp. CCCryo 231-06
GCTAGTTTACATTTGGATAGCCAGGAAAAGATATATAACCCTAGTTCCTTTTTATCCTCGTCGTCTCTGGAAATTTGTCTTCATTATCTCCATACAAATATTTGTTTTCTCGGCTTTACATAAAGTTTATATTTCACATGACAATATTCTTGGTTGAGACAAAAATATATTATATATCCATTCAAAAAAACAGTGCTAACAGGTTATTTGATGCGCGATGAAAACGGAGATAAAGTTTATCCTACTTTTCCTACTTTTCCTACTTTTCCTACTTGATAAGAAAGGGTTTTATAAAAAAGTAACTTTTGATGATTGACATATAAATCTATTCTCTTAATACCTCGATTTTGCGACATATCAATATTTTACAGCGCTTCCTGCTGTTATGAAGTACAGTTTCTCGCGTCACCGCAATCTTCTGTAACCTTTCAGGATTAAGAACGTACCTCACAATAGCGGGAACTGCTGTATACCACCATTATAAAATATGTTTGTGAACCCTGTTATTTCCTTAGTATTCATACCTTATCTCAAAAAAAAGGTTACAATAAAAGTTCTGGATATGTTATTTAAATTTTTAAGATAATAAATATGGTCTTTTTGAATTAGGATAAAATCAAATAAATAGCAAAATCAAATACTCAGTAAATTCTGAGAAATAAATTAATATTTAGTATATTTTTTGAGTAATAATTATTGCTAAAAAATAGCAATAATTGATACAAGTTAAATTTTTCAAAAACTGATATTCATTACAACTTAAAAAAAAAATAATAGCGACAATGGGGGCAGAAGAAAAACCTGTTAATTTGCGCTCGGAGACGAATAATGGTAGCGATGTCTACGACAGGCAATGCCCACGCAGAGAACGTTCAACATCGGCTAACTATACAAACTGTAGAAATTGCCCCTAACACAACGGCGATTCGCTCTCTTGATTGGGATCGCGATCGCTTCGATATCGAATTCGGACTGCAAAACGGCACAACCTACAATTCATATCTAATTAGGGGTGAACAAACAGTTTTGATTGATACTTCTCACCAGAAGTTTCGCGATCTGTATTTAGAGACTCTAAAAGGTCTTGTCAACCCCAAAACAATTGATTACATAATTGTCAGCCACACAGAGCCAGATCATAGCGGCTTGGTGGAAGATGTTCTTCAATTAGCTCCCAGAGCTACCGTTTTAGCATCAAAAGTTGCGCTTCAGTTTTTAGAAGGTTTGGTACACGATCCTTTCTCGAAGCGAGTTGTCAAAACTGGCGATCGCATCGATATCGGCAAAGGACACGAAATAGAATTCGTGAGTGCGCCTAACCTGCACTGGCCCGATACCATCTTTAGCTTTGACCGCAAAACCCAAATTCTCTACACCTGCGATGCTTTTGGGATGCACTTCTGTGACGATCGCACCTTCGACGAAGATTTAGAAGCGATCGAAGCTGACTTTAGATTTTACTACGACTGCTTGATGGGCCCTAACGCCCGTTCGCTGCTCAATGCCATGAAGCGGATGGGTGATCTTGGGAAGATTAATATTATTGCCAACGGTCACGGCCCACTATTATACCACCATTTAGATGTTCTGACCGGGTGCTACGAAAATTGGAGCCAAAAACAAGCTAAAGCAGAAACAACAGTTGGCTTGTTTTTTGTCTCAGATTACGGGTATGGCGAACGCCTTGGTCACGCAATTGCCGAAGGTATACTGAAAACTGGTGTTGGCGTAGAAGTGCTGGATCTAAGTACTGCTGAAAGCCAAGAAATTCAAGAACTAGCTGGGAGAGCATCTGGCATCATTATTGGTATGCCCCCAACTACCTCCGCCGCCGCTCAAGCTAGTATCAGTTCGGTGCTAGCTGTCGCCAAGACCAAGCAACTGATTGGGCTGTTTGAATGTTACGGTGGGGATGATGAACCCATTGATACACTCCGCAGACAATTTCTCAACTCTGGCATCAAAGAAGCCTTCCCAGCGATTCGGATTAGAGAGGCTCCCAGCGCATCAACATTCCAGTTGTGTGAAGAAGCGGGTAAAGACATCGGACAATTGCTGGTGCGCGATCGCAACATCAAGCAAATCAAGTCCCTCGATGTCAACATGGAAAAGGCATTGGGTCGGATTAGCAGTGGACTATATATAGTCACTACTAAAAAAGATAATGCCTCAAGTGCAATGCTGGCATCCTGGGTAACGCAAGGGAGTTTGCAACCCTTGGGATTGACAATTGCCGTTGCGAAAGACCGCGCCATTGATTCCTTAATGCAAGTAGGCGATCGCTTCGTCCTCAACGTTTTGGAAGAAGGGAATTTTCAAGAACTCAAGAAACACTTTCTCAAACGCTTGCATCCTGGTGCTGATCGCTTTGCAGGAGTGAAAACTCAAACCGCGAAAAATGGTTCTCCAATTCTAACTGATGCTCTGGCATACATGGAATGTGAAATACAGAGCAGCATGGAATGCAGCGACCACTGGATTTTATATTGCACCGTCCAAGAAGGTCGTGTTTCCAAAAACGATGGATTGACAGCCGTTCGCCATCGCAAAGTAGGTAATTACTACTAAGAAATGGGCATAGGGCATGGGGCATTGGGCATGGGGTATAAGTTATCTCAGAACTTGCACCAATGCCTATAACCGCCTCAGAATGAATTCTGAGGCTGATAGCTAAAGTCTGTCTATTGAAGACTGAGTAAGGTTTGTAGTCCACTTGAGTGGACTTGCGCTATTAGCCTGAGAATTTATTCTCTGGCGGGATATGGGCAGGTGCAAGATATGATAATTTATTTCTCCTCATTCCCAATGCCCAATACCCAATGCCCAATGCCCAGTACCCAATGCCCAATGCCCAGTACCCAATGCCCAACTTTACATAACAGCTATGACCAATTCCAAGCCACGCGACGTACAAGTTTTACCAATTGCTACAAATACTAAGGCGATCAGAGCACGTAGTTGGTCACGTCTGCGGTTTGAAATTGAATACGCACTTGAAAGAGGTACTACCTCCAATTGCTATTTAATTGAAGCTGATAAAACCGCACTTATTGATCCACCGCCAGAAAGCTTTACCGAAATTTATTTAGAGGCATTGCGGCAGACTTTAGATTTACAACGTTTGGATTATATAATCCTGGGTCATTTTAGTCCCAATCGAGTTGCAACCCTCAAAGCAATTTTAGAACTGGCACCACAGGTAACTTTTGTCTGTTCTCTTCCTGGTGCGAACAATTTGCGTGCTGCTTTCCTAGAGCAAGATTTGAATGTCTTGGTGATGCGGGGGAAAGAAACTCTGGATTTAGGCAAGGGTCATGTTTTAAAATTCTTCCCCACTCCCAGTCCACGTTGGCCGGAAGGACTTTGTACCTACGACCAACAAACCCAAATTCTCTACACAGATAAGTTATTTGCAACTCATCTCTGTGGTAATGAAGTGTTTGATGATAATTGGGAAGCGCTTAAAGAAGACCAGCGTTACTACTTTAACTGCCTGATGGCTCCCCAAATTCTTCATGTGCAAGCAGCTTTGGAGAAAATCTCAGATTTGCAGGTGAGAATGTATGCTGTGGGTCACGGGCCCTTGGTACGCACCAGTTTAATCGAACTCACCAAAGCTTATGCAGAGTGGAGCCGTTCTCACAACGATCGCGAGATTTCCGTTGCCTTACTTTACGCTTCAGCTTACGGCAACACAGCGACTTTAGCACAAGCGATCGCTCTGGGACTAACTAAAGGTGGAGTCGCAGTCAAATCGATTAACTGCGAATTTGCTACCCCTGATGAAATTCGCATCAACCTAGCACAGTCAGAGGGTTTTATCATCGGTTCTCCTACCATCGGTGGTCATGCACCAACTCCCATTCATACTGCTTTAGGTATTGTGCTATCAAGCGGTGACAACAGTAAACTCGCTGGGGTATTTGGTTCCTATGGCTGGAGTGGCGAAGCCTTTGACTTAATTGAAGGTAAACTCCGGGATGCTGGATATCGCTTTGGCTTTGACACCTTGAAAGTCAAGTTTAAACCTGATGATGTCACTCTCAAGTTTTGTGAAGAACTAGGTACAGACTTTGCCCAAGCACTGAAAAAGGCTAAAAAGGTACGCGTACCACAACAAGCGGCTACTCCAGTGGAACAGGCTGTTGGCCGAATTGTTGGTTCAGTCTGCGTGGTGACAGCGAAACAAGGAGATGTGTCTACAGCAATGTTAGGCGCTTGGGTTTCTCAAGCCACCTTCAACCCACCCGGATTAACTGTGGCGATCGCCAAAGATCGAGCAATCGAATCTTTGATGTATCCAGGCGGTAAGTTTGCCTTAAATATTCTACCTGAAGGCAATCATCAAGACTATATGAAGCATTTCCGTAAATCTTTCGCGCCTGGGGAAGACCGATTTGCCAACTTTAGTACAGCAGTTGCAGATAACGGTTGTACTATCCTTACTGATTCATTAGCATATTTGGAATGCTCAGTCAACCAACGTCTGGAATGTGGCGATCACTGGGTTGTGTATGCAACTGTGGATGAAGGTAAATTACTCAAGCCTGATGCTGTGACTGCCATTAACCATCGCAAAACTGGCACTCATTATTAAATAGTGAGAAATTTAACTTAACGAAACCGCTTTAGCTTAAATATAGCCAAGGCGTTTTATGACAAAAATTTTCTTTTTTCTTGTGGGATGGACATCTTGTCCGTCCCATTTTTTTGTCAAGATGCAGAGTCCGCCCAAGGGAATTTTAGTTATCTACTAAGCTATCTTATCTATAGACAGATATTGGAGCTTTATAAGTTTTAGATTACATACAAGTTACTCGGCATTCCCAACAACTCAGCAGATGACTTCATCGTGTTTACCCCAAATTGCGGGTTTAGTGGTGCGGCTAGCTTTAACTACACCATCAGCGATCGCCAACTCACCAGCACTGCTAAAGTTACTAACATAAATTACAAGTCCTTTGTAAGCTATAATTCGACACCTTAACGCCACACTACCCGATTTCCTAAGAGGCTACCGAGTTTAGATTCTGGATGGCAATGCGATCGCTTCCAAAATCTTTGTAACAGATGAATTGACTGTAGGGGCGTAGATTTGTACGCTTTTATCAACCCTGTACCAGGAATGTTGTGAAATGGTATGTCATATCATGTCCGCATAATTAGTTGTGATTCCCACAGTCATTGCACCCCACACGCCAGATGCTCCACTTGGGGAGACCCCATCGCCCTTGGCGTCTCCCCTTGGGAGAAGACCGCACTGGCTCCCCTTAATCCCCTCCCCGCTCTTCGGGAGGGGAGACAGGCTCTTTGGGGTTCTTAGGGTTTAATAAGTAATCAAGCGGACATGATATAAGGGGACACAGCAGTGCGCTCTTAGTAATCCAAAGATTTTTAACTATGGCGATCGCATATTTCTATTTTCATGCAGAATTGAATTATTTTTTACCACGCCATCATAAGCAGGTGAAAATCTCCCATTTTTTTGAGGAGAAAGCCTCAATTAAGGACATGATTGAGTCGTTGGGTGTCCCTCATCCAGAAGTTAATTTTATCAATGTTAATGGTGAATATGTAAATTTTTCTTACATAGTTTCGGATGGAGATACTATCAATGTTTATCCAATTTCAAGTAGGAGTGTTATTATACCAAGTGTTTCAGTTCTACCAAAACCGCTCAGTATTATTCGCTTTGTTTTAGATATTCATTTGGGGAAGCTTGCGACATCTCTACGACTTTTAGGTTTTGATACTTTGTACCGCAATGACTACGAGGATGAAAAATTAGCGGAAATATCCTATAGCCAAGCGCGGATTCTCTTGACTCGTGATAAAGGTCTATTGATGCGTAGTTTAGTGACGCATGGGTATTACATTAGAAACACTAACCCTCAACAACAAACAATAGAAGTACTGCAACGCTTTGACTTGTTTGAATTAATCTCACCATTTAAACGGTGTTTGCGCTGCAATGGATTATTAGAATCTGTAGATAAACAATGCATCGTTGACAAGCTACCAGAAACAGTGCGATCGCGCCTTGATGTATTCCAGCGTTGCCAAGACTGCAATCGCATTTATTGGAAAGGTTCACATTATGAACGATTGCAACAGTTTATTGACAAAGTACTCAACTCACAAATAGATGAGTAACTTAGTAAGGGCAATATTTAGCTACCTGAAATATTGGCGCTAACTATTTGACTACCCCCGATTCTAGGATCTTCATCTTCGTTATTTAAATCATCAGGAGTGGGGTTTTGCTTACTCTCTCCAGTTACTTCTTCAGGTTCAATGGGATCTGCCTCTTGAGCTTTATCAATATCAATAGAGCGAGGAGGTTCTTTGGCGTTAGAGAAATCGATAAGTGGATTGGGTTGATCGGAAGTCATAAGTTGCTAAATTATACAGTCTTCTTTAGTGTTGAATTTATTTTGCTTATTAACATCTTTCTTGAGAAATAAACCACTTATTATAAAAAATAAAAAACTATGACATTAATTTTAGCTCTCGATTTTGGCGGAACTAAGCTGGCGGCTGCATTGGTAAATATCGGTTCTAGAAAGTGGTTGCGTTATGAACGCCGTCTCTCGCCAGCGAATGCAAATGCTAGTACTGACTTGGAAATTATGCGATCGCTCATTTACTCGCTGCTAGAAGACACAAAACCTGCTGCGATCGGTGTCAGCTTTGGAGGGCCAGTTGACGCTTCCACCGGGACGGTGCGACTATCTCATCATGTGGCTGGATGGGAAAATATTCCTCTCAAAGGTTTGTTAGAGGAAGAGTTTGGTGTGAGTGTTGCTGTGGACAATGATGCCAATATCGCTGCTTTGGGAGAACATCGTTTTGGTGCGGGACAGGGATATGATAGCCTGTTTTACATAACTGTCAGCACTGGCGTAGGTGGTGGTTGGATACTCAACGGCCAGCCTTGGCGGGGTGCTGGTGGGATGGCTGGGGAAATTGGACATATCGTTGTAGATCCTGCTGGGCCAGTTTGTTTGTGTGGGAAGCGGGGATGTGTGGAACGTTTGGCGTCGGGGCCTTATATGGCGCAAAATGCTAGGGAAATTTTGGAGAACGTAGACGCGCTCGCGGCTTCCCGGAGGGTACCGCAGAGGCGCGGAGGACTCAGAGATGGAGAGGTTTTGAGGGGTTTGGTGGGGGATGATTTAACGTTGCTGACGGGGCAGTTGGTAGCTGAAGCGGCGGCTGCTGGGGATGATTTGGCGAAGGAAGTTTTGCACAAGGCTGCTTGGGCGCTGGGTGTGGGTATTGGCAATGTGGCGAATTTGATGAATCCACAGCGCTTTGTGTTGGGAGGCGGCGTGACGAAGGCGGGGGAGGATTTTTGGCAGGTGGTGCGAGAGGTGGCGCGGGAGACGGCTTTACCGGAAGTTGATTTTGAAATTGTGCCGGCGGTGCTGGGTGATGATGCGCCTTTGTGGGGGGCGGTGGCGATCGCTTCTCTGTTAATCTGACACCTGCTGCAAGATATTTAATACAGCTACAGTTTTTACAAAATCTTATGACTGAACGAGAAATGATTCAAGAAATCATTGAACAACTTTATTCTAGTTGCGTTGAATTCAACACATCTGAATTATCTTTTCTTGGACTTCTAGTAGGAGTGGAGAAACGCCTTTGTAAACAAGTTGAGCAAACATCCGTATAACCATCCAATCCAAATTGATAGTGGTTCGACACACACAACTTAGTACATCATTTCATTAATTCGTAGCGACTCGACTCAAACAAACTTTGCGTTCCTCTGCGCCCCTCTGCGTTTAAATTTAAACCCTCAATTGGCCACGAATTTACGAAATTGTGTACTTAGTACAGCTTTGCATAAGTTCGTAGCACCTCATGAGGTTTGCCAATACTCACAATTTCTAAGACTCCATCACAATAAAACAGCCGCACCCCCGGCACATTTTCAAAGCTGGCTTGAATCACTTTAAACTTTTCCCAAGTTAATCCATGCTGAAAAAAGCGTTGTTCTTCTGGTAAGTTAATAGCATCTTCTAACGTTTGAGTCATAATATTTCTTAGTCTTCCGGTTAGTAGTCACAAAATTTATCTTATTTACATCTTAAGTTAAAACCAAATTATCCCGGTGAATCACGGTTTCTACACCGGCATAGCCTAAAATTGTGGGAATTTCTCGTGAATGACAGCCGCGAATCTTTTGCAGATCATTGCTGTTGTAATTTACAAGTCCTCTAGCAATTTCATTACCGTTGCCGTCACATAATTGAACAGCATCCTGTGTGTCAAATTCTCCTTCTACTGCCTTAATTCCAGCAGCTAATAACGATTTTCCCGCTAAAGAAATTGCCGCGATCGCACCTTCATCTAAATACAATTTACCCGCAGGTAAAAGTCCGTAAGCTATCCAACGTTTACGCGCTGAAGTTGGTTCAGGTTGCGGTTCAAAATGCGTCCCAATAAGTTCACCCTGGATAATTTTTTCTATATTCTGGGGAAATCGCCCTTGGGTAATTACGGTACGAACTCCCGCCGCGATCGCAATTCTCGCAGCCGAAATTTTTGTCACCATACCGCCTGTACCCCACTGAGAACCTTGGGAACCTGTTTGTATTTGTAATTGAGCTAATTCTTTAATGCTACTAACTAAAGCGATCGGCCGCGCATCTGGTACGGAACGCGGATCGGCTGAGTATAGTCTATCGACATCGGTAAGCAAAAATAGCCAATCTGCTTCTACTAGGCTGGCAACTAATGCCGAAAGGGTGTCATTATCACCAAATTTTAGTTCGTCTATAGCTACGGTATCATTTTCATTGACTATAGGGATCACTCCCAGCCCCAATAGTTCCTGAAAAGTGTTGTAGGCGTTGAGATAGCGGCTGCGCTGTACTAAGTCGCTGCGAGTCAGTAATACTTGAGCAATTGGTTGTTGTAAGGTAGTAAATAAATCATCGTATATCCGAATTAATCTGCCTTGTCCAACTGCTGCTACAGCCTGTTTTAGTGCGATCGCTTTGGGACGTTCAGTTAAGCCCAACCGCGCACAACCCACTCCCACAGCCCCAGAAGAAACCAAAATCACCCGGTGTCCCTGCCGTCTTAAATGGCACAGTGTTTCCGCCAAGGTAGCGATGGTGGAAAGTGCTAATTGTCCCGTTTCTGGTTGAGTTAGGCTCGAAGTGCCGATTTTGACAACAATTGTTAATGACATCTAAAAAGTGAGGAGTTAAGTAAGAGTGAGGAGTTAGGAGTTGAATTTAATTCATAACTCATAACTTCTAACTCCTAACTAAATTTGTAAAGCGCCAATCCCTCTATAGTGAAGGCTGACGCTTTACGGGTTTATATTTATTTTGTATGCTGTAGGGTCTTTTTTGGCTGACCCCATGTTATTAATACTTATGATCCTAGATTTTTTGATTCCAATAAGATTCTTTAACCATTTCTTTAGATTTACTTTCCTGATGATTTTTTAGCTTTTGTGAATCTTGGTTTTCTTGGGGGTAATAGAGGCTCCTAAGATTTCAGATATCCAAACTTCAAAGTTGCGGACAGGATGAGAACGCAGGGCTGCGTCTGCATGGATAATCGGTTCAACTAGAATGGTAAACATCCCCAGACGATTACCTGCTATGACATCCGTAAATAAGCGATCGCCTACCATTCCGACTTGATGAACTGGTAGATCCATTCCCCTAAGTGCTGCTCTAATTTTGCGTCGGGAGGGCTTGGCTGCACCTAAGTAGTAAGGTAGGTTGAGCGATCGCGCAATTCCACCAATTCGCGCTTCACTCAAGTTGTTACTCACCAAGCACAATGCAGTACAGGTGCGAATTTGCTCCACCCACTGCCGTAGTTCTGGAGAAGCTATTCCTACTGTAAAGGGTACTAAGGTTTCATCTACATCCAATACCAGCCCTTTAAGCCCGTATTTTTGGATGATATCTGGTGTTAGGTTCAACACTGAACCTTCTAAAATCAAGTCAGGCTGTAAAAGATTGTTCCAGGCCATAATCAACGGTCAAATTTAAGTAGCTCTAGACAAATGAGCATAACTCAATATAGTTTAGTTAGTCGAACTCGATCCTGGGATATCTCCCTGAACACTTTGAGATAAAATCCCTAAAATCTTATCTATCTCTTTAATGTAATAATTATTCAAATCAATAAATATATCGTTTTCTTTTAACTTCAAAAATTTCCAAATATCCCCCGTTGTTACCGCGCCATAAATTTTCCTAATATCATTTCCTTCTCGTTGATTAAACATTTGTGCTGCCAACATTGTCGCCGCACATTGACCTAATCCACCTTTAATATTTTCATTTTTCGCTTCAATAATAACCACCACAGGCACATTAATTGTTAATTGCTCTTTAGCACGGCTGATGATAAAATCACAATAGCCATTTAGACCTTTTTCGGCATCTACATTAAAATCTGTTCCTGAAAATAAACTAATTGGATAATTAGCCCTGCGTCTTACCTCCAACAAAATCGGAGTGATAATCATTTCTGAACGAGCTTTTTCAGTATTAATTGCTAAAGCCAGTTCTGTCGTTTCTTCTAAAGAATTTATGAGTTTCTCGCTTGGCTGTAAAGGTTTTCTGTCGGCACATAAATCAGTTTCTTCATCAATGTGGATACTGAATGACTTTTTAAATTTACTTAATGTAAAGTCGCTATAAGCCATTTTCAGCACCTCATACCAATTTTGGATTTTGCGGAAAGTTGTAAGGAGGGTTTCCCTCCGTGGCAAACTTTTCAAGACGGATAATGGAATTTAAAATCACAACCAAAATGCTTTTTCCCGAATCTTAAACAATACTAATTGTCCCAATTTAGTGTCAATGTTTCATCGCTTCCACATTTAATGGGATATGGTAAAAGGTTTAAGTAGATTTTGATTACAATCAAAAATTCCCAATTAAAAAATTCAAAATGAAAATCTAACATTTTGAATTTTTAATCTTATTCCACTTCATTAAAAAGATGTTCTTCTAACAGAGGTTGCACTTTACGAAACTCCTCTGGAGAGAGTAATTCAGGTTCACCTGTTTTTGTTATCCGTGCAAAAAACAACAGGGGATCGAGAGGTGTATAAATTGCATACTCCTGATCTTCATCATAGAAGCTAGCGAGTAGCTGTAATTGCTCCGGATCTAAATCCGCTTCTTCGTCTTCGATTTCTAAGGTGAAGAGTTCTGATTCTTCAACGGGCGGTAAATCACCTGCAACAGTCAGAGCATAAGCTGTATTCTTCAATATCAGGTTCTGCTCAGATAGTACAGCTTGGGCAGTGGCAAAAATTTGCTCAATAATGCTGTCATCTTCTACCAGAACCGCTTCTTCTTCCTCACCGTCACCTTCCCAAGAAAAAATTTCTACAGGTGAGTCTACAGGAAGAAGTAAAACGTATTCTTGTTCATCGACTTCGAGGGAATGCTCTATGTAACATTCGAGCGATCGCCCTTTGTCATCGGTTAAAGTGATGGAACCCGCATGAGCGTTATCATTTTCTTCAGGAAAAGGAGAGGAAAACATAGCCGAAATGTAGAAATTTAATAAATACCAGCAACATTGAAAATCGCTTAACTATTTAATGACATTATTATGCCAACCAAATAGCGTTATACGTAGATACAACTGCTGGCTAATCGTTTTCAGAATATCATGTTAAAAGGTATCAATATTCAATAGCCGCAACTGAACTGTGGGAGTTAGCACGCTTAACATCCAACCATTGTTGTAAAATCAAAGCGGCTGCCTTGCGGTCAATCAAACCTTTATGGCGTGACGGGGAGCGGTTCTCAGCTATCAGCAGTTGTTCTGCTTGAAATGAAGTTAATCGCTCATCCATATATTCCACAGGCAGTTTCAGTGCTTTAGCAAGTCTTGTAGTAAATTTTTGAACTTGACGCGCTTGAAATCCTAGTGAGCCATCCATTGAATAAGGTAAGCCCATCACCAGGATTTGCACCTCGCGTTCATTAACTATTTGCCGGATTTTCTCGACATCCTGCTCAAAAGATGTGCGCTCAATTGTGGTAATCCCCGTGGCAATTAAACCCGTGCGATCGCACCCAGCCACACCAATGCGTTTGCGACCAAAATCTAGTCCTAACGCTGAAATAAAAGGTTTTGGTTGCTGTTGGGATATCACAATTAATTCTCCTGCTGTGCATCTGCTGATTCAGAAATCGGTGATGCTTCCATGCTAGGATTTTTTACCGAAAAGTTAATCGGTTCTGACTTGCTTGGCAGTGGTTTATCTGACGATGGCAGTTGTCCTGGTTGTATCCATGACATCCCACCTGGTATAGGTTTACGTGCCGGTTGTAAACCTTGCAGCATATCAGTCCACTGAATTCCTTCTAAGGAGACGAATTTAGACTCCCGTAGCTTGTGCCATACAGAGCGAGACATAACTAATGTATGTTCTATGCGTTTTGCCCCAATTCGCTCCAAATATTCTTCTCGCTCTGCCTGATAGTCTGAGGAGGCGAGTTGTAACCCTTGCTGAGGAAAATCTTGGGCAATACGAGCCAGTTGAGATAATAATTCTGGGTACAGCCAAGTATAAGCAGGATGAACAGTCAGCGTTGCAACGTGGGGAACTTCCCCCTTACGGTCAAGTTGCACCTGAAAATAGCCGATCGCAGCTTTGCGTTGCGGTTCAAATACGTAACCACTCACTACTTCTGTTTTGCTCACCCATTGCATTACTGCATCAGTTAAAGCACCGAACAGACTGGTTTTAAAGTCGCGGGTATTACGGTCAAAAACCTGACGTACTAAAGGCGGCATCGATGCCGTATCTAGTTGATATAGCAACTGGGCATCAGCATTACTTACTGGCAAAAGGTTGGGTAAGTCTGGCTCTGCTTGCGCTAATTCAGCCAGTAACTCTGGCCCAATTTCCCAATACGTCATTTCTGCCAGACGCTGGAATCCATTTTGCCGATATAGTGCCAGCGCTTCAATATCATTGATATTAACTTCCAGTAACCAAGTCCGAGCTTCCAGAATCGATTCAAAGCAATGACGCAAAAGTTGTGAGCCAGTTCCTTGTTTATCGACACCACGCTCTAACAGCACTTGATCGATGCGCCAAGTGCTGCGTGTCCGGTTAAAGGGTGACACTTGAATCATCCCTAAAAGCATCCGTCCTTGCTCTGCTATGTAGGCACAGAGGCGATACTGTAGCGGGTTAGGAAACCAACTCAAAAATTTGAGTAATCCATACCAGCGACGCAGCATGAGCATCTGGCTGATGGCAAAACCTGCTCCCTTGGGAGTGAGGGCTGAGAATGACTCTTGAGTTATGCGCTCAATTCCGTCCAGATCCCGGTATTGGACTGGTCGGATAACAACGCTGAGGTTTCTGGGAAGTAATGAAGTCATTTTTATTCGAGCCGCTATTTAGCCTTAACTAACTGCTCTTCAAAGGAACTGCTGCAATAATATTAACTGCTTTTTGCCCCTTACTATTGCCCCAAAAGGGTGATTTTAGTAACTCAATACTTAAGAAAAGCAGAAAAAGCAGACCTTGTGAGAACACCATTGGCATTAACCCAACAACATCTGCCTTATATTTTATTGGAATTTTGATTAAAATTTGTATATATTTTATAGCCCTTGTCGAGAAACTAGCTTTTCAAAGTGGGCTTGGGTTTGATGGAGTAATTGCTGGCGACTATCTACCAGTGTTTGCTTCAGGGTTGGAACAAGATTGCGAGCTTGCAGAGTCATGTGAAGTTGCAGGTTGGCGACGTATTCACTGAAATCTTGATTCACTTCATTTGCGCCCGCATCTGTTAATAAATTTGATTCCATTGCCACTGTGTTCTCCTGTGTTAATCCTGTGCTGTCTCTCTTTATGAACAAAAACTATCACGTTATTTTGACTAACTTCTTAATTTGCAATGAAGTTTAACGCTTATAGCGGGATAGCGATCGCAGTAGGGTTTGAGTTCAAGGTGGGAAATTTGCTCTCAAGAGGGCGATCCCCAGAAAAGTAAACGTTGTTAAACTCCTTTTTCGCTAGGGTTTAACAACAGATGAAACTCTTATTAGTTAATTAGCAGGCGATGCACAACGTTCTGCTATCTCTTGAACTACCGTGAGGAATTGGCGCAGCAAGATCGAATCTGTCGGTGCTGGCTCTAACAAAGCCTTGATATCTGCCCGTCGCCACACCACCGCAATTGCCCTTGCAAACGGTGCATCTTGAAGCTCTCGGTACACCACTCCTTGACGTTGAAGCGTTTGCACGTTGTCCGGTAGAATCGAGACTCCTGCGCCTGCTGCCACTAAACTGAGGTTGATTACCATCCAAGTAGCTTTGACAGTTTCCAGCAATGTTGGCTTGAATCCCATCTGCTCAAATTGTGATAAAACCACTTCGTAGGAGGGCACCGCATCAAGCGGTGGCAAAATCAGCTGCTCGTGCTTGAGTGCTTCAAGTGGAATGTGCGATCGCGCCGTCAGGGGATGGTGTTCTGGCAATGCAACCACAAAGGACTCTTGCACAATCGGGAGAAAATTCAGAGTTGAATCACCTGAATAAGGATTGGGCAGATGTTCAAATCCAACATCGATGGAGTTATCCCGTAGTCCTTGGATCATTTCCTCGATCGTTATCGATCGCAGTTCTAATTCCACGTTCGGATAACGATCGCGAAAGGTTTTGAGAATATCTGGAAGTAAACTATTCGCGATCGCAGTGTTCACCACCACAACCAGCTTGCCAATTTCGCCACGACTCGCTTCCTGCGCTCGTGTCACCGCCCGTTCTAGTGCAGTGACGGCAACCTGAAGTTCGGTGAGAAACACTTTTCCCGCCGCCGTCAACACTGGAGGGCGACGAGTGCGATCAAAGAGTTCTACGCTCAACGCCGCTTCCAATGCCGCGATCGTTTTGCTGAGGTAGGATTGTTCCACATCTAAGCGTTCAGCCGCTTTGCTAAAGCTTTTTTTATCGCCCGTTTCTGCAACAAGCTCTATAAAATAGTGTAGCTGTCGCATTTCAAGCTGATTCCAAGGTCGAAGGGTCATTTCACCAAAATAGTATGATTAAAATATCATACTAAGATAATCAAAATCCTCTTACTATCATAATAATCATCTTCTAAGCTTGCTTTCATGAACTCATAACTCGCAACTAGGAGATTATTTATGAAAGAGAAGCCTGCGATCGCTCTGACATCTAGCCGCTTAAATCGAGACATCGAACTACCGCCTGCGGTGAAAGCGCAAGAATTGGCAATCACCTCTAGAACAATTGCTTATTGTCACGAAGTCCTTGATCACAGCCGCTTTTTTTGCCTGCTGAAAGCTGGAGCCATTACTCCACCATTAATGCAATATGCCTTTCTCCAGTATCATTTTTGGCGCGATCGGCTGCATCAGTGGTTTGGCTTGTGCATCGTCAAAGCAGGAAGTTGCACTGACAATGACCAAAAATCCGCGATTATGTCCTTATCAGATCACACCTTCACAGATTTGCAAGATGATCATAGTGAGATGTACGTAGAATTTCTTTACGATCTGGGATTGAGTGATACTGAAATTATGGCATCTCAACGGAGTATGGCAACCACATCGTATGAACGTTCATTTTTCGATGAATTCGGCTACGGAACCGACAACTTTTATGAAGCCTTGGCTGCGCTGAGTGGTCGAGAACTGTGTGTGTCAATCCGAAATGCCAGAATTCTCCAATCCTACTTTGATGCTCGTGACATGAAGCACCCGACTTGGTTGAGCTTGCACGCAGAATTAGAGGTAAATCATTTCCAAGATTCTATTCGTCCAGTGCTGACTCGCTTTAAGGGGGATTCAACCAAACTTCATAGCGTAATTAAAGCCGTCGAGCGTGGAATCGACCGACACGTACAATATTTCGAGGATCTGCTGCATGAGTACGAATCCCTTGGCAATGCTGTTTAGGACGCTACTCATTTATGTAAGTGGATGCTGATAATAGTAACGCGGATTGTCACCTCTGTAAGCGAATGAGACTTGAGTAGCTTATGCAACAATAGTTATTATTCTTAATTATTAGTTTGTGTAAGGAAGAGTTCTAGTCATGACTTCAAGTGCAGAGCCGCCCGATTCTGAAAATTGCGATCAACTTTGGGAATGTTTTCCCACCACTTCTCGCTGTGTAGATCGGATTGCCTTCAGCCCTGATGGAAAGTTAATAGCGAGTTGTAATTACAATTCGCTTGAGGAGGTCAAATTATGGGACGTTGAGAGCGGCAAGCAGCTTTCTGATATGAACAGTCGGCTACATGCATCAGATTTTACGTTACCTGTGTCAAGCGGTGAAAAAGTGTATTACCTGTTCGATTTTTACCGATTCACGTTCAAGTCCTTCTTTTTTAGCTGTAACCCAAAGGATTTGACTTATTGGGGCAGTGTCTGGGATCAGACGGTGGGCAAGGTCGTCTACGTGCGAGAAATCAAGTCGCATTTAAAATATCGGTGGCAAACTGTTGCGGTCAGTCCAGATTTACAAGTAACAGCATCAGCTTGCAAATCCCCCTCCGCTATAACGCTTTGGGAAACATCTACTGGAATAGACAAACATACGTTCTGCCTCAACGAAAAAGTAAGGGAGATTAGCGATATTTATGTCAATCAGTTCAGTCCCGATGGCAAAATCTTTGCTAGCTTATTCAGCTTTGGAGGCTATTCCAGTTCTGGCAAAGAAAAAATTAAGCTATGGCAAGTCGAAACGGGGAAAGAGCTTTGCAGTATTTCATTATTGCAAGATGCAACTAATAGCTGGAATCGTATCCTTGCCTTTAGCTCAGATAGTCGCATTTTAGCGAGTAATTGTGGCGATTCCTTTAACAGAGTTATCGTCTTGTTAGAAACAGCCACAGGGGTAGAACTTTGTCGGTTCCAAGGATTCGGAAAGAAAAACTCTCACGGTTCAGACAAAGTTACATCTCTTGCTTTCAGCCCTGATAACCAACTATTAGCGAGCGGTGACTCAACTGGCGTAATTACTTTATGGCGATTGAGTAAAGGATGGCTACGACCCCTAAGAGCCAGAAAAATTCGGACTCTGATTAGTTGTGAATCCTATGAACCTGTCAAAACTCTTGCATTTAGTCCAGATGGTGAGCTTTTGGCGATCGCAGCAACTCGAAACATCACATTATGGCAAGTTAGCTCTGGAGAAAAGATACACACTATTGATCGCGTTCATCGAGCTTGGGGAAGGTGTATGGCTTTCAGCCCTAACGGACAAACGCTTGCGTTTACTATTACTGACGAAGCCCCTCTCAGACTTTGGAATGTAGAAACTGGCAACGAGACTTGTCTCATCGATCAATCCCACTATAAGGTCACATGGCTTGATTTTAGTCGTAATGGACAAGTTCTAGTCAGTAGTCATAGTGATGGCACGATAAAGGTGTGGCAGCAAAACAAAGTCTTGGTCTGATAATTCAGGAGGTGTTGTTGCAACCACAATTAACACTAGCTACTCTTATGAGCGGCCCTGTTTTGGTGACTCTTTACCGATGCCCCTTAAAATCTCAAACCAACACCACCTTGTACAGAGATAGCTGTACCACCGCTATCACGGTAGGCATCAAAAGCGATAATGGCGTTGCCAAAAAGCACAGTATTGCTATTTGGGATCATATAATCAATGCCCGGTTGTAAAGCAAAACTAATTTTGTCGCCTACAGGAGAAGATCCACCACCACCAGCCAACACTAACCCAGCACCCAGGTAAGCATCAGCTTGCCAGTTAAGGGGAAAATCGTAAGAAACCGTTGGTACAATTGCCGTATTATTACCAACTAACACTTGGGCACGCAGGGAAATCGGTGCTTCCAAAAGCTTATAGCGACCGGCTATAACCCCCCCCAATTGGATACCGTCAGTAAAACCAAGAGTGGGGCCTATACCGATATAACTGCCATAGGCTACTTGAGCTTGTGCTGGTTTAGCACTTGCCAGACTCAAAACCAAGCCAGCCCCCAAAACTGAAACCAAATATGGAATATATTTCATAACCGAACTCCTCACACCAATTAATCATTAGTCATTAGTCATTAGTCATTGGGCATTGGTTATTCGCCTTGTCTCCCTCATCTCCCTCATCCTCCCCTACCCCCTGCTCCCTGCCCCCTGCCCCTCTGCTCCCCTTCCCATTCTACGGGCAACTAGAATGAATGCCTCCTTGAGTACAAATGTATGCGATTTGCTTGGGATCTAAATTTTTGGCTTTAGAAAAATCAACCCCTTGGACTACGGCAGATACTGAGCCTAAATCTGGGGTTTCTACAAATTGATCTGCTGGATCTTGTTTACTAGGAGCGAGAATTGCCCCCTTAAAATCTGCTCCGGCGACATTTGCCCCCCGTAAATCTGCAAGACTCAGGTCGGCATTTTGCAAGTTAGCGTTTTCCATCTGGGCAGAACGCAAAACAGCACCAGCTAGACGAGTGGCGCGAAGGTTAGCATTGCTGAGATTAGCACGATCCAAATAGGCTCCTGATAAATCTGCCCCTTGCCAATCAGTGTTAGTTAAGTTGGCAAAAGATAATTGCGTTCCTATGGCAGTGGCGCGACCTAAACGGGCAGCGTACAGATTGGCTTCGTTCAATTTAGCGTCACCTAAATCTGCTCCAGTCAAGCTAGCTTTTTCCAAAAGTGCGTTTCGCAGATCGGCTCCTACTAGTTGGGCACTGTTGAGTTTAGCCTCATATAGACGTGCGTTGGATAAGTTGGCTCTGTTGAGAGTGGCGCGGCTCAAATCGATCCGGTTCATCAAGACGCGACTGAGATTAGCATCAGTAAGATTGGCTTGTTGCAACTGAGCTTGGCTTAAATCGGCCATCACATCATCGTATGTATCCGAGCGGCCATCTTCACCCACGTCTCGAAAGCGGCTACCCTTAAAGCTAGCTTGGTTAAGATTTGCAGATTTAAACTTAACTCCTGATAAATCAAGGTTGTCTAGTACCAAGTTGAAGAAGGAACTTCCTGGAGTCCCGCTTTGACCTAATTGGGTGCTACTAAGGTCAACGCCCTCTATTTTACCACTGTAAACAGAGAGAATCTTGTTGATCGTCCGCTGGTTTCTTTGTAGCCGCCCTTGCCGTAATTCCCGTTCTTGGGTTGCAGTGCTACCCACAGACTCTAGTTCGCTAACCAAAAACTGATTCTTATTTTTTAATTCCGGGATGGCTTTGGGCCCGACAGTTGTCAAAGCTTGTTGAATCGTATCCAAGAGGCTGGGGTTGGTTTCGCTAACCAAGAGATCCGCCAGAAATGTAGCGGACTGTGGGTCATTAATGCCACCCATAGCCAGAATTGTACTTTGGCGTTGCTCATTAGTCGCCCCAGAGTTGGAATTCCATTGGTTGAGAAGTTCGAGGAACTGTTCCCTGTTGATTTCCCTGGTTGCTCGCTGGGATTGTTGAATTTGGATATAAACTTGAGTACCGATTAAAGTTGCCAATACAGCAGTCATACTCGTAAGCCCTACCCCAAACAAAGTCAGATTAGGATTTTGCTGTATCCGCCGCCACAGATTAGGCGACTGGTTGGTTTCGGCTGCCGCTAATTCTTCTCCCTCCTGCCATTCTTCTGCTTGATCATTACCGTCAGCAGACTCAGCTTGTTTGTTGTTAGCTAAGAGTGAGGATGGCAAGGGACGAGTCGCATCTATTGTATAAGTGCCTGCAAGTTGATCGTGCAATGCGCGACGACCCCGGCGCGATGGTAAGCCTATCCCTTCACCTACAATCATTAACAAAGACAAAAAAGTGAATAATCCTAAATTAGGAAAAGCAAAGCTGTAGCGCCACAGCAGATAGGCGATGGAAATGGGTACAGTCCAACGCCCAACTCCTTCTCTAATTACAACTGCCCCGAAACCAGGTGGTCTTCCTTGCTCGTTGACAACCCGCACTTTTAACCAACCTTTAGGAATTGTGCTACCAGTCTTAGCCAGTAGATACAATTGCCACCATGAGAGAGTTACAGGTGCTAACAGGGCGATTGTCCACAAAATATTAGTCGGCCATGCCACGTTACGGATGCCATAGCTAACAGGTAGAGCCAGGGGTCTAGCGATCGCTCTTTCTGTGACTACCAACACGGGGTTGAGCGGCACTCGGTTAAAATCGCTTCTAGAATCGGCATAAACACCAAGGCCGAAGGGAATCAACCCACTGCTAACCACTAGTGTAATTTCAGCCGCCCAAGCAGCAAACCGCCTGCTTGCTAGCAGCAGCGAATTGGCTCTTTCTGGTTGTTTTGACTGACCAGATTGATTACTTCTTTTGATAATTGGTGTCGTCATCGCATAATTTCCTTTGACATTATTTATACGCCGCGATCGGCACAATTAAAATAGACTAAGCTAATCGGCAAAAAGAAAAGCATGTTGAAATAGAATTTTGGAGTCATAAGTCAAGAGCCTTTTGTATCACGGCTCCTGACTTTCATAACTACGGGTATGCAAAGTAAATGCATATCATATTACTTACGTTGAAAGCTACTAGATACAAAAATTTTGTATCCAACATACACTAGCACTGCCAAAAGTGCCAGACTAATTACAGATGCAACCAGTTTAAACACTGCTTGCAGCATCGCCAAGCCTACTAGCACCGTTACACCTGAAACTACCAGCTTTTTTGTTCCAGATAAGCTGTTGAACCAAATCTGAAATCGCTCCAGTTGCAAGTTAAATTTGGCAAAAACAGACTGAGGCATCTGTTTTTGCTCTTGTGGTTGGGGAACCACTTCAGGCGAAGAATTAATCTCTGCCTCTAGCTTATTGAGGCGACGCTGCAAGTCTTCTTCTCTTTGAGGATTCATCAATTTTTTCTACCTCAGCTAGGTCACTTATTTCACAACAGACCAACCAAATTATATTTTTGGTGGTTGTCTTAGTGATTTTAGCTAATGTCTGTGTGTGCAATACCTTTCTGGGCAGTAAAAATTATGATGATTTTGGGAACTCTAGCGTGTTACGGGTTGAAGTGCAGAATGTAGGGTATAATATTTTGGTGCAAAAGCGCCACCATACATAGATAATTTGCACGATTAATGGTCTTTATACCCATCGTATCTTCACAAAAAATACTTAAATAAATGGTATTGCTTTATACGGCAGATATTGGAACCAAGATAGATTGCTACCGTCTATTAAATCAGACTACATAACAATATTGCTCTAAAAAAATTTGGAGCATTAATTAAAATGAAAACGTTTAGACTACTTACAATCGTTCCCACAGCTTTGGCGATAAGTTTGGTTTTCGCCCAGACTAATTTGGCACAGACACCAACAATCCAAATTAATCGGAATCTCCAAGCAGATCCACTGGTTTTGAAGGGAAAGTCTGGGGGAACTGTCAAAAGTAGTTGTGGCAATATTACCACTGAACCTAATCAAGTGATCCAGGTTACAGAATCACTACCTTATTTGCGATTAACAGTAGAGAGTGAAGGAAAGCCAACGCTATTGATCGATGGGCCTGGGGGGCGTTTTTGTGTAATGGCAGATAAATATTCTGGAGGCAAGCCAGAACTTTCTGGTTTCTGGCAAGCAGGAACATACTCGCTGTTTGTGGGCGAACAATCCCAAGGAAAACCAAACTTTAACTATACCCTCTCAATCTCGCAAGAAACAAAGAAATAGTCATTTGTCCTTTGCTAATGACTAATGACCAGTGACTAATGACTAATCTTCCAGTGATTTGGCTGGGATTTCGACAGCTTTGACATCAATTGTGCCTTCTGGTGTGAAGCGCTGAAAATGACTATTTTGTACTAACAGTGACTCCCCACAGTTAGGGCACTGCAACTGACTGTTATTTAAACCTGTAAATTCATATCTACAGACGGGACACTGGTCAGCAATCAAGTTACGTTGCAGCCACCAACGAAAGCCAAAAAAAGCTACAACGGGTGCTAAAAACAGCAACCCAACAATAATTAGCAACGAATTAACCAACCAACCCAAGCCCAGTGATGCCAGCAACCAAATAACTGCCAGCAGGGTAAGCCAAGGGCGGAGATTTAAAAGATTCAATTGAAATGACTTAAAGCTCATTTTTTAAATGTCGTCCTGCTCTCCTTCTAGGATAGCGATTTTAGTCATTGATTATGAGTCATTGGTCATTAGTCACTTGTACTGAGCGTAGTCGTTGGCGCAGCCTCTCGTAGAGAAGTATTGGTCATTTGGACTCAAATGGACTTCATTACTGAGGATAGGAGTATTTTTTGCAAGTGCTGTTGAAAGGCATCTATGCCAAATAGAGCGATCGCTTGTTCTCGTAGCCACTCTCCATGACATCGCTGGTCATTCCCTTGAAGCATTTCTATACAAGCCGCTGCTACAGCATCAGGACTGCGGTGTGGGACTCGCCATCCCAGTTTACCATCTTGCAAAGGATCAGCTGAACCATCGTCGTCACCGGATAATACAGGCACTCCACAAGCCATTGCTTCTAGATAAACAATGCCAAAGCCTTCTTGCGAAGGCATAATATAGGCATCAGCAAGGCGGTAATGTTCCATTAATTCTTCTGTGGCAACGAAACCAGCAAATACGACGCGATCGCTCACACCTAAATATGCAGCTAGTTTAGCTAATCGCGGTTGGTCATCGCCGCGACCAATTACCAAATATTTCACTTCTGGGAAAACCTGGGCGATTTGTGGTACTGCCCGAATCGTTACATCTACACCCTTGTAAATATCCCCTGACCATAACCGCGCTACTGTCATTAACACCTTCGCATCAGTTAAGCTATACTTCTGAACTAATTCTGGCTGCTTGGAACCAGAAGTAAATTTATCCCCGTCAATTGCACAAGGCATCATCTGTACAATTTTCGGGTTTAGACTATTAGCAGCACAAGCGCGATCGCGGCTGTAACGACTAATTGTCCAAATTCCAGCTGCTGATGTCAGGGCGCGACGTTCTTGATTTTTGAGCGGTTCCCAGACTTCTTTGCCGTAAGTTAGCACGGTGTAAGGAATCCCCAAGGGCTGACAAAGAGTTTGTACTAATACTCCTAAGTTAATATGACCACAGAAAACTTGTTCTGGACGGTTTTGTAATAGACACTTAAGTAAAGCTGCTGCCATTTGCAATCTCCCCAAATAGGGAGACTGATTTTTAAAGTAATGAAATTTTAAGTTTTTATCTTTAAACGGATTTAAGCTATCAGGACTATCTCGCAGCAAAAAGACTTCCGCTTTGTAGACTTGGCCCAATCCCAGATAGGCGCGAAAAATATCTTTTATATATGATTGGATACCGCCTTCGTGAGCAAAAATTTCTAAAAACACGAAGACATGGTTGGTTTTTTTGTTAATTTTATTACCTAACTTTAGGTTTTCTATCACTCTGGTGATGTGCATGTTAGGTTATTGACACTCGCGGTAAGGGCGCGATGCCTGCGGCAAGGACTTCATCCAACGCACCGCTTTGTAACCGCTCCAAATCTGTTTTTACCATTTTTTCTAAAAGTTCTTCAAAGCTCACTTGGGGTTCCCAACCAAGGTTTATTTTGGCTTTACTGGGGTTAGCTACTAGTTGAAAATGCTCATCTTGTCGCAATAAACTCGTATTTAAAACTACATAATTTGTCCAATCCAATCCGACAGACTCAAAGGCTGCGGCAACTAAATCTCTAACACTGTGCAGTTTACCTGTGCCAATCACATATTCTTCTGGCTCCTCGGCTTGCAACATTAACCACATCGCTTCTACGTAATCTCCGGCAAACCCCCAATCGCGTTTGGCATCTAGATTACCCATTTCTAAGGTGTCAGTTAAACCCAATTTAATCGATGCAGCTGCCAAAGAAACTTTACGTGTAACAAACTGAGGTGGCCGTAGAGGAGACTCATGGTTATATAAAATTCCACTACAGGCAAATAGCCCATAGCGCTGTCTGTGATGCACCATTGTCCAGTGGGCGTGCATCTTTGCCGCAGCATAGGGATTTTTGGGACGAAAAGCAGTTTCTTCATCTTGAGGCGAAATAAATACATCGCCAAACATTTCTGAACTGCTGGCTTGATAAAATCTGGTAGACAAGCCAACTTTTCGTACTGCTTCCAAAAGCCTGGTAGCCGTACCAGTTATCAGATCAAGGGTTCCTAATGGATCGTTCCAAGAATCGGGTACAAAACTGGGAGCCGCCAAATTGTAAATTTCTTGGGGACGTAGCTGTTCAACTGCGGTCAACAGTGCCGCATTATCCCTCAAGTCAACCGTAAAAATTTCTACCTGATTTGCCAGTGTTCCCAGTTTGGTCAAATTAGGTTGTCGATGTGGGGGTACTAATCCTACAACTCGGTAACCACGGTTGAGGAGCAAATGGCTGAGATAGTAGCCATCTTGACCTGTTATTCCTGTAATTAGGGCTGTCTTAATCATATTTTCTCCCCTATTTCCTCTATCTCTTTAAGCACAAAATGGCACTTGTTGGAGAATAAAAATAAGACTCTCAACACTGCTGACAAATATTAACAAGGGAGCTAGCGTAACTCGAATGTTATCTTTACTGTATTCATTAATTCTTTTTATACAACAATATTTTTTGAACCTTTACAAAATGCTCATTTATTATGAGCATTTTTAAGTAAAAACATATTACCCTAATCCAGATAATATTGAAAAAGCAGTATACTTTTATCAATCAAATAACTATTTATTTAACCGACGACTCCTTCCGCTCGTGCTTCTGTGTTGAGGTAAGTGGCACTACTTCTCTAAGCTACGCCTTTGCTCAAAACCCGAAATTGGCATCAGAAGTATTCTTACTTTTGTGCTTCTTGAGAGTATTTGACGATGAGGAGGCAATTTCTACCATCTGCACCACGTTCGTATACAACCCGATCAGCCAACCGCCGCAGGAGAAACCATCCATAACCGCCTACTTGCAGTGTACCTGGTTCGGGCTCTGCGATCGCATCAGGATTGAAAGGTTTTCCATAATCCCAAATTCTAATCTCTAGTCGGTCAATCCACAGATAAATGTTAATCTCAATGGTTGTTTCAGGAGGTAAAGCATGATGAGCGTGACGAACAGCATTGGTAAAGCCTTCTGCTAATGCTAAATTGAGGCGATCAAGTTGGGTTTTTGACCAGCCAAGTCGAGACAAATGTTGCAGACAAAATTGCTCGAACCATTCTTGCACCTGGTTTAGGAGACAGAGTTCGCTCTTAACCGTGAGATGGTCTTGCTGCACTATGCTAAACATTAACTGTGACTTAAATATAAGTAAACCCAAGTTGCTAGTTATTAAATTTTGCACTATTCGCAGAATTTCTCTGATATAGAAAAATCTAAATTGAGATATTCTATGTCCCAAAAGACAAAACATGAACGATTTTGGCATTTCGAGGGTTACAACTAGCAACTTACGTTAAGTAAGTGAAAAATGTTTGTATTTGATGACTTTTGATGATTTTAAATTTTGGAATAGCTTTTCCATCCAAAACTTCAGATCGCAGATCCAATCTGAATTAGTGAAGAAGGGAGGAGGGAGGAGGTAGAAGGGATACAATATGGTGCTTGCTCTCAGACCCTTACCAATTAAAGTCCAGCTGTGGCAGAGATTTTGCTGGGGGACTTAGACCGTTCCTCCCTCTAGTCGCAATACTTACGACAGATAGCGCAGTGTAAAGCCAACTCTTAGAGACGCTACGCGTAGCAAGATCCCCGCAGGGGTACGCTTAGAGCGATTCCGCAAGCGATCGGACACTATTCCTCCAGCAAGAACTGCCTCTGTTGTTAAAATTGACGCCTGTAAATTTATTTCAAAAGCACATCTGCATCTGCTCTTGAAACTCACAGGCGTCAATGCGCTTTGTGGTGACTAATTTAGAATAGTCCCAAGGTCAAAGATTTATCCAATGGCAAGGCAGCACCAATACCCAGCCACAAGGTGACAAGGGTACCAAAGAGGAACACTGTGGTTGCAACTGGACGACGGAAGGGGTTTTGGAACTTATTGACGTTCTCAATAAAGGGAACGAGGATTAGCCCCACTGGTACCGAACCCATTGCCAACACTCCTAAAAGTTTGTTAGGAAGCGATCGCAAAATTTGGAAGACTGGATACAAGTACCACTCTGGCAAAATTTCCAATGGTGTGGCGAAAGGATTTGCTGGTTCACCGGTCATAGCGGGATCTAGCACAGCTAGAGCCACAATTGCAGCGAAGGAACCCATGATCACGATTGGAAAGACATAAAGTAGGTCATTAGGCCAAGCGGGTTCACCATAGTAATTGTGACCCATGCCTTTAGCTAGTTTGGCTCTTAACTGAGGATCGCTCAGGTCAGGTTTTTTTTGTATTGACATTTTGAAATTTGCTCTCCTGCTTAAGTTAAATTAAAGCATTTGTGAAAGCTATCAGCTACTAGGCAACTCTAGCTTTGCGGCAAACAGCCTTTGTCTATTTACACTCAGCCGCCTGGAGAGTTTCTACAGCTTTAGGCTTCAGATACAAGTGTTTGTTTTTTGGAACTTATGTACAATTAATTTCTTGTGTTTCATAAGTTTAGAACAAACAACTTCATCTGAAAACTGATAAATGTTGCCTTTCGCTAATAGCTGAGATTACAAAGGCCCGGAAATACCTTGTTTGCGGATCATCAAGAAGTGAAACAGCATGAAAACTGCAATCAACCAAGGCAGTACAAAGGTGTGTGCGCTATAGTAACGGGTTAGTGTTGCTTGACCAACACTCGAACCGCCGCGCAGCAGGTCAGAGATCAGAACGCCAACCACGGGAATTGCTTCTGGTACGCCGCTAACGATTTTCACAGCCCAGTAGCCAATTTGATCCCAAGGTAAGGAATAGCCTGTGACTCCAAAAGAAACTGTAATTACAGCCAGGATGACACCACTTATCCAGGTCAGTTCGCGGGGCTTTTTGAAACCACCAGTCAGATAAACCCGGAAGGTGTGCAAAATCATCATCAATACCATCATGCTGGCAGACCAGCGATGGATGGAGCGAATTAGCCAACCGAAGCTTACTTCATTCATGATGTACTCCACAGAGGAGAAAGCTTCAGTAACTGTTGGTCTGTAGTAGAACGTCATCGCAAATCCAGTGGCAAACTGGATGAGAAAGCAAACCAGGGTAATTCCACCCAAACAGTAGAAGATGTTGACGTGGGGAGGGACGTACTTACTAGTAACGTCTTCGGCGAGAGCCTGAATCTCTAGGCGTTCCTCAAACCAGTCGGAAACGTTGGCCATACAATCTCAAGTTCCTAAAAGTCGGTTGCGGTTGATAAATCCCGAAGTTCTAAATCGGCGACCAAAATTCTGATGATCTCAAGCCTCGGCATCCTACGAGTTTGCCTTTAGGTTTTCCCATTCCATAAAGGAAAGGGGTTGCCACAGGCTAGGGTAGCAGCAGAATTGTCTACGGACTTCTCATAAGCCGCCGCTCAGACTTCTCTCCCAATTAGCAATTTTGGGATTTTAGTAAAGGCGAGTTTTGTTTGCTTGTCAGCTTTTGGCGTGCTAAGAGTCTTCAGAAACTTTACACTCTGTAAAGAAGGAATATATTGCGATCTCTTTACGCCCCTGCACAGAAAATGGTGGACACAAAGTAGATTTTATCCTTTGATGAGTGGATACAACGCATCAGTTGACTGAACAACTTGATGAGAGAAATGCACCACTTCTATAAAAAAAGTAACATAATCGAGAGATAGATTTCATCAACAACAGAGCAAGTGGGCATTAGTGGGCAATTTGGGTTGAGGTGGAATTGATAATGGGGTTCATGAACAAACAAGTCTTTCGGGTTGGATTTTCATTGTTAATGGCGTTTTGGTTGGCGTTGGGTACGCTCACGCAGCCGGCGATGGCTTTGACGACGGAACAAAAGCTAGTTTCGGAAGTTTGGCGAATTGTTAATCGCACTTATCTAGATGAGACGTTTAATCATCAAAACTGGGCAGCAGTCCGGCAAAAGGTTCTGGAGAAGCCACTGACAGACTCAAATGCCAGTTATACGGCAATTGGGAAGATGCTCAAGAGCCTCGACGATCCTTTTACCCGCTTTTTAGATCCGGAACAGTACCGCAGCTTACAGGTCAATACTTCTGGGGAACTGACTGGGGTAGGATTACAAATTGCCCTAAATCCTGAGACTGGGAAGTTGGAAGTAGTTGCTCCCATAGCAGGTTCACCAGCAGATAAAGCGGGAATTAAACCACGCGATCGCATTCTTAAAATTGAAGGCGTTTCTACAGAAAATCTTACCCTTGATGAAGCTGCGACTAAAATGCGGGGCCCCAGTGGCAGCCTTGTTACTCTCCTCATCGAACGGGACACAGAGGCAGAAACGGAAATTAGACTGACACGCGATCGCATCGCTCTTAACCCTGTGGTTTCAGATTTGCGTGTTTCTGGTGAGGGTACGCCCATTGGCTACCTACGTCTCACTCAATTCAATGCCAACGCCTCAAAGGAATTGGCACACGCTATTTCTAGTCTAGAAAAAAAAGGCGCTGATGCCTACATTCTAGATTTACGAAATAATCCTGGGGGGTTATTGCAATCAGGAATTGAAATCGCCCGTCTGTGGTTAGACTCCGGCACGATTGTCTACACTGTTAACCGACAAGGCATTCAAGGTAGTTTTGAAGCCTTTGGGCCACCCCTGACGACCGATCCTCTGGTGATTTTGGTGAATCAAGGAACTGCCAGTGCTAGTGAAATTCTCGCCGGCGCACTCCAAGATAATGGTCGTGCCCAGTTGGTAGGCGAAACCACCTTTGGAAAGGGCTTAATTCAATCCTTATTTGAATTATCAGATGGTTCGGGCTTGGCAGTCACAATTGCTAAGTATGAGACTCCTCAACACAGGGATATTAATAAACTAGGTATTAAGCCAGATAAAGTAATTTCCCAAGATGCAATTAACCGCGACCAGATTGGCACGGAAGCGGATCTGCAATATCAAGCAGCAGTGGAACTTTTGAAAAATATTCCGTCCTTAACCTCGTCCATGTAATCATGGGCGAGGTTTTAGATGTAGGGATGGGGATGTTGAGATCGTCCATTGAGTACAAGTTGTCTGAGGCAGGCGGGATTTTTGTAGAAGTACCTACACAGAAAGTCAAGCCTTCTCAAACTTGCCCTAATTGCGGAAATCAAAAGAAGAAAGAATTGTCTGAGCGAATCCATGATTGCCCATGTGGATTTACTTGTGACCGCGACGTAGCTGCGGCGATGGTGATGCTCAATTGGAGCCAGTCGCTCAGAGGGGTTTCCCCAAGTGAAGCATCTGGCGTGGCAACGGGGACGGGAACCGGCCTCGACAAACGTGGATCGGATGGCTCTACTTCTACCCATTGTGGTGGGTTTAAGCAACTAGCTGAGATGAAACGTCAGAAACCTCGTCCATCTTCTTAGATGGGCGGGGTAGTTCATGAAAGACTCGGTTGTGGCGGGAAAGGTGTAAAAAGTTAGGAGTTAGAAGTTTGCCTTGTTTCCAGTCAGAGACTGGGAACAACTGAATTACGCCTACCTACTTATCAGGTATTTTGTGAAATGGGATGAGTCCATTTGTACTATGTTTTTTCTGTTTGATTTCTAGCCAGTTGTGGTGAAGCGGTGACGCTTGCTCTGCTTGTTAACTGCATCCAACCCTAAAAGGGTAGTTCAAATAGCGAGCGTCAACAACTGGCCATTGGGTGGGATTTTTGAGATGGGAATCGCTCCCTTGGAGAATTTTCTCAATGTCCCAGTAACCCTGTTGATATCTCAAGTGACATCTCCTACACTCATCGGAGTACCGATTGAGTGTAGGCTTCGCAACCAAT
>JAHCSU010000557.1 GCA_023522315.1 Nostoc sp. CCCryo 231-06
ACTATAACATGAGTCTCAGTCGTCTTTAGACGACTTTCGCTATTAGACTCAGAATGAATTCAGAGGCGGCCTAGATGAGAATGAAATAGCCCTGGTGTAAGTTCAATGCTAGCTGTTGCTGTTTGCATAGCCAGATTTTATGTAAGATAAAGTGCTTCAGTGCGATCGCCTGGACTCATATTTGATTTTTGAAACAACTCCAGAATATACGTAGAAATAAGTGCGTTACGCTACGCAATAACACACCCTACATATAAAGGACTTTAGTCGTTACTACAAACTTTAATTTATTTACGCCTAGCTACTTATAGCAGTTCCCATTCACATGCGGTCATTATATCCACAAGTGTAAGGGCACGGCAGTGCCGTGCCCCTACGGGTGTAACTCACGTAAACGAGAAACGCTATAGACCTGTTTTCCTATAACTTCACAATAGCTCTGGTTGCAAATAATAGTCAGTGATCTAGCTACCTTTGTTACCTTCTGTATTCGCTTAATTTAGGTAAATCACTTACTCAATACTGGTGATGTCTTAGACGACTTACTACGTATGTAGGCTCTGAGTGCAAGAGTCACTGAAAATTCATTTCTTTAGTTTATCTAAAGTCGCATCTAAGTTATCAAATTACCTTTCTAAGATAGAAGCAGCAACCATAAGTTGCCATCCACGACTAAAACCCAATTAACAGCTAGTGGCTGCGGAGAACATAAAAATGGCTAAAGCGCCAGATTCAATAGAATCGTCTATCAATGAAATTACAGACAAATCCTTAGATCGTGATTGTACAACCTTATCGCGTCACGTCTTACAGCAACTTCAGAGTTTTTCGCCAGATGCACAAGATTTAAGTGCGCTGATGAATCGTATCGCCCTGGCCGGCAAACTGGTTGCACGCCGCATGAGTCGCGCTGGTTTAATGGAAGGCGTTCTCGGATTTACTGGGGAAGTTAATGTGCAAGGAGAATCCGTCAAAAAGATGGATGTCTACGCCAATGATGTATTTATCTCAGTTTTTAAGCAAAGCGGCTTAGTCTGTCGCCTAGCTTCTGAGGAAATGGAAAAACCTTACTATATCCCGGAAAATTGCCCCATTGGTCGCTATACCCTGCTGTATGACCCAATTGATGGCTCATCTAATACTGATAATAATCTCAGCTTAGGTTCCATTTTTGCCATTCGCCAACAAGAAGGAACTGATAGCGATGGTAAGGCAACTGACCTCCTCACCGACGGACGGAAGCAACTCGCTGCTGGATACATCCTGTATGGGCCTTGCACGATGCTGGTTTATACTATAGGTAAGGGCGTTCATTCTTTTGTCCTTGACCCCAGCTTAGGAGAATTTATTCTCACAGAAGAAAATATTCGGATTCCTAACCACGGTTCTGTTTACAGCGTGAATGAGGGTAACTTCTGGCAGTGGGAAGAATCAATTCGAGAATACATCCGCTACGTTCATCGCACAGAAGGCTACAGCGCTCGTTATAGCGGCGCAATGGTGAGCGACATCCATAGAATTTTGGTTCAAGGTGGCGTATTTCTCTACCCAGGCACAATTCAAAACCCAGAAGGTAAATTGCGCTTGCTTTATGAAACCGCTCCTTTAGCCTTTTTGATTGAACAAGCAGGCGGCCGTGCTACTACAGGATTGATGGATATCTTGGATGTAGTGCCGAAAAAATTGCATCAACGCACACCTTTAATTATTGGTAGCAAAGAGGATGTAGCAAAGGTGGAGTCTTTTATCCAAAACGGACACTAGCACCGCAAGGCGGAAGTCAAAAGTCAAAAGGCTTTAATTTTGGTCTTTTTGGCTGTAATGAAATGGCTGCTGACCTGTACTAGTGTAAAAAGGCACGATTTAGGAGAAAACAAAGCTTGCAAATAAAGCTTTTTAAACTTTTTCAACTGGATAGTTAGTTTTGTCATGCTGTACTAGAAGACGGTAATAAAAGGATCAAGGATGCGTCTAGCATCTGGCATTAATTAAAAGTTAATCATGGTGATTTAAGATTGGCGATGCAGAATAGCACTTCTTGAAGATGTATTAAAGATTATCTCAGCTGGCCGATGCGATAAGTGATTGACAACGCCACAATTCAAAAGTAAGCATCAAATTTTGATGGGTTTTGCCAACTTACTTAGAATCATCACTATACAGGAGTGAAACAAATTAGAGCTATGTCTACCAATCATCTACTAGAAATTAAGCAATACGGTCAAAGTATCTGGATGGATAATTTGACCCGTGACATTATTCAATCAGGCGAACTCAAAGACATGGTTGAAAATCAAGGAATCTCTGGGATTACTTCTAACCCAGCTATCTTTGAGAAAGCGATCGCAGGTAACGTCATTTATGATGCGGATATAGAAACCGCAGTTCGTGCTAATTTACCCACAGACAAAATTTACGAATCGTTAGTTTTTGCAGATATCCGTAATGCTTGTGATATTTTACGCCCTGTTTATGAAGCCTCGAATAGACTAGATGGTTATGTGAGTATCGAAGTACCACCAACTATCGCCCATGATACTGAAGCAACAATAAACGAAGCCCGGCGCTATTTCCAAGAAGTTGGTCGGGAAAATCTAATGATTAAAATTCCCGGTACAGAACCTGGTTTGCCAGCAGTGGAGCAAGTAATAGCCGAAGGGATGAATGTTAATATCACGTTGCTGTTTTCTGTAGAAAGCTACGTAAACACAGCTTGGGCATATATTCGTGGCTTAGAAAAAGGGTTGGCTGAGGGCAAAGACATTAGTAGAATTGCTTCAGTCGCTAGCTTCTTCCTCAGCCGGATTGATAGCAACATTGACGCCAAAATTGATGCTAAGTTGAAAAAAGGCGTTGATGATATTTCCGTGGAAGCAAAGCTAAGAGCTGTTAAAGGAAAAGTAGCGATCGCAAACGCTAAGGTAGCATACCAAGAATACAAGAAAATTATCGAGAGCGATCGCTGGAAAGCCTTGGCAGCAAAAGGGGCCACAGTACAACGGCTACTTTGGGCTAGTACTAGCACCAAAGACCCCCACTACAACGACGTAATGTATATCGAGGAGTTGGTTGGCCGAGATACCGTTAACACCGTACCACCAGCGACCATAAAAGCTTGTGCCGATCATTGTAACGTAAGCGATCGCTTAGAAACAAATGTAGATAATGCTTACACCCTGATCGAAAACCTCAAAGATCCCGACATCAACATCGATCTCGATACCGTAATGGATGAACTGTTAGTTGAAGGTATTGACAAATTCATCCAGCCCTTCCAGTCCTTGATGAACTCTTTAGAAGACAAGATCAAGGTATTGTCACCAGTGTAAGGGCTGGGGAGTGGGGAGTGGGGAGTGGGGAATGAGGGAGATGAAGGGAATAGCCAATGCCCCATACCCCATGCCCAATTCCCAATGCCCCATGCCCAGTCCCCAATCTCAAAATCCAAAATCCAAAATCCAAAATTCCTATGGTTAGTCTGCTAGAAAATCCCTTGCGCGTTGGCCTGCAACAACAAGGGATGGCTGAACCCCAGATTATAGTTATCTTTGGCGCTTCTGGTGATCTCACCTGGCGCAAATTAGTGCCAGCCCTTTACAAATTGCGGCGAGAACGGCGTATTCCTCCAGAAACTACCATTGTTGGCGTAGCCCGACGAGAATGGAGCCATGAATACTTCCGCGAACAAATGCAGAAGGGCATGGCAGAGGCACATCCTGATGTCGATTTAGGCGAACTCTGGCAAGACTTCTCTCAAGGTCTGTTTTACAGTCCTGGGGATATAGACAACCCCGAAGGCTACCAGAAACTGAAAACCTTACTGAGTGAATTAGACGAAAAACGGGGCACGCGAGGCAATCGCATGTTCTACCTCTCCGTTGCCCCTTCATTCTTTCCCGAAGCGATTAAGCAGCTAGGAAGCGGCGGAATGCTAGAAGATCCCTACAAACATCGTCTAGTAATTGAAAAACCCTTTGGTCGGGACTTGGCTTCTGCCCAAAGTCTTAACCAAGTGGTACAGAAATATTGCAAAGAAAATCAAGTATACCGCATTGACCACTACTTGGGTAAAGAAACAGTCCAGAATTTGCTGGTGTTTCGCTTTGCCAATGCAATTTTTGAACCCTTGTGGAATCGTCAATTTGTTGACCACGTACAAATTACCGTAGCAGAAACCGTAGGCGTAGAAGATCGGGCTGGCTACTATGAAAGCGCTGGCGCACTGCGGGATATGTTGCAAAATCACCTCATGCAACTTTACTGCTTAACGGCGATGGAAGCACCCAACGCAATGGATGCCGACAGTATCCGCACAGAAAAAGTGAAGATACTCCGAGCTACTCGTTTAGCTGATGTTCACAATCTGTCGCGGTCAGCAGTCCGTGGTCAGTATAGTGCTGGCTGGATGAAGGGTCAAGCAGTGCCAGGGTATCGCACAGAACCAGGCGTTGACCCCAACTCCACCACACCCACTTATGTAGCGATGAAGTTTTTGGTGGATAACTGGCGCTGGAAAGGTGTTCCTTTCTACTTGCGTACCGGAAAGCGGATGCCGAAAAAAGTCAGTGAGATTGCCATTCACTTCCGCGAAGTTCCATCTCGGATGTTCCAATCTGCCGCCCAACAGTTAAACGCCAATATTTTGACAATGCGGATTCAGCCAAATGAAGGTATTTCCCTGCGTTTTGATGTGAAAATGCCAGGAGCAGAATTCCGCACCCGTTCCGTTGATATGGACTTTAGTTATGGTTCCTTCGGCATCCAAGCAACATCAGATGCCTACGATCGCTTATTCCTTGATTGTATGATGGGTGATCAAACATTGTTCACACGAGCGGATGAAGTAGAAGCAGCTTGGCAAGTAGTAACACCAGCCCTTTCCGTTTGGGATGCACCCGCAGACGCAAATACTATTCCCCAATACGAAGCCGGTACTTGGGAGCCAGAACAAGCAGAACTCTTAATTAACCAGGATGGCCGTCGCTGGCGCAGACTCTAAATATTAGTCATTAGTCATTGGTCATTAGTCACTAGCAAAAACAAATGACGAATGGCAAATGGCAAATGACAAATGACAAACGACAAAATCCAAAACTACTATGCCTACCCAAACTTCTACTATTTTTTCACTTCAGGCACCAAAAGATATTTCGCTTAACGAGATAGATACCGAACTGAATCAAATTTGGCAAAGCTACGGCATTACTGGCGAGAACGGTGGACTTCCCAGTGCTACTAGGGCAACAACGTTTACTTTAGTAGTCTACGAACCAGAAGAAACTCAGTATTTGTTGGCTGCTTTAGGATTTTACAACGGCCCAATTGATGGGATTTTTGGGCCACAGATGGCAGCAGCATTGCGGGAAGTGCAAAAGAAAAATGGTCTGCCAGAAACCGGAACAGCAACACCAGAAACTCTGACTGTATTACGAGAAGAATTCGCTAAAGTTCAGCGAGGTGGAGAACATCCTGCTGCTGGTTTAAATAACGGCAGCCCCAGAATTGCCGATGAAATCGCTCTCCGCAACCCCTGCCGGATTATTGCACTATTTCCCATTGCTGGCGAAGATGAAGGAGTCAAGGCTCAAGTTTCTGCCTATTGCCCCATCCAAAAGCAATCGTCAAGAACACTTATCTGCTGCGAATACATTACTCTCAGTGGTACTGCTGCTGCCTTAGAACGCATCGGTGGCATGATTCCAGCATTGTTGATTGGCGGTTTGCCAAAGTTTCTTTGGTGGAAGGCAACACCAGACCCTAACAACGGTCTATTTAAGCGCCTAGCAGCAGTCTGCAATAATGTGATTGTAGATTCTTGCAACTTTAACGAGCCAGAAAGTGATTTACTTCGCCTAGAAGAGTTGGTAGAAACGGGTGTACCTTTAGCTGACTTAAACTGGCGTCGCCTCGCATCATGGCAGGAATTGACAGCTGAGGCTTACGACTCACCTAATCGTCGCGCCGCTCTCAAAGAAATTGACCGCGTTACGATTGATTACGAAAAAGGCAATCCCGCCCAAGCTTTGCTGTTTTTAGGTTGGCTGGCAAGTCGCCTGCAATGGGAGTCAGTTTCTTATCAAAAGGAAAGCGGTGATTATGATATCACTCGCATCCATTTTATTTCTCAAGATCAGCGACAAGTAGAAGCCGAATTAGCAGGAGTTCCGGTTGCTGATGTGGGTGATATTATTGGTGACTTGATTGCCTTGCGCCTGAGTTCGACAAACCCGCAGGCAGACTGTGGTACAGTTATCTGCTCAGAAACTGGTGGTTGTATGCGGATGGAAACCCACGGTGGCGCTCAATCTGCTGGTCTGTTTCAACAGGTGACTTCACTTTCAGAACAAAAGGCGGAAGCTTTGCTGAGTCAGCAGGTGCAACGCTGGGGCCGCGAGTCACTTTTTGAAGAAAGTCTAGCAGTGACAGCGAAGATTTTCAAATTGGAAACAAACTAGTACCACAAGGCGGAATTCAAAATTCAAAATTCAAAATCAATACAGCGTAAGTGTTTCTTTGATTGGGAATGGTTGGTTTATTTCCGTCGTGCTGTACTACTGCTCTGGCAAGGCAACAATGCTTGGTTTGTAGTGAGCGCTAAAGCGCTGAAGTTAAGGGCTAAAATCCTAACTACAAGCTTATTCATCTATCAAAGTTGGTCTGGTGGACTACTAGTTAGCTTTGCCTGGAAAAAATAAAAGTTACCACAATTGGAAAAATCAAACACAAACTCTTCAGATTTTTGGATATTTCAATAATCTGGAGGGTTTTTCTATTTTCCTTGGTTTTATTGAACCGACATTCCGCACTTCAAGATGTAACACATTGATATTCAAGAAGATTTCCTG
>JAHCSU010000558.1 GCA_023522315.1 Nostoc sp. CCCryo 231-06
TTGGATTTTTTATGCTGTTCTCAATCAATTATGTATTGATGTAGCGATCGCTCTTAGCCAACCTTTAGACCGAATTTATACAGAGATGGTTTTCCGCAGTTTATACCATTTCTCCCAAGCTGTTCTCCGTGGTGATGCCAGTGAGGCTGTTCCTTATCTTGTCGAACATCAAAAGCTCTTTGGATTAGTCAAAACCAGGCGTAAGCGCCATCGAGAGATTGACGCTTATACCCAACAAATTTGGGCTTTATCTTCTTAAGTTGACACCAATGGGCACTGCCGTGCCCCTACGGGTGTACCTCACGTAAACGAAAAACGCTATAAACTGCGTAGGTTAGGTTGAACGAACGCGAACAGCGTGCCATCCGATTATGAATTTTCTCTAGCAAGAGTAATAAAAACTTGTTGATATTTATATGATTCACACGTCATAAGTCAATTAAAAATCAGGTAAACTCAAGCAGCAAAAGCTTTGTTGTCTTTCAGGTAAGCAATTAACAGCGCCATAGCAGCTTGGGAGCAAAACCGTTTTGGATGAACAACTTAAAAAACTGATTGATGAGGTATGCTGCTACCCAGACCCCAGTCTAGAAAGGCAGAAAGCATTAAATAGACTGCTGATGGTCATTCAACAACTCCCTGGCATTTATAAGTCTGGCCACCAAGACTATTTAGAAGCCTTAAATCAAACTTGGGAATGGGTGAGCCGGAAGATTTGCGAGTTTGAGGCGCGATCGCCTTCGCTCCAACAAAGCCTAGTAGTCTGGATTAATGGCTATCTCAAGTGGCGCATTAAAGATTTATATAGACCAGATAGTAATTATACCATCAGTTTAGACAGACTTACCCGTAACGATCAGGGTGACGAAACAACCCTGCTCAATATTTTGCCAGACCGTCAGTCACAAAATATATCTTTAGATTTGCTGGATATCAAAATTGCCCAAATCCAAGAAGTTGAGCGCCAATGCCTTGGAAAACGCATCTGGCAATATATTGAGCAAGACGAAGAGGGTAAATTAACAGCGAGTTATCCCCGCAAAAATCCAGAATGCCATTGTCACTTATTGGCAATGCGCTTACTTCTGGAACAACCACCTCATAAAATCGCTGATATTGCTAGAGAGTTAAATATAAGCAATCAAACTCTTTACTCCCACTGGAAGAAAAATTGTCTTCCTCTGTTAAAAGAAATTGGTATGAATTTCGGATCTGACTAATGAATAACACACAACCACATATTTTAAGCGTCCCTCTCCCCCAAAATGCCCACCGTTGGGCTGAGGAATTTGCCAGCCAGCAAGATAACCCCCAAAAGGGAAAACAAGTTTATCTGAATACTTTGGCTGTTTATGCCGTTCACACTTATCTCAAATGGCTGAACGTTGAGACAGCACTGAATCAAGGTGACAGTTGGCATCGTGGTTTAAGGGCGATTTTTGATGTTGCTGATTTAGTCTTGCCGGGTGTTGGTAAGCTTGAATGTCGTCCAGTGTTACCGGGTGAGGCTGCTATAGTCTTGCCTCCAAGCATGACACAAGGCCGCATTGGTTATGTAGGAGTTCAGTTTAGTCAACAATTAGATTATGTAGAATTACTGGGATTTCTTCCAGCAAGGGAGATGACTGAATCACCAGCAATACTGCAAATAGCACAACTGCAATCCTTTGATCCTCTTTTTGAGATTATACATAGGCGAACGCTATTAATAAATCTGCATCAATGGGTTACGGGAATCTTCCAGCCAGATTGGCAACCCCCAGAGTTAGTGTTTGCTAACAATTTCAGAAGCCGTAACACAATGACTCGCCCTTCAACTAACTCCATGAGTCGGGTGAAGGTGATTAACTTGAAAAGCCAAGTACTGTTGTTAGTCGAGTTAACTCCCACAGATAGCGAAGTTTTTAATATTCGCTTGCGGGTTTATCCCGGTAATGATTCTATTCGTCTACCACTAGATTTACAACTGATCATTCTTGATGAAGCCGGAAACACTAGCATGGAAGCGCAATCAAGAAGTGCAGATGACTGGATGCAAATAGAGTTTAGCTGCCAGCACGAGGAAAAATTCAGTGTCAAGATAGTGTTAGGGGAAACAAGTCTGATTGAAGAGTTTGTTGTTTAAGACAAACAAAAGGAGACAGGAATGGCAATCATCAAGTTGAAGCTCAGACGCAATTCAACAGATGGATTTTTGGTAATTCTAACAGCGAAGAACTTGGATGAAGAAACAGAAGGATTTTTGCCTCCGTTACCACCAAATTTAGAATCATCCTTTAATGAATGGCAATCAGCTTATCGTCAAATCCAAGCTGTACGCTCTTATGTTGCTCCCGCACCAGGGTTACGTCTTACACCCAAAAGTGTGACGATTCATTCTCACGGGGAACACACCGGAGCAGTCAAAGATTATCTTAATCAATGGCTCAACTCTGGAGATAGCAGTTGGCAACCAATCCGGGATAGATTAATTGCGATCGCTCAACAATTACATCAGTCAAATGATGAGATTCGCGTGATAATTGATGCCAAAGATATCGATTTACGCCGCCTTCCTTGGCAAGCTTGGAATTTATTAGAAGAACACTATCCCAACGCCGAAGTTGCGCTCAGTGCGCCTAAAAGCTCCAATCCGAAGATAAATAAACTAGTTCCTCAAAGTACAAAAATCAGAATTTTAGTTGCTGTGGGCAGAAGTGACGGTATTAATACAAAAGATGACTTAAAAGTAATTCAAGATTTAGAGACAGATGGGGTAGAAGTACGCTGTTTAATTAAGCCTAGCCGCCGGGATTTATGTGATGCTCTTTGGGATGAACAAGGCTACCATATTTTCGTTTTTACGGGACATAGTGGAAGTCAAGAAGATGGGCAGATAGGTTGGATTGAACTTAACGATGAAGAGAGTTTGACTATTGAGGAATTTAAGGAGGCTTTGAAGCAAGCTATTGATAAAGGATTACAATTAGCAATTTTTAATTCTTGTGATGGTTTAGGATTAGCTAACCAACTTGCCCAAATAGATTTACCTCAAGTTATTATCATGCGGGAACCTGTCCCAGACCCCGTAGCAGTAGATTTTTTAAGGTACTTTTTCCAAGAATTTACTCATAATAATAAGTCACTATTTACTTCTGTAAAAAAAGCCCGCAAACGCCTAGAACATTTTAAGTCTGATTATCCTGGTGCAATTTGGTTGCCAACAATTTGTATTGAAGCTAATGTTGAACCGTTGACTTGGCAAGGATTGCGCGAAGGTTCTCCGGCAAAGCCGACTGCAATCAAGCCAGAGGGTTCAACTCATCAACCAAAGAAAAATATCAAGCCGTGGTTATTAATTGGTTTGCTTGGTGTAGTTGTTAGTAGCGGTGTAGCCTATTTAATTGGGAAAAAAGTCAACTCCGACTTTAGTTCGGTAACTGCTCCCGAAGGAACATGGTTTTATGGTGGTAGCACATCTTGGGCACCAATTCGGCAACGTGTAGATCCTGAAATCAAAAAAGCACATCAGCAGTTTGAATTACGCTATACCGATGCGATTAATGCTACACCAGGTTCTGGCACGGGAATTCGAATGTTGTTGGAAGGACAACTTACCTTTTCGCAATCCTCCCGCCCGATCGCAGACAGAGAGTATCAACAAGCTCAACAACGGGGCTTGAGCCTGAAACAAATTCCAGTGGCTTTGGAAGGATTAGCGATCGCTGTTCACCCCGATCTCCAAATTCCAGGGCTAACCTTGGGGCAAATCAAAGATATTTACACTGGTAAAATAACTAACTGGAATCAAGTTGGCGGCCATAACCTAAAAATTACTGCTTACTCCCGTCGCGTTGAAGACGGAGGCACTGTAGAGTTCTTGGCTAACAACATTCTCAGTGGAGAAAAAATTGGGAGTAATGTAGTATACGTCTACGATACAACAGATGGACTGAGAAAATTAGCAAGCGATCGCGGTGGCATTTACTACGCTTCGGCTCCAGAAGTCGTCCCCCAATGTAAAATTAAACCACTGCCAATTGCAAAACAAGGGAACAGTTTTGTCGCTCCTTACACAGAACCTTTGATTAAAGCAGAACAATGTCCCAATCAACGAAATAAGTTAAACATTGATGCTTTCAAAACAGGTCAGTATCCAATTACACGCCAGATGTTTGTCATAATTAAACAGAATAATAATAACAGTTTAGAACAACAAGCAGGCGAAGCATACGCCAATATGCTACTAACAACTCAGGGACAAAAATTGATGAATGAAGCTGGATTTGTGCGTATCCGTTGAGTGGTTATTTTGTAATTAAGTTTGCGTATAATATCGTAAACAAAGCAAAAAAGAAAGTGACTCTGAAACTCAGAGCCACTCTTAAAACTGTATTTTGAAATTAACTAACCTTTCACAATCTTCTGATCCAGATGTGTGAAAATTTACTTCTTAGCTTCAGCAATGGGTACCCATTCAGTGTGGAAACTTCCGGGCTTGTCAAGACGTAGGTAGGTATGTGCGCCGAAGTAGTCGCGTTGTGCTTGAGTTAGATTTTGAGGCAAGCGATCGCGGCGATAGCTGTCAAAATAATCCAAGGATGCGCTAAATGCGGGTACTGGAATTCCCAGTGTTGCAGCTGTCGCAATAACTTCCCGCCAAGCAGTCTGTCTGTCGAGAATTGTCTGCTTAAATTCGGGAGCTAACAGCAAGTTAGGCAAAGCTGGATTTTCGCTAAAAGCCTTCTTAATCTTATTCAAAAAGCGAGCGCGAATAATACAACCACCTTTCCAAATCCGCGCCATTTCGCCCAGATCCAAATTCCAGTTATATGTTTTTGAAGCTGTGGATAGCAACGCCATCCCTTGAGCATAAGAACAGATTTTTGAGCAATAGAGAGCATCACGGACTTTATTGATAAAGTCCTTAGTTTGCCCGTCATACTTGCCACTGGGGCCTGTGAGGACTTTAGATGCTGCAACCCGCTCCTCTTTAATCGAAGAGATAATCCGGGCATTAACTGCTGCTGTAATTGTGGGAATAGAGACTCCCAATTCCAACGCAGTTTGCACAGTCCAGCGTCCAGTTCCCTTTTGACCTGCTGCGTCAACAATTAAATCCACCAGGGGTTTATTTGTTTCTGGGTCAATATATGGGAAGATATTCTTCGTAATCTCAATCAAAAATGAATCGAGTTCATCGGTGGTGTTCCATTCAGCAAACACGTCATGTAGCTGACTAGTGTTTAATCCAGCGACATTTTTCAGCAAGTCGTAGGCTTCAGCAATTAGCTGCATATCGCCATACTCAATGCCGTTGTGTACCATTTTGACATAGTGTCCAGAACCACCAGGGCCAATGTAGGTTACACAAGGGCCATCATCGACTTGGGCAGCAATTTTGTTGAAAATTGGTGATAGAAACTCGTAAGAGCTTGTTGTACCTCCAGGCATCAGTGAAGGCCCATTTAGCGCTCCTTCTTCACCGCCACTGACACCCATACCAAGATATCGAAGCCCAGCCGGTTCTAATTCCTGAGTGCGTCGTTCCGTATCTTCAAACCAAGAGTTGCCACCGTCGATAATGATATCGCCTTCCTCTAACAAGGGTTTGAGTTGAGCAATCACCGCATCCACTGGCTTACCAGCTTGCACCATTACTAGAATTTTGCGGGGACGTTCCAATAAGGCAACGAATTCTTCTAGAGTAAAGGCGGCTTTGACGTTCCTTCCTGGCGCACGCTGCGCCATAAACGCATCCGTTTTTTCTCGGGAGCGGTTGTAAACTGCAATTGGGAAGCCATTGCGCTCCACGTTTAGAGCGATGTTCTCACCCATAACGGCTAATCCAATCACACCAAAGCTTTGTAGTGTCATAAAAAATTTCTGGCTAACTCTCTTGCAGATCCTTTTACCTTTAAGGGTAGTCCGATATTTTCCGTTCTCCCCTAAAGAAGACCTTAAGACTTGAATAAACGGCAAAAATCCACAACTAACATGGATAATTAATTTTAATTTGTATCTAAATCAACAATTGACTTACAAAATTTGCAAAATTTAAATAGTCAAAGGACGCAGTAAGGAGTAACCAAATAATGCTGGCATTTGTCCTAGCTTTGGTGGTCGGTTTTGGTAGTTTAGCGATTTATATAGCAGCTTTCTTTTTTCCAGAAATCCACCGCAAGAATGACTTTATCTGGAGTGGCGTAGGACTATTCTATGCTTTGGTCTTATGGGTGTTTGCACCACGCATTACTGGGGGTTTGTTGCTGGGTCATGTGGCTAGTGTGGCTCTTTTGGTCTGGTTTGGCTGGCAAACTCTATCATTACGTCGCCAACTGACCCCGCAGCCACAACAAACCCAAGTACCCAGTCCTGAGACGGTGAAAACTGGCATTCAGGAACAGGTAAATAAGTTCTCCCTTCAGGAACGGCTGGGCCAGTTGCAAAAAGGTCTTGGTAGCACCTTCAGTGGCGTGAAAGACAAGGTGCAACAAACAGGGAGTAAAAAAACACCCACAACCCCCAAACCTGAAAACATTACCTCTGTAATAGCAGAGAAACCTACTGTTGAGATTATCGACAAAACTACTGCCATACCAGAAAAACCAGCAGAGGAGACAGTTACTACTGACACCGAAGCCAAAACCGAGAGTGTACCGGAAGCGATTCCACCACATCCCCCATCTCCTGAATTGGTGGAAGCAGCGCAACCAGATTTTGAAATTGAGGAGAAGCAACCGATTCCCGTAGAAGAAATTGCGCCGGATGCGGTACTCGCTCCCCCGGCGGAAATGCCACCTGAAGAAATACCACCGAATCAAGCTAGTTGAATACAGTGAAACCCAGCGTTAACCTAATATGATGTTGGGTTTCACTATTTCCATCAGGCTATTTTAGGGCTAATTTCAAACGCTAATTCAGAACGATAGAAGCATACATCAACCATTTGTTGCCGCTTTTTCTTCTGCTAATGCCTTCGCTAAAACAGCAGCAGCTTCAAAAGAATCATATAAGCCAAGACTTGCTACTTTATCCTCAGCATCCAATGGAACTAAACTTAATTCCTTCAACAATTCGGTTGCTAGGAAATGCATTAGTAAGAGTTTATCAGTGTAGGATAATTCTTTAACTAGCGGTATGAGTTCGGTAAGAAGCATAAGTTAAGGCTTTAATGAATTTAGATAAATTTTAAAGCATAGTTTGGGGAACGCTCTTAACTAACTAGGGATAAAAATTATGAACATCAAACTTAAAGCGGAATACGAGATAGAATTAAATGTATGAATAAATACTTTAATTTAGGCGATCGCAGTAGTATATAGCGATCGCTCTAATTCATATTTCTATTCTGCAACGCCAAGAAATCTATTACCGATTAGGTATCAACCATTCTTCACCCACTTCTGGTAGAGGTGGACGCACACACAAATAAATCAATGGCCCGAATAGCGGTATCAACGCTATTAACCAGAATATCTGTGGATTTTTCCAACCACGACGCGCCATATCATCCCCTAGCAAAGCTGGAAATAATACCGAAAGTAGACAGAAATCTAAACTCATGACATTGATGAAGCGGTTAGTTTGCCACTGTTGCACAAAATTACCCCAATCTCCTCCTGCTAAACCGTATGCAACTAGAAGAACCGTGGCTACTGTCAAGACAACCCCAGTCACACGAGAATCTAGCAGCTTCAGCAAGGCATTCTTTTCACCAACAAACTTATTATTTGGTTCTCTAAGGGCTAAATAGGGTAATAAGGCAAATGCCCCGACTCCAAAAGAGGCAGTAGCAAATAGCCAAGCAGGTATTTTTTGTCCTCTACCATCAATAAATACTACTGCACTGTAGCTCAGAGGCCAGATGCCCATGAGGTTGAATAGTGCTATCACTAATGGGTTAACGCCTTGCCACTGGCCAGTAGAAAGATTTTTAATTAACTCGAATGTACCAGGTTGCTCAGGAGGAGCGAGGAAAAAAGCATAGGTAGTGAATCCCAGCCACAGCACGCCAAAGGCAATTTTTCTAACCATAAAAGATTTAAACAATAAGAATTAAATAACATATAGTTTATGTCCCTGGCTTACCTCACCCTCAATCCCTCTCCGATATATTGGAGAGGGAAGCTAGAGACAGGATTAATTATTGATTTTGCCGCTACAAATTGGGCTATCTGCCTGCGATCGCATTGTTCCTTAAGGATTGAAATAACTGAAAGCTTCTGAGAGGTAATCAGCAGCAGATGCTACTACTGCGATCGCACTTTCATAATCTAGACGCGTTGGCCCCAAAACTCCCACACTTCCTACTGGTATTGAACCTCGGCGATAGGTGGAAGAAATCAAGGTGCAGGTGCGTATCGGTTCTAGAAGATTTTCTGCGCCAATGCGAACCGTTACTTTTGACTTACCCACATCCTCAAGCTCTGGTTCTTCAAATATTAATCGCCATAGTTGGTCTTGTTCTTCTTCCAGCAGGTGGATAATTGTTTGTACCTGCTGTAACTGGGAAAATTCTGGCTGACGCAAAACTTCTGACACACCCCGAACCATAATTTGGGTTGCAGTCGGCGCATGAGTGCGACGAGTCAATTCGGCAACTGAATTTTTCAAAAATTCCCCGTAGCGTTGGAATTCCTGATCTAGTTCGCTCCAGTTGAGGTTGGCTAATTCCAACAGGCTTCGCCCTCGCAAGTGGGTATTCAAAAAGTTAGAAACAATTTGTAACTCGCGATCGATTACCTCTGAATCCCGTTGTGTTTCCTCTGGTATTGGTGACAAATCCATCAACTTGGAATGTGTCTCATAACTATCGGTAACTACAATTAACATGATCCGCCCCGCTTCAACTTGCACTAATTGCAGATGTCGCAATAGCGCTGTGGTAGTTTGCGGCATAGTAATCAAGCTAATGCAACCACTTAAGGTTGCTAAAATTTGCGCGGCTCCTTGCAGTAGGGTTTCTAAACTCCAATCTTCCCACTGGAGGCGCTTTTGTAATGCCACCTCTACTTCTCGTCCTAAAATTTCGGAAGGTGTAATTAGCTGGTCAACATAAATGCGATAGCCTGAATCTGAAGGCACTCGTCCAGCAGAGGCGTGTGGTTGGTAAAGTAACCCAGACTTTTCTAAAACGCCCATCACATTGCGAATTGTGGCTGAACTTACACCCAGGTCGTACTCCTCGACCAAAGCTTTTGATCCAACAGGCTCTGCCGTAGCAATGTAGTGACGTACCGTTGCCCAAAGTATATGCTGTTGTCGATTTGTTAACTGGACTTCCATAGGGTATGTAATGCTTGGCGGCAAATTTTAATCAAAGTCTGGAAAAATTTCTGGATTTGATTGAAAACTAAAGAATATTAATAATTTATTAAAATAATAAAATTATACAATTATGTTGTGATATTTAATCTTAAGCTTCATGTACACCACTCTTTAAAAGTGCGCTCTAAATAGAATCTAAACTTTTGCTGCAAAAGCTGATAATTTGATTTTACAACATCCTTTCTCGCCTTATTTTTGCATAATTCTACACTTATAAAAGTATTGTTGTATACGTATTTTTGCGGCGATCGCAGCTAAAATTGGGGTGGAAAACTTTCGTAAATATTTAGCCAGTGAAGAAAGTTGCCAGCTTTCCTGGCTAGTCCCTAAGTTTTTATGTACTGCTATTTTTAGCATAGCAAAAGTCAGATGGAAGAATAACTTCCATCTGAGTAATGCACCTAAACACAAGCTAATATTGGGGAATTGAATGGTCTACTAAGACGGAATAAGCATCAATACCACCAGAAATATTTTGCACATTTGTAAAACCTTGAGCAATTAACCACTGGCACATCTGGGCAGAGCGGATGCCGTGGTGGCATAGTACAAGGGTTTCAGCTTGGGGATTGAAGAGGTTAGGAACTTGATCTCCCCATTCGGTAAATTGACTTAAGGGTAGGTTGACAAAGCCCTCAATGCTAGCAATTTCCAATTCTTGTGGTTCGCGTACATCTACTAGCTGAATACTTACATCACCAGAAGAAAGACGTTGTGCCAGTTCTTGTACACTAATCTGGTTCATGGGTTAACTAAAAAAATTCCCTATAAACAGTCCTAATCCTATTTATGGTGACAGAAAATCTCTGCCTTTGCATGAGTATCCATTCTCAAGAAGGCTGATAGATCCTGATAGACTTTCTGCTTAAATGGCTGTAAACCGTCTTTTTAAAGGTTTAATGTGAATAGGCAACGCTCATTTATTGGTTTTATCGTAGCTGGTGCGATCGCACTGCTAGTAATTGCGATCGCTAGTTTTTACTGGTTTTTCGCCAAAAATCCGGCTAACCTCACTGCTTCTACCGGACAACCTAATGCAGCCATATTCGTGTCGAAACTGTCCCCTGTAATGGTTTCATTGCTGACGAATCCTGATCGGTTGCAGGCGTTGGAGCGGGAAGGAGAACTATCTAAACTCAAAACCAGTTTATTCGCCAAAAGTGGCATAGATTACAAAGAAGACGTTCAACCTTGGTTAGGGGACGAAATTACCTTAGCTATCACCACCTTAGATATTGATCGCGATCGAGAAAACGGACAGCAGCCAGGCTATTTGCTGGCACTAGCAACCAAGCAACCACAGAAAAGCCGCGAGTTTGTCGAGTTGTTATTTTCCAAACGGGCGTTAGGTGGGGCAAACTTAGCTGTTGAACAATACAAAGGTGTAAAGCTGATTTCTGACAATTCTCAACCAGAGCAGGATTTGCTTGCAGGTGCTGTTGTTGGTGAAGGCTTTGTGTTGTTTGCCAACGATCCGAAGGTGTTGCGAGATGCCATCAATAACGTCCAAGCGCCCGATCTGAATTTGACTAGCTCCCCCGAATACCAAAAAGCGACAAAACAACTACCCAAAGGGGGTTTAGCTGTAGCTTTCTTGAATCTTCCGATCGTGGCAAAATGGCAAGGTTTACAATTGCCAGAACAAACCTACGACAGCGAAATTATTTCCCTGGCGTTGAACCCCAAAGGTTTACTAGCAGAAACCAGCTTTTTAACTTCATCGGAAATTGTTTCCCCATCTTCACCACTATCTAAACCTGTAGGAGCATTGAAGTATGTTCCAGCGTCGGCAGGTTTGGCAATTTCTGGCTCAAATTTAAGTAATTTGGGTAACAGTGATTTAGCCAAACTCTGGAGACAAGCCACAGCTACTATATATGGTTCTGAGGAAGATGTAGTTTCTCGGTTAGCAAAACCTTTGGCGGATGTTCAAAAACGCTGGGGTATAAACTTACCAGAGGATATTTTTAGCTGGGTACAAGGAGAATATGCGATCGCATTGTTACCTGCGAAAGAGCAAACAACCCCTGATTGGATTTTTGCGGTGGAAAAATCCGAGAGTGTGGAAAAAGGTATTGCTCGATTAGATGCGATCGCTTCATCAAATGGACTCAGCATTAATCCCCTGACTATAGACAAGCAAAAAATCTCTGCTTGGACAGAGTTAACTACGGCTACTAAAAAAAGTGGTGCTAAAGAGGGAACATCTTTCAGTATTGAAACAAAAGTGCGAGGATTACATACAACTTTAGGAAATTACGAAATTTTCACGTCTGACTTAGAAACGATGAATGAAATCCTTACAACTAAGGATAATTCGATAATTGACAATCCCAATTTCAAAGATAGTATCGCTGCAATTCCCTTACCAAATCAAGGCTATATATATCTTGATTGGACAAAGAGCCAGAATTTGTTAGAGCGTCAAGTACCGATTCTCAAACTAGTGGAAGTTTTAGGGAAACCGTTTTTTGATAATCTGCGATCGCTCACAGTCAGTAGTTATGGAACTGACACGCGATCGCTTAAAGGTGGCGTTTTCTTCAAACTCCATAATTCGTGAGATTTTCACAACTAGTCAAAGTGTAGAAGGTATAGCGCGAAGTACAAGAACCCCACCCCCAACCCCCTCCCCGCTCTTCGAGAGGGGACTATGATGTACATCATGTGATCAGAATTCAGCACCCAGGAGTCAGAAGTCAGAATTTATAAGGAGTTTAGTATGATTTGGATATTCATTAGACCTCTTGCAAAAGTCCTAAGAGGATGTTTGAAAAGTCTTTGGCTGTGATTTTAGGCACTTTGATCCCCCCTAACCCCCCTTTTTAAGGGGGATTTAGGGGGATATAAAATATTTTGATACCGACAAGAGGACTTTTCAAACACCCTCTAAACACCCCAGGCTTAATCCCCTCCTCGCTTGCGGGGAGGGGAGACAAAGCGTAGCTTTGGCGGGGTGGGGTTCTTATTTTTGATTTATACAAGAAGTCTATTCATTAAATCTTTGTCTGATTCTTTAACTATTCTGAGTTCTGAATTCTGACTTCTGAATTCTTACGTCATGTGATATTTTGCCTTCTGCCTTTTTTTGTCCCATGATATTTACGTAGATTTTCTGTAGCCTTTACTATTTGTATTTGTAATCTTTGGATAGGTACTGACTGCTAACCTAGAAATTTAGGTTCGATGTGGCAGTGAGTCTCAAATACATCAGAAAGAATATATACGCTACTTAGGTAGCGATCGGTAATGGGCAAGGCAATTGGCATTGATTTAGGAACGACTAATTCTGTCGCCGCTTTTAAGTTAGCAGAAGTGGAAGTGGTGACAGCTAACGATAACACGCCCCCAGACAGGAAACTGACGCGATCGGTCGTTGCTTATGAGCAAAATAAATTTTTGGTAGGAGAGCAAGCTTACAACCAACTCAGGGCTAATCCTGAAAACGTGGTTGTTTCTATCAAGCGCCTAATAGGAAGAGGTTTTGGCGATCCATCTGTACAAAAACAAAAGTCAGAATTTGGCTACAAAATTGCTCAACCCAGTCAGGGAACAGACAACGGTATTGCAGTATGGCTAGGAGGCAAAGAATATCAGCCAGAGGATATTTCTGCTGAAATTCTTAAAAAAGTTGTGCAAAATGCCCAAGCTTATCGCCAAGGAATTGGTAAAACAGGCGAAGTCATAGATCAAGCAGTTATTACCATCCCCGCTTACTTCAACGATAAACAACGTCATGCTACCCGCACAGCTGCACTCAAAGCTGGAATCACTCCCTTAGAATTGCTACCGGAACCCACAGCGGCGGCCATATCTTACGGTTTTTCTCCAACTGGGGAAGATTTTAAAACAATTTTAGTTTTTGATTTTGGTGGTGGTACTTTTGATGCTTCGGTGATTCAAGCCGCAGGAACTTCATTTATTGAATTGGGAAAAGCTGGAGATTTATGGTTGGGAGGAGATGACATTGATTCTCGCATTATCAAATTTGTTAAACAGCAATTTGCCCAGCAAGAAAGAATTGCTGATATTGATGGCTTGATTGCCAAAATGCCCCACTATCAACGAGTGCGATTTAATGCCGATTTGAAGTTAGCAGTAGAACGCGCCAAAGTTGAACTAAGCACTGCTACAGTATCTCGCATTGCTCCGGCAACTCAATTATTAGATGAATTAGGAATTGCCATTCCCATTGAAGTAGAAATCACCCGCGAACAATTTGAGGAAATAATTTCTGATTTGGTAGAGCGATCAATTCAAATTTGCCGCCAAGCATTACAAGATGCTGAACATCATTTAGAGATGATAGATGTAGTGTTATTGGTTGGCGGTTCTTGCCAAATTCCTGTAGTTCAACGCAAAGTCAGAGAAGCTTTTGGAGCAGATAAAGTAGTAGTGCATCCCCGTCCGATGTATGCGGTGGCGGAGGGTGCAGCAATTGTCGCGGCTGGACTAACAGAGAAAGTCACAACAGTTTCTCGTGATTATTTTATCAAACTAGTGGATGGCAACTATCAAGTAATTCAGAGGGGTGATATTTTACCAGTGACGACATCCCACACTTTTAAAATCGCTGCTGATGGACAACGGTTGATTCACTTTAAATTTTTCAGCCCCGATCAAGTAAGGGAAGATTTGGATGGGATATATGAAGATGACAGTATTGGAGATATTTGGTTGGGTTTAAAGCAATCTTATCCATGTGGGACAGAAGTCTTAGTCAAGTTGGAGTTAGATGAAAAAAATAATGGACTACGGATAACTGCTACATTGAAAAATGACCCTTCACAGACAGTGAGTTGCACCTTTTCGCGGGGGCGATCAGACGAGAAAATATATAAGGAATTAGAGGAAACGATCGCAGAACTCAATAACCAAAACCTAACTCATCTCGGCGTAGAAGAAGCACTGAAGTTAGCCTTACCGGTCGTGGAGTCAACTAACAAAATCATCGGTCCGGATACCGGAGAGGAACGCAGCTATTTACGCGATGACGCTAGTGCAAACTTGAAAAAATTCCAGGTATCCATGTCTAAGGAACGCCTAGAAGCAGAGTCTCTTGTCAATGGATGCGATCGCGTAGTTAAACTTTGCGGCTCGATAATTCCCGAACCACAGCAGGAACGATTACAAAAGCTGAGTCAAGAATTGCAAGATGCCATCAACACCAATAACCTCTCCAAGATGGAGTCTAAAAGTGAAGATGCAAGACGAGAACTTGATAATCTACCTAATGAAGTCCATCTTATTGAAGCTTGTCTTTTAGCAATCCGCCAAGCCCACGCGGTTGCACCGACTCAAGCAAATGCCATGTCTGACAAACTTTCTCGGATGCTTGGCGCTATGAAAAGTGATGATGTACAGGAAGCCAAGCGCTTGTGGAGTGAATTACAACCAGATATCGAGCGTTGGCTAAATCAGGAGTTACCCAGCAACAGCATTGTCACAGGACTAACGCGATGAAGATTAAGTTGAACTGTCCTGTGTGTGATTACCAAGAAATTGAAGGTGACATTTGCCCTAACTGTGATACTGACCTTTCTGTAATTCGGATGCTCCAAGAATTACCGCAGGTGGAAAACCCTGTGCGACAAGTGAAAATTGCCAAATGGCAACTAGGAATTGCTTTACTCCTGCTGATTATCGGGATTGCCTTGGGAACAACAGGGAGTTTTATATTCCTGCAACCACAGTTGCATACATTAACCGTCTCTTCTCCCAATCCAGTTAGTAGCGATCGCCTAAAATTACCAGTTAATCATGCCCCTGTGACAGCTAAGGAACTCCCAAAAGCAATTACCTATACTGTTAAATCGGGAGATTACCTAAGTGCGATCGCCCAAAAATTTTGTGGTAAGGGAACCTCTTGGCAAGTAATGGTTAAAGCCAATCCCCGACTCAAAGGACGGGAGGACTATATAAGTGTAGGGGAGGTGTTAAAAATCCCCAACTGCAAGGAGGGCAATTGATGAGCATTGTTGATAGTTTCAATGCTTTAACTAAAACTTTGCTGGGAGTGGGTATTATTGATGCCTGGAGGCAAGCACCACAGACTAAAGAAGCCAGCGAAAAAGTAGTACAATTAGCCCAAAAGAAATACCTGCGAGAAGCACTAATTATTGTAGAAAAAGCTCTCGCTGTCTGGTCGAGAAAACCAAGTTTTTGGGAGCGTTTGATTCGTCAATTGCTACTGGGTAAGCTGTTAGACAATCTTATTCAGCAACAAAAGCAGTGGCGCTATCAAGTGGCAGAAGTGGATAAATTAGCTGCTAATGCCAAAACCATTCTCAAGCAAGATACGGGCGATCCTTTAGAAACGCAAATACTTTTAAATGCGATCGCCATTTATCAGCGCTGTACCAAAATTCTCCACGATGATCGCATATCGCGGGTAATCAAGCAGTGCCAACAAGAACTGCAACGGCGACAGCAGTTTTCGACTTTAGTGACACAGGCACAGTCTCAGGCAGAAAATCGGTTTTATAAAAATGCGATCGCAGTTTACCGAAAGGCACAAAAGCTTTATTCTACTGAGTCTCTAGAACAGGCGATCGCTGCAAGTGTTGCCCAAGTCCAACAAGAAGAAATTTACAACGCCACTCTCCAAAAGGTGCAACAAGCTGAAAGTGAAGGAAGATTACAAGGAGCGATCGCACTTTTAAAAAATGCTCTGACTAACTTTCCTCGTTCTGACGGACTTGATTTACTACACAAACTTCAACAAACACTTAAAGGAAAAGAACAGTTTCGGCAAGGGCTAGCAGCAGAAAAAGCGGGTGATTTTAAGGCGGCTACATCTCTTTATACAAATGCTAAATCGCTCTTGCCCAATACATACTGCCAAATCCGGTTAGGACTTGTGGCAATTAAAACTCAAGCATGGGCAACCGCACTAACTCACCTAGAAGCTATACCTGGAGAACAAGCTGCTTACCTGCGGGGATTTGCCTACGCCCAACAAGAAGATTTACAGGTAGCTTATAAAGAATGGCTTGGGCTGACTACTACTGAAATTACCAAGCAGCGAGAGATTCTCAAAAATATTTCGCAACGTCAACGCCTAGTAGGACTACAGAATATAGAGCAGTTGATAAAGGCTGAAAATTGGGAGAATGCAAAAACGGAGAGTAGAAAATTTTTACAAAAATTTGGTTCTGATCCATTAGTAGAGAAAAATCTCAATGAACATATTCAGCCACGTTTAGAACTGGAAGTATGGCAAGACAAAAACTGGAGAATTATTGCCGATAAAGCTGAAAGAAGCTGGATTTCACAACCTAATATTACCACATTACATAATTGGGCAATAGCAAATTATTATCTGGCTCAAGTTTACCCTATAAAGCTGTTAGATTTGATATTTTCTTTATCAACAGCGTTGGCAAATATAACTGAAGATCCTAGCCTTCAAGATGTGCCTTGGCTAGAAAATAAACCTGTAGAATTTGCCTCAGTCTCTTTGGAATTAAAACGCCGAATAACAGCATTAATAGATACTTGGAAAAATACGAATATTATTGAATATTTGAATTTGCGCGATCGCTACCGATTAGAAGTACTATCTCTAAACCTGATGGGTGAGCCGTCAAAGTGGGGAATGAAAATAAACGATATATTTATCACACCTGGTTGTTATCAGCAATACCTTCCTCAATGGCAAAGTATTTTCGACAATAGGATAAATGCTAACCAAAAAATATTAAATTCCCTTTATACAAATTGGGGATTAGCTATGGCTGCTTGTTTAAAAGGAGATTACCAAAGAGCAATTCAACTTAAACCCTCAACCACAGATAATTCTGATATCGCAGCATTTGCTCAGAATTTTGTCGCTTACCATGAAGGTTACTATCAGCTACAGCAACAAAAATGGCGAGAGGCAATTATTCCTCTGAAGCAAGCAAAGCCAGAAATTAAAGCTAGTACCGATTGGCAAGAAGAAATAGACAGACTTTGTGGATTGCAACGTCAAGCAATATCAGAATTTAAAGAGCATTTAGAGTTTGCCCAGTTTTGGTATAACCTTTTAAGAAGTAGAGACGCTAGAAGTTATCTAGCTGAGTATAAGGCGGAAGAAATACGCGAAAAAATTGCTAAGGAGCAAATCTCATCAGCAACCGGACTGAGAGAACTACAAAAAATTAAAGAAATTGACAATCAAAATCCTATTGTAATTGATTTAATTGAGAGAATTGAATTTAACCAAGAATTAGAATTAATTGAAAATTTATTAAAAAGTAATAAATTTGAAGAAGTTTTCCAACGTGCTAAAAAATCCCAGTATCAACGTCTACGTAATATTGTGTCAGACTTTTACGTAAAAATATTAATCAAGGGGTTCCAAAATCGAGATTTAGGATTTGAAGATATTTATAAATTAGGCTATTGGGCTTATGAACTCTGTCCAGATGATCCAAATATCCAAGAAGTTTATAGGTTTAGCCAAGAACTAAAGGATATTGAAAATCTGATGAAATCCGATCGCTTTGATGAAGCCGTTCATCGTGCCAAATACTCACAACATGACTCTATTCGTTATTATGTCGCTGACTTTTTTATTAATACCTTGCTTAAAGGTATCAAAAACCGAGATTTATCTTTTGATTTGATTCAGCAATTAGGTGGCTGGGCTTATGAACTTTGTCCAGACGAACCTGCTTTTCAAGAAATTTACCACAGCCTGAAAATTAGTTAATTAAAGGTATCTAATGGAATACAATCCTTACGACATTCTGGGTGTATCCCCAGCAGCATCAAAAGCTGAAATTGCAAAAGCTGTAGCAGTGGCAATGAAGCACAAAAAACATCCTGTGGATATCATTGCTAAAGCCCAAAAAAGCTTATTAAAAGCAGAAGAACGCATCATAGCCGATTATTTGCATCCTATATTGCCCACTATCAAGCATTTCAAATATAGTGATTTATCGGCTTTGCTTCAGCCAGCACCTACACTGGTGTTATTGCCAGAATTCGATGGATTAGAGCAAGCGATCGCTCAATCTGCCCAAGAAGAACGCCTAGAACAAGAGCCTTTACCTATAACCCTATCAGAACTATTCAAGAAGGGCATTATAGCTTGTAAAGAGGGACATTACCCCAAAGCGATAAAATATCTTGAAGATTACTGCCAACGCTCTACAGACCACAACAGCAAAGATTACATCCAAGCCCAAATGTGGTTGATTAAAGTGTATAAGATAGTTGGACAGTTAGAAACAGCGATCGCGCTTTGTCAGCTTTTGAGTAAGCATACCCATCCGCAAGTGCAAACTTGGGCAACTAATACTTTACCGAAGTTATCAAAGGAGGTTTCCCATGTTTAATTCTATTATCAGTCAGGAAAAGCTCGACTTGACCATACAAACAATTGGCAACCTCCAAAAGGAAAATGTTTTACTACAACAGTCCTTGCGAGAACAGCAAAATAAAACCGCAGCTAACACTGAAGATTTATTCTTAGAACTGCTAGAAATTGGTGATGCATTAGAAGCCTTACTAAACTATCTAGAACAGAACCCCAACCTCAGCCCAGAATTTATCCAGCGTTTACCCAAGTCTGTGGGGGCGGTTAATCGTAAGTTTCTCGGTGTATTAGGAAAGCGCCAAGTCTTGCCTATAGAAATAGAACTACAAAATACACAGCCAGATTTTAATTTATGCCGTGTTGTTGATTGTGAAGTCAGAAATGATATAGCAGATCAAACAATTACTAAAATTGTCCGTCGAGGGTTTTCTTTAGGAGAAAAGATTCTGCGTCCAACAGAGGTAATCACATCCA
>JAHCSU010000056.1 GCA_023522315.1 Nostoc sp. CCCryo 231-06
CGCCACTGATTCGGAGTACCAAATTCAGTGGGGGACTTACGGCGTAATAGTTAAATATGGTAATTGGTATGAGTCAATAGTAGAGAGCTATAAAAAATGATAATCACTATTGGCTATTGATTATTGACTAAATTACCTATTGGTGATTATTAATTTTTTGATAATCTCTATCTTTGGCTGTAACTTCCACAGAGATTGGTATCAGCTGGACAGCACAGGCTTTTAATTCTGGTTGCAGCGAATCGGGGCAAGATTCTGGATGGGTGAGGGCGTTGGCTTCGGCATTATCTGCCCACAATGAACCCCAGTGCATGGGGACAAAAACTGTACCAGGCGCGATCGCTTTTGTCACTTTAGCAGGAAACTTAGCTTTACCCCGACGCGATCGCACTTCTACATACATACTTTCTATAATACCTAACCGAGCAGCATCACGGGGATGAATTTCGATAAACGGTTCGGGATGCATTTTGCAAATTTTTTCAATGCGACCGGTGCGTGTCTGCGTATGCCAGTGTCCGTAAAGTCTTCCATTGGTTAGCACAAAAGGATAATCTGGGTCTGGAGGTTCTGCCAATCCCTTTGAGTAATATGCCCCAAACTGGGCACGTCCATCAGGGGTATGAAAGCGTAAATCAGTGTAGAGCCGTTTTCCCGTTCTGAGTGTATGGTACTCACGCTTCTTCTCGGTTTCTTTGTGAGAGAAAGTTTCTTCTTCTTCTGGCTGGAAAGTTAAGACTCCTGTTTCACTATCGATAAATAGTGACTCTGCTTTCTTTGCTGGGTAAGGCCATTGAATCGGGCTTTCTGTCAATTGCTCATGACTGATACCCGTCATATCACAGGGGCGATTTTTAGTTAATTGCACGAATTCAGCATAAACTTCAGCAGAGTTAGCAAAGGCAAATTCTCTTTTAAAACCTAATCTTCGTCCAACTTCGGCAAAAATTTCCCAATCTGCTTTGGCTTCTCTTGGCGGTTGGCGAAATGCTTGACACAGAGTTACTACTCGTTCGGAGTTTGTCATGACACCAGTTTTTTCACCCCATTGGGCTGCTGGTAGCAGAACATGAGCGTAAGCAGAGGTTTCTGTGGGATAATAGGACTCTTGGTAAATAGTGAAAGGCGATCGCAATAATGCCTTCTTAGTTCGCTCCAAATCTGGCATACTTACAGCTGGGTTGGTAGCCGCAATCCACAGTAACTCTACAGCGCCATTTTCCAAGCCAGTAATCATATCCCAAGCAGTCAAACCGGGATTGGGCGAAATCTGTCCTGGCTTAAGTCCCCAAAAATCCTCAACTTCTGCTCGGTGCTGAGGATTTTTTACCACCCGATAACCAGGTAATAAATGTGCCAAACCTCCGGCTTCCCTTCCTCCCATTGCGTTTGGCTGACCAGTGAGGGAAAAAGGGCCAGCCCCAGGTTTGCCAATCTGTCCAGTCATCAGGTGCAGGTTAATGATAGTTCTTACCTTAGCCGTCCCTTCTGAGGATTGATTTACACCCATTGACCACAAAGACAGTACCCGCTCTGATTCACCCCAGTAGCGAGCTGCTGTTTCTAAATCTTCAATGCTGATTCCACATTGACGAGCCGCCACCTCTGGCGGATAGTGGCGAATCACTTCAGCATAAGCCGGAAAGTTGTTGGTGCAGTCGTCCATGAACATGGTATCAATGTAGTTCCAGCGCATCAACAAGTGGGCGATGCCGTTTAACAAATCGATATCTGTACCGGGACGAATAGCTAAATGCAAGTCAGCAGCTTCTGCGGTTGGTGTGCGCCGGGGGTCTACCACAATCATTTTGACCTTGCGGTTCTTTTTGTGATATTTTTCCAGTCGGTTGAAAACGATGGGGTGACATTCGGCTGTATTAGTGCCAATTAAAAATGCACAGTCAGTTAACTCTAAGTCTTCGTAACAGCAGGGCGGGCCATCTGCGCCAAAGCTTTGAATGTAGCCAGCCACAGCACTAGACATACATAAGCGAGAGTTGGCATCAAAATTATTAGTACCCAGACAGCCTTTCATCAGTTTCTGGGCTATGTAATAATCCTCAGTTTGAAACTGACCGGAACCGTACATACATAAGGCTTCTGGCCCTTGTGTAAAGCGGACTGTTTGAATGCGCTGCGTGATTATATTAAAAGCTTCATCCCAACTAACGCGGCGAAACTCTTGATCTAAAGAGTCTCGCACCATTGGGTAATGTAATCTATTTTTATCTAAAGATTCTGCGATCGTTGCGCCTTTGACGCAAACCATTCCTTGACTAGATGGATGGGCTTTATCGCCACGCACCCGCCAAGTTGGATTTCCTTGGCTATCTCGATTAGTTGCTTTGTTATGTTGGGCTGGGGGTGAAACTTCTAGTCCACAGCCCACACCACAGTAAGGACAAAGAGTTTTGGTAAATTCAGTCATAGCAATTTGCTTTGAGTGGGAAGTGTGGGAGATGGGAGAAGAGGACAAGGGGCAGGGGGCAGGGAGCAGGGGAGGCAGGGGAGGCAGGAGAAGAAGCAAAGGAGGAAGGGAGAAGAGTTTTCTCCACTGCCTCTTCGTTGCCTTGTCTATCTTGTTTCTTCTCCAGGCTCAATGCTCAATGAATACTTTTCTTCGCTAGTGAAAACAGTGAAGTTTTTTTCTGCTGTCAGTTCTGGTTCATCACCCTCATGGTGTTCTGCAAATGAGCCTTTGGGTTCTTTAAGCAAGAAGGCACAAAGGAAAGTAACAATTAACGCAGTAACACCGAGAGTCTGAAAAAAGATTTGATTACCAATGTCACCCGGTGGTAAAAAACTATATAAAGTCAGGTAAGCTACGGCTCCTACGTTGCCATAAGCACCAACATTGCCAGCAATCTGACCAGTAATCCGCCGCTTCAGCAAAGGCACAATTGCAAAAGTAGAACCTTCTCCAGCTTGGACAAAAAATGAACAAGCCATAGTCAACATAATTGCTATAGGCAACCACCAATTACTACTGACACCGCTCATCATTAAATAAGCAATACCCATGCCACCAGTCAGTATGGTCATTGTCCATTTGCGGCTACCTACTGTATCAGATACCCAACCACCGCCGGGACGTGCAAATAAGTTCATGAATGCGTAACTAGCAGCAATCATCCCTGCTAACACTTTGCTGAGAGTGAAAGTTGACTCAAAAAATGCCGGTAGCATGGAAACAACTGCTAATTCTGAACCAAAGTTGACGAAGTAAGTTAGTTCTAGTACTGCCACCTGAGAAAATTCATAGCGGTCTTTAGGGGCATATTGTTTTTTACCGGTCATCAAGTCTTGATTTACGTCCCAGCACTTATAGGCTTGGAAGAGGTACAGACCAATTAACAGTAGGTAGACAATAACTAACTGGGTTGGAGAGAGTAAACCAATTTGAGAGATGCGCCAAGCTAACACTGCTAAGATGCCAACTAAGGGAATATTAGTCAACATCAGCAGCCAAAAGCTTTTCTTGCTGGTAACTTCTATGCCACCGTGACGAGAGGGACGCTGATAAACTTTGCCAGAGGGAATATCTTGAACGTTGAAGAAATAGATTACTCCATAGATAGCGGCTATTATCCCAGTTAAAGCGATCGCTAGCCGCCAGTTAATTTGACCAGCAGCAAAAAAAGCTGTTGCCGCCGCTACTGAAGGGAGGGTAAAAGCCGCAGCTGCTGAACCAAAATTCCCCCAGCCACCATAAATCCCCTCTGCAATACCAATTTCTTTCGGAGGAAACCATTCAGCAACCATCCGAATACCAATTACAAAACCAGCACCTACTATACTTAATGCCAACCGACTCATTACCAACTGGCTGAAGTTCTGGGCGAATGCAAAAGCCAGACAGGGAATGGCAGCATACATCAGCAAGATTGAGTAAGTAATTCTTGGCCCATATTTGTCTAAAACCATACCGATGATGATGCGGGCTGGCACAGTCAGGGCTACGTTACAAATAGCGATGGTTCTAACTTGTCCTTCACTTAAGCTAAATGCTTCTTTGATGGCTGTTTGAAACGGGGCAAAGTTAAACCAGACTACAAATGATAGAAAGAAGGCAAACCAAGTCAGATGCAAGATGCGGTAGCGATCGCTAAATGAAAATAAGTTTTTAAGCATTCCAATCTTTCTAATTGAATAAAATACGGTGAAGAGGTAGGGGAAGATAAGCCTTTAAGGTCGAAGCTTAAGCCTTTAAGGTCGAAGCTTAAGCCTTTAAGG
>JAHCSU010000559.1 GCA_023522315.1 Nostoc sp. CCCryo 231-06
CCCGATGAATTGGGAAGCTCAGACTTCAGCCGTAGGCAAGTCTGAGTAGTTCACTCTACTTCCCCATCTAATCAAGAGGAGTATTTGTGCTGCTGCTGGTGGTCTTGATGGCAGCCTTGAGACTTTGGCAAAATTCGGCGATCGCATTTAGTCCTTGCTCTGGAGTACCTTCTGCTAACCGTTTCACAAAAGCGCTACCCACGATCGCACCATCTGCGCCCCATTCCCTTACCTGACGGGCTTGTGCAGCTTCGGAGATGCCAAAGCCTACAGCGATGGGCTTATCAGTAACACTACGAATTTGTTGGAGTAAATCGGACACGCGGTTTTCTAATTGCGATCGCACCCCTGTTACCCCTGTGACGCTGACTAAATAAATAAATCCTTGGGATGAACGAGCGATCGCTTCTATGCGTTGGGCAGAACTGGTGGGCGCTACTAACAAGATTACGTCAATTCCCATCTCACTAGCTGGTTGGAGCAAGCCTGCTGCTTCTTCCAAGGGCAAATCTGGTACTACCAATCCCGCAACCCCAGCCGCAGCAACTGAAGAGAGGAATTTTTCAATTCCCCGGTGCAGAATTGGGTTGTAGTAGGTAAATAGGATAATAGGCGATCGCAATTTGGGAGTAATCCCTTGCAACATTTCTAGCACCTGCTCTAATTTCGTACCCCTTTGTAAGGCGCGAGTAGCAGCAGCTTGAATTACTGGCCCATCGGCCAGAGGATCGGAATAGGGTATACCCAGTTCTATAATGTCGGCTCCACTCCGATCTAGAACCTGCAACGCTTTTGCTGTTGTTTCTAAATCTGGATCGCCAGCAGTAATAAACGGAATTAGAGCGCACTCACCATTTTGCCCAAGGGTTTCAAAGCAATCAGAAATCGCAGTCATTTTAGTCAAGTGTCATTGGTCATTGGTCAAGTGTCATTGGTCAAGTGTCATTAGCTTTAGGCAAGTTACAAATGACAACTGACCAATGATAACTTTACCAAAATAATGGGTCTAAAGCCGCAGCCGTTCTAGGGCGGCTTTTGGTATACTAGCGATGGTGGAAAAGGTAATCAACCACGCTAAAAACCTTGCTGCCGAAAGGCGAAGCACAACACAAAAGAAAATTGAACGCCACATGCTACAACGGGGGGAACCCCCGCAACGCAGTGGCTCATCTATGCGGTTCTATTGCATTTTTCTAGACTCCACCTCGCAGTAGGTAAAAGATTCAGAGGAGCTAGGCAAACAGTAATTTGAAGCATTTTTGTTTCAAATCCAAAAAAGAACTTGGAGAAATCCAACTAGGGTAGGGCATACCCGAAGTCGCTTGGGGAGAGTCCCAAAAGGAGGGCTAGACACTGCAAGGTATCTAGTTTTAAGTGGCCTCAGAGAACCAAGAATCCTCTCTTCGAGACGCTAACGCGAACGCGCCTTTAGGACGAGGAGTGTCAAACCTGAGATTGCTCTTCTTCTTCTATTTCCGCTTGAATTCGTGCTAGTTCTTCGGGAGTAAGCTCATCTAACCGTTTTTGCAGAAAGTCTTGCTCATACTGTTCCCGTTGTTGGTGGTAGGTCATTTTTTGTCCCACCGCACGGAAAAAATAGGTGGCTAACCAGCCAACTAACCCACTGACTAGTAAGACTTGGCTCCATATACCAGCTTGCTGATTATCCAAACCGACTAGCTGCAATCCTATATAAGCCAAGCCGCCAGCAATAAAAACGCCCAAGCCAATTCCAATAGCGTCAATCCGTCGCATGAGAGTTATGACCTACCAATTTAGTTAAACTTCAATTTGTCGCCGTTGGGGTCGAAAATTTAGAAACGGCGATAGAACCAACAAACCCGGAAAGAAGAAGAACACCAAAAAGTACATAAAGGTACGCTCGATGGAGGTAGCTACATACCAACGCTGCTTCAGGTACAGCAAAATAGCAATTGGGATTACCAGGAGGTAAGCTCCAGCCAAAATCAGATACAGCAGGGCGACAATCATAAACTTTCAAGTCTTAAGCATCTGTTTTCCATCATAGGCTGAAGAGCGAAACTGAGGAAACTATAGTCAAGATTGATTGACAAGAGGTAGTGTTATGCTATAATATTAAATCTGCTACCAAATAAATGCTCTAGTCAGGCAAGATAAAAAACTCATCCAGATTGATTACGAGGAAACAAGGAAAACTTGCAACTCTAGAAAGCGATCGCTGAATCTGGAAAAAATATTTTTAATCTAGTTGGACAAAAGACACAATTGATGGTGGAATAGATGAGGAGGTATTTACTGCCTCTAAAGAATAACTAGTTATACTAGTTGTAAAACACCTGCGGGGGTGTGGCGGAATGGTAGACGCTACGGACTTAGATAACTGAGCCTTGAAGGAGAAATCCCTCAAGTGGAAGCTCTCAAACTCAGGGAAACCTAAATCTGGTTACAGACATGGCAATCCTGAGCCAAGCCCAGAAATTTTAGATTTGCGATTTTAGATTTACGATTAGTCTTCAATCCAAAATCCAAAATTGAGGGAAGGTGCAGAGACCCGACGGGAGCTACCCTAACGTTAAGCCGAGGGTAAAGGGAGAGTCCAATTCTTAAAACCTGATTTTGCTAAAGCTGTCAGGTAGCAGTGAAAACTGCGGGAGAATGAAAATCCGTTGACCGTAATAGGTCGTGTGGGTTCAAGTCCCTCCACCCCCATTTGACATCCGAAAAGACTCCTATACAAGTTTGTGACTTTACCCATAACTTTGCCGCATTGGCAAGCTTATGGTTCCAATAAAAGGTGGCAAAGTTATAGTTCCAAACCAATTTCTCTTCGCGCTGCCCTTAAAGCAGCGCGAACTTCTTTGTCGCGAAAACATCCTGGTTTAGCCAATAGCCTTGAAATAGCTGCTTCACTAGGATAAATACCTTCAGTGTGAAATTGCGTGACAGCTTGTTTTACCTCCTCGCAACACTGTTCGATTCGTTTGATGCGAGATTCTTTCATATACTTAACATACTGGGCTAAAATCGCGATCGCTAGTCAAGGTGTTCGGAGTCCGCTTGAATCATAAAAAATCTGGCGTTGCATAATTGAAGCATGAGAGCGTGAACTACCCACAGTGACTTGGAGTACCAAGTACAGTTTGGGCTTCTGTAATCA
>JAHCSU010000560.1 GCA_023522315.1 Nostoc sp. CCCryo 231-06
TAGGGCGTGTCATCAATTGAGCCAAATGACAGAAGCAGCTAGATAAATTGCACCTAGAAAGTTTGCAGCACGTTTGTCGTAGCGCGTTGCGATCGCTCGGTACTGCTTAAGTTTGGCAAAAAAGTTTTCAATGAGATGACGGGCTTTGTATAAATCCCGGTCGTAGTCACGAGGGTTATTACGGTTACGCTTGGGGGGAATAACTGCGGTTTTACCCTGTGCTTGAAGCCGCTCAATTACTCGCTCATCCGCATCATAGCCTTTGTCTGCCAATACTGTGTCAGCAACAATATTGGGTAATAGTTGGTCGGCTCCATCAAGATCGCAGGCTTGTCCAGGTGTCAAGTGAAAACTTAGTGGGTTGCCCAACGCATCCACCACAGCATGAATCTTGGTACTTAATCCGCCTTTGCTGCGACCAATGGCTTCTGTAGATGCATCCCCCCCTTTGCACCGGCGCTGTGTTGATGGGCGCGGACAATCGTTGAGTCAATCATCGCATATTCGTTGTCGGCATCATCTGCTAAGTGCTGAAACACCTGCTCCCATACGCCTGTTTTTGACCATCTACTGAAGCGGGTGTGAATCACACGAAAATCCCCAAATCTTGCTGGTAAGTCACGCCAAGGAATGCCTGCTCGGTAACGATATAACACTGCTTCGACAAACAATCGATTATTTTTAGCCGTGGCTCCCACATAGCCCTCTCGCCCAGGTAGCAGGTTTTTGATTCTCTCCCACTGGTCATCTCGTAGTGCGTATCGGCGCGTCATCGTTTTCAAGAGTGTTTATTCTTTTTCAGCAGTTCTGATTCCAGCTTACCTAATTGATGACACGCCCTA
>JAHCSU010000561.1 GCA_023522315.1 Nostoc sp. CCCryo 231-06
CCATTGCGCTTAAGTTGAAAAGGTGGCGCGCCGTAAATGTATGCTAAAAATGAGCCACCAAGAGCGAGAGCGGTAATTGTAGGAAATTGATGACCAGCCCATTTATCGAGGATAAATGCGATCGCAATTCCTGATAATAACAATGTCAAAATCTGAGTAATTACTTGCGGTGTCGTAATTGCACCCGATGGAATTGGACGATAAGGTTCGTTAACAGCGTCAATTTCGCGGTCAGAATAATCGTTAACTGTTTGGGTATAACCTGTTAATAATGGGCCAGCAAGTAACATACAAGTAGCTACTTTTAGCGCGTTTTCCAGCGACCAAGTAAAGTTGCCCGAAGACGCTGTACCGCAAAGTACGCCCCAAATTAAAGGAATCCAAGTAATTGGCTTTGTTAGCTGTAAACGAATCTTCCATATAGATGTTTCACCGCTAGAAGCTCCCTTCATTCCCAGCATTTGCCGAGTTTTAGCAGAGCGATCGCTTACTAGAGGTGCATCGGTACTTGGTTTAACATCTAGTGGCGTTTTAGTCTCAGGTTCGAGAAATTCTAATTGCTCTGAATTAGCTTCAGGAAACGGTTGAGTTTGTTCGGACATAGTTTTTTAATTAAATTTATTTGTACAGGACTTCGCCTAACTTAATAGTAGTCCGGGGTAGAAACTTAAGCTCTACCCCAACAATTGCGCTATTTAAAACGAAACTATTAAGTAACCTTGCTGAAACTTCGCCCCGCTTACCGTTCTCCCACTTAAGCCTGGTGGTAAAAATATATTGCGCCGTTGGTCGCCAGCTTCAATTGTTACTTCTGGCCCCGATTGAGTAAGTTTTACCTGTTTTTTATCAAATCCAGGCAAAAATAGCTTTACTTGACGATTTGCGACATCAAATTCAATGGGCTTCGGAACATCTGGGGTTTGCGTAAAATCAGGCAAAGCATCAATTAACGGTTGCCAATTACCTATTGGGCTGCTAGGAATAGTGTTAATGGTCAAAGGAGCAAATTCCTCTATTGTTGGTGTATTAGATGTTTGATTAAATAAAACGCCTCCTACATTTAGCCCAACTTGTTGAGCGTTTCCCCATAAATAAGTTGCTGTCGCGATCGCCACTGGGTTATCTGTCGTAACTAAATAAGCAATCAAACGCTTGGGGTCTGCTAAAGCCGCTTTGCCTTGTTCTAAGATATTTGTAGCTTGGCTAGTAGGTGCGGCGAAATTATCTCCCGTCCAACCTACGTTAAACACTGTCGCAATCAAAGGTTGTAAAAAAGGCGAAACTGTTTTAACTAGATCGGATTCTGTAATCAACTTACCAAAGCGACGGCTGTACCAGCCAAGACTTTCTGGCATTCCCAGCATTCTCAACGTGGTAGCATCGCCACTGCCATCGTAAACGATCGCATCGTACTTGCCACTAGCGTCAAATTCTCGCAGGGCGTTCAATTCTAAGGCTTTATCCATTCCTGGCAATACTACCAATTCTTGCCCGTAAACGTCTTTAATTACTGGTGTCCGCAGGTATTGGGCTTCTAGCTTTTTTACTTCGTCCCAGTTGCGCTCTAACAGCGCTGAGGCTTTGAACTGCACCGCGTCGAGGTTGGAAGCAATTTGCTGTACTTCAGAGGTTACAGGGGTTTCTAGCAGCAAGTCTAGAGCTAAACCCGTATCTTGCAGCGCCAAAAGTACGCGCTTACCTTGGCTTGCTAATTTTTTCGCCGCAGCGATCGCTATTGTCGTGCGACCACTACCGCCTTTACCCAAAAAGGTTAGTATCAGTGACATTGTAATTTTTCAAAGATTAAGTCTACTTAAAAGGGTAGTTCTTCAATAGATAGTTAGGGCTACCTACCAAGAGATATCCCCAACACCATGCGACTATTAAACCGCTCTCAATTCGTCTTCAAAAAACCAAGTAGCAAATTCGTCTTCAAATTGAACTACTATCCCTAAATTCATTCCGTCTAGAACTTTGAAGCCTTTAACTGTCCCCACTGCTCCTAATCGTTTAACGACCGTCGCTGGTACGCGATCGCGCAGACGGCAAACTTTAACTTGTTGTCCGATTTCCATGCCAACTTAAAATAATGTAATAAACCATGACTCAGTTTAGCGGAATCTGTCACCACTAAGGAGTACAGGTTTAATCTAAATCTGGCAAAAATAGCGATTAGGTGTATGATTTCGTGAGAAACTAGCGTAATTACTACTGCTTCTGCAAAATGGACGAGTTAAAAAATTAATTATCGCGCATTTAATCCAGGGCATTTAAAGTATTTAGCAAGGAAACTCAACCTATCGCCACATTAGCAATAAATTATTAGACTAAGTATTTAATATAAGAATTATTACCAAAAGTAGGTAAATAGTCAGTGGACAGGCAAAAATTGTTACGGAGATTTGTAGGTAAATCTTTTAATTCTAACAGGCGACCTAATCAACCAGGATTGCAACAGCAGCAAGTACGCCGATATTGGGAACTTTTAAATGTTTTAGTGTCGCGCAATTTAAAAGTCCGTTACCGAGGCTCTTTATTAGGGGTTTATTGGTCTTTATTAAACCCATTAATTATGACAGGGCTATACACAGCAATATTCGGTGCTACTTTTGCCTCGTACTATAATAATTCTGTTGTTAATTATGTATTAGCAGCATTTACGGGTTTAGTCGTGATGAATTTCTTTTCAGCTTCTACATCCCAAGCTTTGACAAGCATAGTTGGTAATGGAGCCATTTTAAACAAAATTCGTCTGCCAATAAGCATTTTTCCTGTATCAATGATTGCAGCAAATGTATTTCAATTTACTGTAGGTGTTTTCCCTTTATTGGCATTGATTACTTTAATTCAATCAAAAAGTATAGTTAATTTATTAGCTCTTTTAGTACCATGTACGGCTTTAATTTTAGTTTGCACTGGCGTTGGTTTTTTAGTAAGCGCGCTGT
>JAHCSU010000562.1 GCA_023522315.1 Nostoc sp. CCCryo 231-06
TAGTGACAACAAAGGTTTCTGATTTTTATCTTGTGAGAGTCATAGAAGAGCGTTAATCTGTTATTTCTAGAAATTGGCTTGCTAGCACTTAAATTTAATTGAGCGCGAAATATATGGGACAAGGTTTTTTGCAAATTGGCTTAACGCTATGTATTGTCATAGCAATCACTCCGTTACTCGGTAGATACATAGGGCGTGTCTTCTTGGGAGAAAGTATACTGCTTGATTTTTTAATGAACCCGATAGAGCGAAGTATGTTTGTACTAGCGGGTGTCCGCAGGAAAGATGATATGACGGGTTGGCAGTATATCCGATCTGTAATTTGTAGCAACCTGATCATGGCTATTTCAGTGTATTTTCTGATATATTTTCAGCGACTCTCGCCCTGGAATGCTAACGGCTTCGGTGCGCCCAAATGGGATGTATTACTGCACACAACGATTTCCTTTGTGACGAATACCGACCAACAACACTATGTTGGTGAGACAACTTTAAGCTATTTTAGCCAGGTAGCGGCTTTAGGCTTTTTGATGTTCACCTCCGCAGCCACCGGGTTAGCCGTGGGAATTGCTTTTATTCGCGGGTTGACGGGGAGAAAATTGGGTAACTTTTACGTCGATCTTGTCCGTGGAATTACGCGAATCTTGCTGCCGATTTCGATTATTGGAGCGATCGCCTTGCTTGTAGCAGGTGTACCACAAACATTAAAAGAGACTCTGGTTGTAAGAACCTTAGAAGGCGGAACGCAATATCTTGCCAGAGGCCCGGTGGCATCCTTTGAAATGATCAAACTTTTGGGCGAGAATGGCGGAGGCTTTTTTGGCGTAAACTCAGCCCATCCTTTTGAAAATCCCAATGGTGCTTCTAACTTGATAGAAATGCTCGCCATGATTTCTATACCAGCAGCCTTGATTTACACTTACGGTATATTTGCTAACAACATTAAACAAGCTTGGCTACTTTTCTGGATGGTGTTTGTGATTTTTGTAGTTCTGGTGGGAGTGACAGCCGTGGGAGAACTACAAGGTAATCCCCTTGTTAATAACGCTTTTGGATTAGAACAGCCCAATTTAGAGGGTAAAGAAGTTCGATTTGGCTGGGCACAAACGGCATTTTGGGCAGTTATGACTACCGCTACTATGTCTGGTGCTGTGAACGGGATGCACGATTCTTTGATGCCGCAAGGAATATTTTCGACTCTCTTCAACTTGTTTATTCAGGTTATCTGGGGTGGCCAGGGAACTGGAACAGCTTACCTATTCATTTACTTAATTCTCACAGTTTTCCTAACTGGATTAATGGCAGGACGCACCCCAGAGTTTTTAGGACGCAAAATTGAAAAGCGGGAAATCATCCTCGCCAGCGTCGTGCTGTTGATTCACCCAATTCTAGTTTTAATTCCCAGTGCGATCGCCTTGGCTTATCCAATCTCCCTATCTGGAATTAGCAACGCTGGTTATCACGGTATTTCTCAAGTAGTTTATGAATACGCCTCAGCAGCAGCAAACAATGGCTCCGGCTTAGAGGGGTTGAAGGATAATACCTTGTGGTGGAACTTAAGTACAATAGTTAGCTTAATCGGAGGACGCTACATTCCGATAATTGCCATTCTGCTGTTAGCTGACGGCATGTCTGGCAAACAACAAGTACAAGAAACCCCTGGTACTCTGAGAACTGATTCTCTGGTATTTACTAGTATCACGGCTGGAGTGACGCTGGTTTTGGGAGTATTGACTTTCTTTCCCGTTCTGGCTTTAGGCCCCATAGCTGAGGGTTTGAAACTAGCATCTGGCAGTTAGAAAATTTATGAGTTATGAGTTATAAGTTTGGAATATAAGAGAATACTAAAAAATAAATAAATTATCCGGTTTCGTAGGGTGTGTTAGCGATCGCGTAAGGCACTTTCATCAGATGGTGCGTTAGTAACGCACTCTACAGATTGGATCTTTTTTGTATTGGAAGTTCCAAATAACTCCTAACTCTAGCCCTGTCAAGGTGATATATACCTTAAATTTCATATTCGTTCAAACAAAATCTTCACTTGTTCTTTTAGAATTTTAAAAATTCGGAGTTCAAAGGCTCAACTTCCAAGTTCAAAAGCTCAACTTCCGAGTTCAGAAGCTCAACTTCCGAGTTCAAAGGCTCAACTTCCGAGTTCAGAGGCTCAACTTCCGAGTTCAAAGGCTCAAGTGCCGAGTTCAGAAGCTCAACTTCCGAGTTCAAAGGCTCAAGTGCCGAGTTCAGAAGCTCAAGTGCCGAGTTCAAAGGCTCAAGTGCCGAGTTCAGAAGCTCAGATCGTAATGAATACAAGATTTACCTTGACAGCGCTACTCCTACTCCTAACTCCTAACTTTTAACTTCTAAACTTTATTCATGAATCAAGTGGCAACTAACTTCAAAGCTAGACGGCCAAATCCTCGTTCTGGCGATCGCCGCCAAGCACGTAAAAAGGCCAGGACAAGTAATAAGTGGCTGTACTTAAGGGCAATGAGAGATGCTTTTGTCAAGCTCAACCCTAAGTATGCAATCAAAAACCCAGTGATATTTGTGGTTTGGGTGGGGACAATCATCACCTTATTGCTAACGATTGATCCCAATCTATTTGGCCCAGCCCTGCAAAAGAACCCGCAAGTTTTCAACGGCTTGTTATCGGGGATTTTATTCTTTACAGTTTGGTTTGCCAATTTTGCCGAAGCAGTCGCAGAAGGGCGGGGTAAAGCCCAAGCCGATGCCTTGCGATTAACGAAATCAGAGGCGATCGCTAAAAAACTTGCTGCCGATGGCACAATTAGTCAAGTTTCATCCACCAGCCTCAAACAGGGCGATAACATCTACGTCGTTGCTGGCGATATCATTCCCGCCGATGGCGAGGTAATCATGGGTGTCGCCTCAGTGGATGAATCGGCAATTACTGGAGAATCCGCACCAGTATTAAAAGAATCAGGTTCCGACGTTGCTAGTTCCGTCACTGGTGGGACGCGGGTTATCTCAGATGAGCTAATTATCCGCATCACTACTGACCCAGGTAAAGGCTTTATTGACCGGATGATTGCCTTGGTAGAAGGGGCAGAACGCAGCAAAACACCCAATGAAATTGCCCTGACAGTATTGCTGGCAGTTCTCAGCTTAGTGTTTTTGTTAGTCGTGGTAACTCTGCCCGCACTTGCCTACTATGTCAACAGTCCAGTCAGCATCCCAATTTTGATTGCTCTACTAGTAGCATTAATTCCTACAACTATTGGCGGTTTACTAAGTACCATCGGCATTGCTGGTATGGATCGAGTTGCCCAATTTAACGTCATTGCTACTTCCGCACGAGCAGTCGAAGCCTGTGGAGATGTCAACACTTTAGTTCTTGACAAAACAGGTACAATTACCCTCGGCAACCGTTTGGCGGAAGAGTTTATTCCCATCAACGGTCATTCAATATCGGAAATTGCTAATGTTGCCTGGGCGGCTAGTGTCTTTGACAATACACCAGAAGGTAAATCTATTGTGCGACTGGCAGAAAAGTTAGGCGCAAGGTTTGATTTCGACTTCAATCAGGCAGAAGGAGTTGATTTTTCCGCCAAAACACGGATGAGTGGTACAAACTTGCCTGGTGGGTATGAGGCGAGGAAGGGAGCAGTAGAAGCCATTAAAGGATTTGTCCGTTCCCGCAACGGACGCGATACACGAGAATTGGATGCTACCTACGAACGAGTTTCTCGCCTGGGAGGTACACCCCTAGCAGTCAGCCTAGATAACGAAATCTATGGGGTTATTTATCTCAAAGATATAGTTAAACCTGGTATCCGCGATCGCTTTGAGCAACTCCGACGCATGGGAGTGCATACCATTATGCTAACTGGAGACAACCAGATTACAGCTTCTGTCATTGCCAAAGAAGCTGGAGTCGATGACTTCATTGCCGAAGCCACACCAGAAGACAAAATCAGCGTCATTAAAAAGGAACAAGCAGCAGGCAAACTAGTTGCCATGACTGGAGATGGGACTAACGATGCTCCCGCATTAGCCCAAGCTAACGTCGGCGTTGCGATGAATACAGGGACGCAAGCTGCAAAAGAAGCCGCCAACATGATAGATTTGGACTCCGATCCCACAAAGCTGATCGATATCATTAGCATTGGCAAACAATTGTTGATTACTCGCGGGGCATTGACGACATTTTCTATCGCTAATGATATTGCTAAATACTTTGCGATTATCCCAGTGATATTTGTCGCTGCTAATTTGCAAAGCTTAAATATTATGAATTTAACCAGCCCTAATTCTGCTGTTCTATCAGCGCTGATTTATAATGCTTTGATTATTCCCGCTTTGATTCCGTTGGCATTAAAGGGTGTCCGGTTTAGACCTCTGACAGCTAATCAGCTACTGCAACGCAATATCTTAATTTATGGCTTAGGTGGCTTGATTGCCCCGTTTATCGCCATTAAGTTGATAGATTTACTGATTACAATTCTGGGCTTGGCTTAAGGGCAGCAAAAGTAAAGACGCTGCGAAATGATCGCATCTTGACCAAAGTAAAATAATAAACATTTTTACTTTTACCTGCTGAGAGAGGGAAAAAGAAGACTATGAATAAACAGGTCGATATTTGGGAAAAGTTTCTGCCAATGAATCTGACACAGGCAATCTCCTAATACAGTTTAGTGTTCTGCTTGGGTAAAATAACTAAAAATTAAAAATAAAGTATTAGCAGCAATTGGAAAAATTTTATGGCTATTATTCGAGAAACTATCAGAGCAATTTTTATAACCTTAATGCTTTGGTTGTTGACTGCAATCATCTATCCTCTAATAATCCTTGTAGTGGGTCAAGTTTTTTTGCCCTATCAAGCTAATGGCAGCATTATGCTGAATCTAAAAGCCGAACCAATTGGTTCAGCTTTGATTGGTCAATTGTTCACATCTGAGCGATATTTTCATCCTCGTCCCAGTACTATTAGATATAGCCAAGGTAAAAAAGCCAAACCAACTGGCATCTCTGGAGCCAGCAATCTCGCTGCTAGCAATCCAGAACTACTAAAGCGGATTCTAGAACAGGCAAATCAATTGCGAGACGAAAATCTTCAACCGATTGCTGATATAATTTATACCTCTGCCTCCGGTTTAGATCCGCATATTTCATTGAGAGCAGCACGGCAGCAATTGACGCGGGTTGCTGGAGCGCGGGGAGTTAAAGAAGAGGAAATCCTACGTTTAATTAATAGGTATACTGATGGCAGATTTTTATGGATTTTTGGCGAACCGGGTGTCAATGTTCTCCGATTGAATTATGCTCTTGACTTACAAGATTTTAATCGTCAGCAAAATTAGTAAATGGGCATTAGTCATTAGTCATTAGTCATTGGGCATGGATTATTCTCCTTGTCCCTTCATCTCCCCTACTCCCCACTCCCCACTCCCTATTTTCAAATGTCAGATAATAGTAATACTGGTTCGGCTGGCACTGCACCTTTAAATTCTGGAAGTTACTCGCTTTTTCCAGGACGACGGCGGGGCAAGCATAAAATATTTATTGGCATGGCTCCAGGAGTAGGCAAAACCTACCGGATGCTGGAAGAGGGACACGCGCTTAAACATGAAGGGCTTGATGTCGTTGTTGGGCTTTTGGAAACCCACGGACGCAAGGAGACATCTGAAAAGGCAGAGGGACTGGAGATTTTACCCCGTAAGCAATATCCTTGCGGTGAGTTGACGCTGACGGATATGGATACAGATGCTATTTTAAAGCGATGTCTGGCGACAAGCCGCTTTGCGTCTACGCCCCAATTAGTCTTAATCGATGAACTTGCCCATACCAACGTCCCTGGTTCCCCACGCGAAAAACGCTACGAAGATGTAGAAATAGTTTTGGCAGCAGGTATTGATGTCTACTCCACAATGAATGTCCAACATTTGGAAAGTCTCAATGACTTAGTAGCTAGAATTACATGTGTAGTAGTCCGTGAGCGGGTTCCTGACAGAATTCTGGATGAAGCAGATGAAATAGTGGTAATAGATGTCACGCCGGAAACATTGCAAGAACGGTTATTAGAAGGCAAGATTTACGCACCAGAAAAAATCCAACAATCTCTTGATAATTTTTTCCAACGCCGTAACCTGATTGCTTTGCGGGAGTTGGCTTTGCGGGAAGTAGCAGACAAGGTGGAAGGAAATGCGATCGCTACTACTCCCAATGGGCAATTTTGTAATATTCACGAGCGGGTTTTGGTATGTATATCCACTTATCCCAACTCGGTGCAGCTGTTACGCCGGGGTGCAAGGTTGGCTAACTATATGAATGCCCCACTTTATACCTTGTTCGTTGCCGATCCAGAACGCTTCCTCACCAAGGAAGAAAGCTTACACATCCACACTTGTGAAAAATTGTGTAAGGAATTTGAAGGTAGTTTTATTCGTGTTACCAACACTAACGTAGCTAATGCGATCGCCCAAGTCGCCGAGAAATATCGGATTACCCAAATTGTAATCGGAGAGAGTCAGCGAACCTCCTTCGGAGGCGCTTTCCTAACGCGCTGGCAAATGCTCCTCAAAGGATCTTTGACGCAAAAATTAGTGCGCTTGCTCAAAAATATAGATTTGCATATCATTGCCAGCGAAAAAATGGTTTCACCCAAATAGGGGATCAAATTTCCCCAAAAACCTCAGAAGTAAAGCTTCCATGCAGACCATAGGGGATATAATGCTTCAGATGTAGCCGCGCAATTGCTCCTTTAGAGAAATCACTAGCATCCAAAATTACCAAATCTGAACGGTGATGGGCAGCATCATAAACTAAAGCTAATACCCAACCATCATCTTCCTTTTCAGAACCTGGACGCGCGACAAAAATCGGTTCACCAACAAAACCACGGGGTGCAGCACTCCAAAATTGTCTCTCTCCAGACTCTAAATCAATTTTCAGCAATGCTTGTAAGGGAGCATTACCAGTTTCTGCATGAGCCACACCTATATATAGATATCGATAAGGGCGTCCCACATTCGCCGGATGTATACTGGGAAACTCACAACATCGGCTCTCAATCAATTCCCGCCCGACTGTCCCATCCTTTAGATTCAGACAAAATCGCCAAAGTTGCCCAGGTGAAAGCGCCTCAAAATCAACTTGTCGAAAATCGCTTTCGGGTTCCACTTCTGGGAAATCTTGGTAAGAAATGGAGTCAATCAAAACTTCGTCTCCTACCTCAAAAGCATTAACATGGTGGAAGACGAAACCCGACTGAGTTTCCAGAATTTTTATCTCTTCTTGCCCTTCTTTGGGGAAGCGGGGAATAATTAGAATTTGAGTTGGCTGATTTGGCTGAAATTTGATACATTCTCCCGCCGCCCGGATTCCCAAGGCGAAAGGTATCGGATTAAAGGTAACAGGATTTTGAAAGAAGATGCAGTAATTGGGAGTAATGACAAAATCGTGAATGAAACAGAAACCTGGAACACTATGAGCGTGCTGTCTGACAATTTCACCTACTGGATTTAGCTCAAAAATAGTAATTGTGGTAGATAATCCCGGCTTAATCGAGAAGTTGACCAGGCAAGGTGCGCCCCCATCTTGGTAACAATTGTTTTCCACACGGGGATGTGCAGCGAAAGCTTCACCTGGTAACAAAGCACCATTAAAATATTCATTTCCTAGCGTTTCAAGAGTGTAGGGATCGAGGCGATGTGCTTCAGAACCTTCCCATAGTGCTAGCAGTTTTCCACCCCAATAGATAACATTTGTATTGGCGATATTTTTGAGTTGAAAGTCAAAGATATTAGCTAGCCAACCGCCGGGTTTTTGAGTGCCAAAAGTGCCACGATAGAGAATTTTTCCCGCCTTTTGCTCTGCCAAATAACCAGTTGTGCGGACAAAGCGGTTGCGAAAATGGGCACGACCGTTAGTAAAGGTAATTTTGCTAATCATCCCATCCCCATCAAATGGGTGATGAATAGGTTGTCCATTCACATCCAGCAAACCGGGGCCATTTCTAAACAGCGTACCTTGTAATTCTGTGGGAATTTGTCCTTCTATATCATCAATCAAATAATCAAATTCTTGGGTGAGAGATTGATATCCTCCTTGCCAGTCTTCACGGGTATAGGATTTTTCTGTAACTGGGCTTTCTTGAGTTTTAAATTGCATATACTTTGTTTTTTCTTGTTAACTTGAACGAAGATGTCTAGCTGCTAAAAATAATTTTTTTGCAACTTTACTATGCTAGAATAGTAGGTTGGGTTAAGCAATAGCGAAACCCAACAAAGCCTTGATAATGTTGGGTTTCGTTCCTCAACCCAACCTACGCCAGTTTTAGTTTTTAGCCTTAACCCAAGCGTATTGCGCTAAAAATAATTTTTTTGCAACTTTACTATGCTAGTGCGTGAGATTTATTACACTATTCCACTATTTTCGACTCTGATTCTCTCAGTACCAACTCGGACATCAAATCAGGCGAAAACGCTTGTTCCCCATCAATGGATGTCTCAGTTTGTTCCTCAGCAGCAGGTAGCCACTTGATAAATGGTAGGGGTAACAGCGTGCTGAGGTTAGTAATTAGCACCAATAGCCAAAGTGATTCAAAGTTTGTTGCGGTGATGCCCAGCCAATAGGTGATTAATGCCCCGAATGCATGGGAAACCGTTCCTGCTGAATTAAACACTGACATTAACAACGCAAATAATGTCGCTTCCACACCAGAGGGACAAAGCCTTGCTGCTAGAACCATCACTTGCATAAAGGCAATTTTCCCCATCACAGAGAGAATCAGGCTATCACCCAAACTAAACCAGTGGTCATCTATACCCAATAGCCTGTTTGTGTGAGTCACTAACAACAGCATCGTCATCCCCAAAATTGAGGAAAGGACGGTACTCCAAGCAAAAATCACGCGAAAAGGGATGTTTTTAAGGAAACGTTGAAAAATCCAAACACCTGCTAAAGAAGCGAAACTTGTCACCAAATGGACTCGCCCCAAAAATTCTGGTTCAAAGTGGAGTTCGTTGGTAGAGAAGTAGAAAAAGGCTGAGTCAGCATTTGGGGTAGCTTGCCAGATGAAGATAAACGCCGTTGGTAGCCAAATTGTTTTTTGGCTAATGGCTTGGCGTAGCTGCCCCAGTTGATGTTTGATTGGTAAAGGGTTGGTCTGATTACTATCTTTAGAATCTTTGCTAACGGGGGATTCAGCAATTAACCAAGCTACCCCTGAGACAATGAGAGGGAATAAAGCGGTTATTCCAAAGACAGTACGGGTAGTAAAGTATTGGAGCAGCAGACCGCTAAAGTATGCTGTTATTAAACCTCCGATCGCAGAAGCACCCCAACACAGAGATTGTAATGAACCGGCTTTTGCTTGCGATTCGCCTCTAGCTCGTTCCACAACCAGCGAGTCAACTATGACATCACTCATGGCGACAGAGAGAGAACCAAGAGCGATCGCTAATGTAGCTGCCCAGCTAGTATGAACTATTGTGGCCAGACTCGCCCAAGAAGCAGTTCCCAGTATCCCAGATAAAATCAAATAAGGACGCCGACGATAGCCAAATATAGGCAAGCCATCAGAGATGAAACCAAACACCGGCTTAATCATCCAAGGTAGGAAGACAATTCCCAACAGCGCCGACACCTCGACTGGACTCAGCAGCAGTTCATCTTTGAGGAAAAAGCTAACGGCTAGACGCGATAATCCTAAAATTCCTTGGACAAAATAAACGGTGAGAATTGCAATTAACTCTGCATTAGGTTCATTACCCAAGAAGATTTTTTGTGTTAATGAGTCTTTGACCTTGGACAAGCCAGATGATTGAAGCACCATTCGATAAATATTTTTTAAGTTTTATCTACTTTTCTATCATATCGATTCTTAAAAAGTGGGCTTTGTTTGTGTGTCCGTAAAGTCCGCAAATTCCATTCGTCATTGCTCAAGTTGACACCGATAAGCATTGTACCCCTACCAAGGTATTTGTATAACAATCCTAAATCAAAGGATTAGGGCGAACCTACCGGAAGTAAGCTCGCCCTAACTTGTATTTAATATTGAAGTGTCGTTGTAAGTTTTGAAATCCTGCCTACAGCACGTTACGCGAACGTGGAGCCTGGTTTTGTAGCAGAGTCAGAAGGGAGACTTCCTGGCTTAGACATCTACTTATGACAATTGCAAAACTGACTTTTTCTTGACTCGACGAGTCAGAACTGAAGTAGCACCCACAAAACCAATCAACATCATCTGATTAGGAAACGCTATAGTTGTCGGCTGCCTCTCACCCCTTCCCTGACAATTTGTCTTTCTTCAGTCAACTATGCCACCTGAGTTTTTTTGACATGGACAGTAACATGAATTAAACTACCTCTTGCAACAAAAGAGTCTTGATCAATGCATCCAACCGAAGAAACTGCTGTCCCTACTCGCGTTATCGGTTTAATTAGTGGCACATCCGTAGATGGCATAGACGCTGCGTTGGTAGAGATATCTGGTACAGAATTGGATCTTAAAATTGAGTTGCTAGCCGGGGCAACATATCCTTATCCAGCCGAACTCAGAGAAAGAATCTTGGCAGTTGGTGCAGGCGTTGCCATCTCAATGGCAGAATTGGCAGAAATAGATGATGCGATCGCCATTGTCTTTGCCCAAGCCGCCCAAAATATTCAAATTGGTCATCAGCCAGCCACTCTCATTGGCTCCCACGGTCAAACAGTTTATCACCGACCACCTGCGGATAGGGAAATCGGAAACAAAACCACTCCCCACTCCCCACTCCCTAGTACAGACGCGATTAATCGCGTCTCTGCCCACTCCCCACTAGGTTACAGTCTCCAACTAGGGCGCGGTGAATTAATTGCCCATATTACGGGCATTACAACTGTAAGCAACTTTCGCGTTGCTGATATCGCTATTGGTGGTCATGGTGCGCCTCTCGTGCCTAGAGTAGATGCCTATTTACTTAGTCATCCTGAAGAAGGGCGTTGTATTCAAAACATTGGTGGTATTGGTAATGTTGCTTATATTCCGCCTCGGCATGGCGACTGGCTCTCAAAAATTCGCGCTTGGGATACTGGCCCTGGAAATAGTCTGTTGGATCTAGCGGTGGAGCATTTAAGCGCTGGTGCTAAAACTTACGATGAAAATGGCAATTGGGCAGCGAGTGGTACTCCTTGCGATCCATTAGTAGAAGAATGGCTCGACCAAGACTACTTTCATCTACCGCCGCCCAAATCCACTGGTCGAGAGTTATTTGGTGTGGCTTACCTGCATGAGTGTTTAAAAGATGCCCAAGCATACCAACTCAGTGCTGCCGAGTTACTGGCAACTCTCACCGAACTTACAGCTGCTTCAATTGTTCATAGTTACCGCACTTTTTTGCCGGAAATGCCACAAAGAGTACTATTATGTGGCGGTGGTAGTCGCAATCTCTATTTGAAACGTCGATTAGAGTTGTTGTTGCCATCAATCCCAGTCTCGACTACAGATGAAGTTGGTTTGAGTGCAGATTTTAAAGAAGCGATCGCCTTTGCAGTTTTAGCCTACTGGCGACTTTTGGGTATTCCTGGCAACCTACCTACTGCAACTGGGGCACCTCAAGAAGTGCTTTTAGGAGAAATTCACCAAAGTCAGTACTCAGTGCTGAGATAGGAACAATAAACAAGATAAAAAATTTCTTCATTCAGCACTGGCTCAACGCCCCGCTATCGCTAACGCAACTTAGCACTGCTATAACTGTAGTCTTGGCGGCACTCGATCAAGACAGGGAATATAGAAGGTGGCTCATACTTTTTTATTGGAACCAGGACGCTGGACAATGCAAGGAAATTGGCTGGAACGTAATGGTATGCCAATCAGTGTCAAGGGTATGACCTTGGTAGCTTGGAATCGAGATAACTGGTTTACTATGGCTACAAAGCTGATATTTCCTGGTAGCGATCGCTCAGAAATCTCTCTGCAATACAAAGGGCGGCTTCATGAGGGAGAGCGTCAGTATACTTTTTTACTCCAGCATAATATTTTGGGGCAGATTGAAGGTGAAGGCTGGATTGGTTTAGATACTATTGTGCAGCGTTACTGGGTAATAGGCGATCGTCAGCGTCGTAGTGGCTTTGAAACCCTGCACCGAATTTCGGAAGATAGATATTACCTCAGTAGTGGCATCTTGGCTGGTCATTTTTTAACTAACACAATGGAAGCTAGTCTAGAGCGTCAGTCAACCTAAAAGTAGCGCTGCTGTCCGTCTAGGCTGGAAGGCTGCCGCTCAAACAATGCTAATGCACTGCTTCCTCAACGCCCAATGTCTCATGCCTGACCTCAAGGAGTCATCGTTTATTATTACTGGCCTACTGAGTTGTATACTAAATAAGAAATTATCAAATTATCGTTAGACTTTTAGTGTTTTTACCGAACCGTGTAGTCTGGAGTCCAGTTTCATGAATCCTAAAGTCTCTGTTATTATCCCTGCTTACAATACTGAAGCTTATCTTGCGAAGGCAATAGAGTCAGTCTTAGAGCAAACGCTTACAGATATTGAAGTTATCATAGTTGATGATGCTTCAAGTGATAAAACTGTAGAAGTCGCTAAAAGTTTTACTGACCCACGTCTCAAAGTAATAGTTAATCAACAAAACCTTGGGGCTGCTGCTGCGCGTAATCGTGCCCTTAGAGCAGCCCAAGGAGAATGGATTGCTGTACTTGATTCAGATGATTGGTATGCTCCTGAAAGATTAGAAAAGCTTGTGTCACTGGCAAACGAAAGAAATGCAGACATGATTGCTGACGATCTTTATTTAATCAACGATGGCGAAACATCTCCTTGGAGTACATTGATTCAAGAAAGTGAAGAACGTATAGATAAAATTTTCCAAATTGATATCGTTTATTTTGTGGAAACTGATGTCTATGGACAACCAGGATTGCATCTTGGTATAAGCAAGCCTCTATTCAAACGAGAATTTCTGGTTAAGCACGGCATCGAGTACGATGATGCCATCAGGATGGGTCAAGATTTTTGGATTGATATGAAATGCTTAATCAAAGGAGCACGCTTTTTCCTTGAGCCAAAACCCTATTATTTCTACCGCTCACGCCCCGGATCTCTTGTACATAAAAGCCAATTGTCACGTCTAAATCAATACTTGAATGCTAGTAATTCTTTCATGCAAGAAGAAGTGGTGAAAAAAAATCCAGCTTTAATGCGTGCTTTGTCTTATAATAATTCAGTCTATAAAAAACATCTAGCTTACCTTCAAGTTGTAGAGCCTCTCAAGGAAGGAAAATGGTTAACAGCATTGACAGAAATGCGTAAAAACCCGTACTTCTTTTATGATTTTCTTTCCCGATCGAGCAATATTATCGAACGTCGAATTCAATACTATGTGATGGGTAATAAATCAGTTTTTGACATTTCTTATAACATACAGAGAGAACGAAAAACTACCAATTAGTACTATTACATTTTTCTCAATAAAAATCCATCCTTACGTAGTCAGAATGAGCCTGAAGGTTAAAAACCTGGTAAGGCAATAAGAGGATGTTTTAAAAGCGTATTTTGCTCTCATAGTTAGCACAGCAAAGCATCTCAGTATATGGCGAAACCTTGATTTTACCTTGTACTTAACCCAGTGCAGAACTGCAAAATTATACCTTTCGGGACTTTTAAAACATCCTCTAAGTATTTTTAATTATCCCTACTTACAAAATCAATGTAGAGGACAGCCTTGCTGGAGGTAGGAGGAAAGTACTAATTAAGCAAAACTTCTGTTGTAGGCTATTGCTCACTAAAATAACGTGACACTCCTACACCTCTCAACGAGAACGGTGTAGGCTTCTCAGACATTCCGT
>JAHCSU010000563.1 GCA_023522315.1 Nostoc sp. CCCryo 231-06
CCCCTATAGTAATTAAAAACTAAAAAATTTCCTAATCCAAAATCCAAAATTACTATGCCTCTTCTTCCCTCTGATACCCCTTTATATAATCATCCCCTACCACAAATTGAACAGTGGCTAAAAAATCAAGGCTGTCAACAAGACGACACACAGAGGCATTGCTGGCATATACAGCGCCCTAGTTGGAAAGCTGAACTATGGCTCGATGTTGAGCAAATCGTAGTGCGATATGTCGAATCTGGGGAAAACGGGCAAGATATCCAACGTTCATTTAAGTATTCTCTCAGTCGGGATGATGTAGAACAAGCCGTGTTTTCTGGGCCATAAAGGAAGTGCTGAGTACAGTTCACCGTAAATTTAGACCAAAGTCGATAGCGATGCCCTTCGACAGGCTCAGGGTAAGACCTGCGGCGGTAAACTACGCATTTCGATAAATTGTAAAATTTGCTTGGCAGCAGGAGCCACGGCTTTACCCATCAATGAAGGAAGGGTGAGATGAGCGATGTCTACGATGGTCACTGAGCCTGCCGTTCGCGCAGCGTCTCGTAGAGAAGTGCGGGCTACGCCTACGCACGTTTGGGCACAAGAAAGTAGGTGCGATCGCCGATCTTGTAGGGTGCGTTCCTTGAAAACAAATCCTCATCTCAAATCACAAATCTTTGTGAGAACGCACCATCGCAACCGGGTAATCGCCAAGCTTGTAGTGCGATCGCTCATTATTTGAGTTGAGGAGTGATCGCTACCATTGTCGAGAGTGCGATCGCCTTCCCCATAACTCATTAGCTAATTTGCTCCAAGAGTACTTCATTAATCACAGTTTGGTAGCCAACCCCCCGTTTTTTCTGCTTCTTCTTTCGCCCAGACTAAGATTTTAGGGTGAAGTCGAATAGAAATCGGCTCATACTTTTCTTCTTCCACCTTAGTGGGGCGACCCCGCTTTTTCAACTTTATCCCAAACTGTTCAGCGATCGCGGCTCTGAATTCTTGGCTTTCTTCTGATGTCACTCATCTCGCTTTTTCAAAAGGAAACTCAGATTCCTGATTCATATTGCTGCTTCAAAGCATTTGACTCAGCTTTGTTGTCGTTCCACTCAAAGCGTATTTATAGTATATACAAAAATTACTTGCCTGAGCTATTCTACATTGTGATGTAAATCGTGCGTAGTTTACCGCCGCAGGTCTTACCCTGAGCCTGTCGAAGGGCATCGCTGCCATTATCGAGAGACGTGATCGTGTTTGGTTAATAGCGCTATGACTGCTGAGTGCGATCGCGTCATAATGATTGAAACCAATGCCGACCCTACTGAATTACTTTTAACTCTTCATTTTATTCCTAACTCCTCACTCCTACAGCACTTCCTCCTGCTAGGAGGTACAGATACTTGGGATGCTATTAGGACATACAAACGATAATTCGATTAATT
>JAHCSU010000564.1 GCA_023522315.1 Nostoc sp. CCCryo 231-06
GCAAAGCTTCAACCCAACCTACAATATTCTTAACCGAACCGTATTGGGAGTGGGGAGTAGGGGAAAATTTTGGTGTTTTGAGGGAAGTGGGATAATATCAAAAATTTGAATTTTGATGAAAAAGATAATTGCTGAGTTAAGAAAGTTTAACAAAGTTATCGCCATCAGCTTACCTGTCGTTTTGTCAATTTTCGTGCTGCGTATGCAATCTTTGGCGCATCAAGAACCTAGCCCACCTGAATGTCGGGTGAAAAAGTGGGATATACCAGTTTCTTTGACTGCTGAAAATCAAGATGTATTTATACAAAAGCAAAAATCACTATTAATTCAGAGACTATAGGACTCCTATTTGATTTTTGAACAATCAAGCTGCCTAGAAGCTTGACATACAAAGCTTGACTTCTCAGTATACTGAGCAAGATTCAAGTAGGATTCCTATACCAGTTACTTGTTGTCAAGGTGATACCTCTTGTTTAGATGAACTTCTCTATGGAGAAATACCAGACAAAAAGCCACTGTTAAGTGCGATCGCTCGCAGTCTCCAATACTTGCAAACGGCTAATGCTGCGGCTGCTTATCAAAACTATCAGGTGGCTGGGATTACGCGCGATGCCGCCTTCGGCGGCTTGCCCCTTCGGGCTCGCGTCATCAAAAGCTTGAAAAGATTCCGCGAACTCCTACTAACAACTAATTCTGCAACAGAATTACATCAAGCCACCCTGCGAGAATTTGTTCTTTACCAGTCAGTGGGTAAAGACACCAAAGGTTCCGTTTTGTTCACCGCCTATTATGAACCGCTTTACGCAGCCAGTCGCGTCCTCACAGCAGAATATCGTTATCCTGTTTATCGATTACCTCCTGATTTAAACTCTTGGAGTAAGCCTCATCCTACCCGCGAAGAATTAGAGGGAGCAGATGGTTTACAAGGCGCAAAAGGAAAATTACGAGGATTAGAGTTGTTTTGGTTCCGCGATCGCCTTGAACCATATTTAGCCCAAATTCAAGGTTCAGCGCGACTTCAGCTTCCCGATGGTAGTCAGACAACAATCGGCTATGCGGGTAATATTGCTTATAACTACAAAAGTATTGGGCGAGAATTAGCGAATGATGGCAAATTACCGCTAGAAGGGATGACTATGCCAATTATTCTCGAATATTTCCAAAAGCATCCCCAAGAATTAAATATTTATATTCCGCGCGATCGCAGTTTTGTTTTTTTTCAAGAAAATCACGGTCAGCCAGCCCAAGGTTCTATCAACGTACCACTAACAGCAGAGCGTTCTATCGCTACAGATAAATCTCTCATGCCTCCTGGTGCTTTAGCGTTGATTCGCGCTTCTATTCCCTTTGCTAATCCTACCGGAAAAATGGAGGAGCGCATCGTTAGTCGTTATGTTCTTGACCAAGATACTGGAGGTGCAATTAAAGGTGCAGGTAGGGTAGATTATTTTTTAGGTACTGGGAAATTAGCAGGCGATCGCGCTGGTGTCACAGTCAGCAATGGACAATTATTTTATCTATTACTCAAGTCCAAGAATTAAACACCCTTGCATTTTAATATTAAGAATCCCGACTTTTTAAAGTAGTCGGGATTTATAACCTTTCGGCGTAAATAAATTACACATTCCAAATCATTGACACTCTCAGGTCTAAAGACACTGAGATTCTGCGGACAGAGTAAAACCCTCGCTGCGACCGTCAAACGTCGCCTAAACGCTCAAAGCAACTTACCAATTAAGGTGTCGAAATTGCGCTTACTTTTAGTAATTTCAAAGCTTTCAGAGTCCATCACTAAGCCAATTCGCGGTACGCTCCGCAACCTGCCATTAATTGCTCTTTCTTGTCATACTGTCGTTAGGACTTAGAACCTAACCGTTGTTTCACAGGAGCCGGGATTTCTCCGTACTAGGATGCTTCAACACGTAGACAGTTATTCTTACTCACAACCAAATTTTAGCACAAATGCCACGGCGATTAAAATCCCTCGTGTCGCTTCCCTCTCAGGTCTAAAGACACTGAGTTTCCCGCATACCGCGAGGTCTTATGAATTACGAATTACCCTACTAGTACAGCGTCGCAGAAATGAAGATACCATTCTCAATCGTTAAAAGCCCTAAAATACAGGATTTTTGACTTTTGACTTTTGACTTTTGACTTTTGACTTCCGCCTTGCGGTGCTACGCTTCTATATCCATCTCACCATCATCATCGTCATGATCATAAGGGATATCGTCAAGGTCTATCATTTCTGAAATTTCTTCTACTTCAGTTAGATACTCGGATTCTTGATGTTCCCGCTCTATTAGACGACCAGTTGACTTTAACCATTCCAAGAGAATGAACTCATTACTTGTACGAATTACAGGCGCTCGCTGGTTACGAGGTTCTTCACGCAAAGGGCTTATAGGCATAAAAAAAACTCACTTTGAATTATGGGTCACTGTGCAAAAACGGGAAAATTGTCCACTAGGGTTAAAAGTCTTGTATGACAAGTCTTTTTCCAACAGATGAAATGTGAACTATTGAGTTTTTCATTTCAAGTCCGTATAGTTACTTACCATTAAAATGTCTTCCCGTCAGTCCTAATAATAAATCTTCAAGCGGACGCGATCTCACAAGGCATTTGGTACCTTAACGAGAGTTTCATACATATTAGAGGGTAATGCAGACAATCTGTTCGCTACAGCGACTGCATCAGCTAAGTTGCTAAATTGACATCGGACAATCTCTTGTCCATTTCCTGAGGGGAATCGCTTCCTAGCTTTGTTAGATACAGCACAAATAATCGCTAAAGCTTTGGCGAACCCATCTTTTGTCAATATTGTTTCTTTAGCGAACCCTTCAACAGGGATAAGGCAGACCTCAAATCGATAGCCTGGTCTAGGAGAAACAGCTATGTCGATATAGGGTTTATCTTCTTTCCTGATTCTGCGTAGATATTGGGCAGTCGAATTAGTATCATGCAAATCAGTTCCAAGGGCATAAGTAAAAAAGCAATCTTCTGTCAGGGATTCAGGACGGGTAATTATCTCCGTTGCCATAAGTTCAAGTAGTATTCGTATGTTGTCTTGCTTTGTGATCCACTCTACTGTCCAATCTCACTTGCTTAAGGGAAAGTTGCTGCCTACATCGCCGCCTTTTCAAGAAGTCGGAGATATAAATATAGCTTAGAGGTTGTTTGAAAAGTATTGGGCGAATAGAATTCGCTACTACACAAACTCTCGTCTTCC
>JAHCSU010000565.1 GCA_023522315.1 Nostoc sp. CCCryo 231-06
AAATATTCTTGAATATCGATGTATTACATCTTGAAGTGCGGAATGTCGGTTTTAATTGAAAACTGCAAAACTGAACCCATTCCGAAGTTGAAGGTCAGAGCTACTAAGCTCTATTTTTACAAACTGACTACTATGGCTTGTCCTTTAACTGCCGTGGCTAAAATAGCTAAAACCTTCGGTACTAAAGGTTTCATATCTATCAAACGGTTAGATTGTGCTTTTGACACTCCCCGGCGTGAACGCACGGGGATTCTTTGATCTACGAGACAACTTGCTCAATCAGGCTTTCACCAGAAAGAGTAGAGGTCGTTTCTCCCAAAGCGTTGCTTGCGTCTAGCGCAAAGGTTCACGCCAGCAGCAATCTTGATGTCGGTTAAAATTAACAAACTGTATGAAATTGCGGTGTTTACTGCTATTGAGCTATGACTGAACTACTTCGACAGGCGATCGCCCAAATCGAAAAACTTCTACCCGATCAGCAAGATGCAATTGCAGCTAGGCTTTTGGCAGAAGTGCAAGATGAGCAAAACTGGGAAAATCGTTTTGCCGCGACGACAGATGCTCAGTGGGATCAGATGGCTGCAATGGTACGAGAAGAGATCGCAAGTGGCGAAACAGTTCCACTTGATACTGTTTTTCCACCTCAAAAACGAAATCAAGTGTAACCAAAACCTTTCGTAAACAGTTGGGCGATCTTCCTGCATCAGTTCAGGAACAGGCTGCAAAAGCTTATGCACTCTGGCAAGCAGATCCGTATCACCCTAGTCTTCAATTTAAGCAAGTCAGCCAGAGACAACCGATTTACTCTGCTCGTGTCAGTCTTAACTATCGTGTTCTGGGTTTGTTGGAGTCCGATCGCATTTACTGGTATTGGATTGGCGCACATGATGAGTATGATGAGTTACTTAAACGCATGTAGCTTGAAGCGAATGTTAATAGAGGATTGAACGGTTTAATGCGATCGCATCCCCTGATCAGGCGATCAAAATCTGGTTGTCGAGGAATGCGACACCGAATAACCCGTCGTAGACATGGCTCATAAAAACAATTAAATATCTTTATTACCTTCGAGAGAGTTGCCACCGCTTACTCTGACTCGTTATTCTTCAGATAGGCGTGATGCACTAAGGGAAAACCTCAAATGTCAACTAATATTTCTCTGGAAGAACGTCTCGCAGCTATGGAAGCGGCGGTGACGGAGTTGCAAAAACAAGTAGCGGCTTCTCAATCAACTAATTGGCTGCAACAAATTACAGCTTCCTTCAAAGACGAGCCTGCGTTTGAAGAGGTACTCGCTTATGGACGTGCGATTCGTCAAGGCGACGAGCCAATAATCGAAATTCAGGATGAGCCATGAAATATTTGTTGGATACAGATCATTTAAGTATCATCCAGCGACAGATGGGGCAAGATTACATCAATCTTTCGACCCGCATGGCTCAATATCCACTATCAGATTTTGCGATTTCAATTGTCACATTTCACGAACAACTTCTTGGTAGCCATACGTATATTAGTCGCGCTCGTAACGATAGTGAAGTTGTTAAGGGTTATGAGATGATGGTACGTCTTGTAAATGATTTCAAGGTTCTACCACTTGTGTCATTTGATGCTGATGCTGCTACTGCATTAAGTCAATTACAAGCTAAACGCATTCAACTTGCAAGAATGGATTCGCGGATTGCGGCGATCGCACTATCTCGTAAATTAGTTTTATTAACACGCAATCATCGAGATTTCAGCAAAGTAGCCGGACTGTTAATAGAGGATTGGACGGTTTAATGCGATCGCATCCCCTGATCACGCGATCGCAAGCTGGTTGTCGAGTGAATGCATAAGTGTAGACCGTCGCAGACATCGCACCACCAGTCTACTTCTTATGCATCTCACACACAACCCCTCGAAACGAAAGCCTTAGTACAATTCTAGACAATGCAGATTTGGATTATTGAGCAGCCTCTGAATCACCTCCACGCCAGAACGAAGTAGAGATTCAACGTGTTTTGTTGGTGTATTTCCACAACGTAGCCATACAACTTTAGGCGGAGAACCGTACAAACGGCTTCTTTCGGCAAAATCTACATCTTGAGTTACGATGCAAAAGTCATTGGTTTTAGCAAATTCCCATATTTCAGTATCAGTCTTCACTTCCAGCCCATGAAACTGAACATGACTCGAATCAGGGAAAACATCTGCTAATTGAGTTACTAGCTTGCGACTCAAATTTTGATCAAAAAGCAGCTTCAAAGACCACCTACCGTTTGCCTTGGTCTTGTAGAGAGGCAACTAAACGATGTTCACGATCAGCAGCAAACTCTAGACTTGCTTTAATGTCTTCTTCAGTTAATTCCGGGAAGTCGTCTAATATCTCCCCATGAGACATACCAACAGCCAACCAGCCAAGAACATCGTACACGGTGATTCGCATCCGTCGAATACAAGGCTTACCACCTCGCTTGTCCGGCTCAATTGTAATAATATCGTGATAGCTCATGGGGATTATAAACTGCATAGCATCTTTCTAAGTTTAAAACAGCTTCATATCGCGGTGCAACGAAACTTAGTTTTACTGCGATCGCATCCCCTGATCACGCGATCGCCACCGGCTCATGGCGGGTACGCGATCGCAACCTGGTTGTCGAGTGAATGCTTAGGCGTAGCCCGTCGTAGAAATCGCACCAATAGTTTACTTCTTATGCATCTCACAGATAATCTTTAAAGGCGATCGTTACAAGGGGATACTTCTTATAGCGATCGCACACCATTCCTAAATATACAGTGACTTTTTGTAAAGTTTGGGCTAATCATATATCTACCCCTAAAATTTAGAACTATACTAACTTGACTAGTTAATTCTCTAGGAAAATTTATCTGTGATCAGCCTAGCAAGTGTCTCCAATACCGTGTCCGAAGTGGAAAGTGATGGTTTAGGTGAAATTGACAACCTTGATAGGCAACTGTATCAGCGCTTCCAGAATAAATTTTTGGTTCATCCTTCATTGACGCGACTTATAGTTAGTTTTCAAGCTAACAAAACTAGACCTATCTATCGATGGTATAAATATAAAGAAGCTTTTTCTGCATCTCTTATAGAATATTTATTACAAAAATATAAAATTACTGAAGGCAAGGTTTTAGACCCATTTGCAGGCAGTGGAACTGCGCTATTTGCTGCTAGGGAAGCTGGAATTAATGCTGATGGTATTGAATTATTGCCTATTGGTCAACAAATAATTAATGCTAAAAAGCTTTTAGATTCTGAATTCACTCCTGAAGATTTTGAAAGGATAAAAGATTGGTCAAAATTACAGGTTTGGAAGCAGTGTGAGCAGAAAAAACACTTACCAGAATTGAGAATCACAAAAGGAGCTTATAGTGAGCTAACTAGAACTGCAATTGAGCAATATCTTGAAGCTTGCAAACTAGAAAATAATAGAGTCCAAGCAGTTTTAAAGTTTGTCTTACTGTGCGTTTTAGAATCAATAAGTTACACACGTAAAGATGGACAGTACCTCCGTTGGGATTATCGTTCCGATCGTAGACAGAGCAAGAAAGCTTTCAATAAAGGTGAAATTATAGAGTTCGATAATGCGATCGCCAATAAAATAAGTGAAATTATTGATGATTTACTACCTTCTACACAACAAATTGAGCTTTTCCCAATTAAAAATTCTCAAGGTCAAATTCATCTTTATGGAGCCTCTTGTTTTGAGATTATGCCGCGCCTAGCCAATTCCGTATATGATGCGATTATTACATCCCCACCCTATTGCAATCGATACGACTATACTCGCACCTATGCACTAGAACTAGCTCTACTTGGTATTTCTGAAAAGGAGTTAATTAACCTTCGTCAGGAAATGCTAAGTTGTACAGTTGAAAATCGCCCCAAAGATTTATTGACTATCAACTCAAACTGGAAAACAGCCTTAGCTATTGCTGATTCACAGAATTTATTACAGGCTATCTTGAAATATCTAGATAACCAAAAAGCAAAGGGTGTGTTGAATAACAATGGTATACCAAGAATGATCAGAGGATATTTTTATGAGATGGCGTGTGTAATACAAGAATGTTTTCGTGTTCTTAAACCAGGGGCAATTTTATTCATGGTTAACGATAATGTTCGCTATGCAGGCGCAAGCATTTCAGTAGATATGATTCTCTCTGATTTCGCCGAACAGCAAGGTTTTGTTATTGAAAATATCCTTGTTTTACCAAGTGATAAAGGTAATAGTAGCCAGCAAATGGGAAATCATGGACGCGAACCATTACGGAAGTGCGTTTATGTGTGGAAAAAGCCATAACTCGAATTCTTATGTGTTCCTATCGTAATCATCTTGAATCCATTGATGATCTGATAACAACTTATGAAGCAATCCGTACAGGTTTTGTGGCTCTTGCACTGGAGAAAAATCGACGTGCTACGCCATTCGTCGCAGAAGCAAGGGCACTTAAAGAAGCTGCTGCTCAAGCTGAGAGTCCTGTTGAATTATTAAAGATTAAGGGCATTAAGATGGGACTATTAACTGCGGCAGGCTTATCTGACAAATCTCTAGCGCACCTGATGTCAGAAGATAAGGTAGAAGCTATAAATGGTCTGATCAAAAATTTTCTTGAACCAGCAGGTGCAAATTTTCCAGAGGAATTGGTTTTTAGATTTTTGCTGACTCGTGGTGACACACTTGGTGGCTCAATGCGAAATGTTGGAGGCGCGTTGGCACAAAGAAAGCTGACTCGTGCAATTCTCTCCACTCTCACGATCGCAGGTACAAGATACCACTGGCAACACTCAAAGAGTAAAAAGTGGATTGCCATGACAAATAATGACTCAGAAATTGAGTTATCTTTACGGGGAATAAGCTGGGAAAGCGAGATTGGTAATCGTACACTAATTTATAACCTGACTGTCCCGCTAGTTAGAAGTAATGTGGATCTATGTTTGTTTAACCTGAACCCAGCAGAGTTAGTAGCCAACAAATCTAGCGCCATTGAACCATCTGTAGTTGCACCATACCTTATCGCCCTTGGTGAACTTAAAGGGGGTATAGATCCCGCAGGTGCAGATGAACATTGGAAAACTGCACAAGCAGCACTAAATCGTATCCGTGAAGCATTTTCTAGAGTAGGGCATTCACCTTTTACTTTCTTCGTAGGATCAGCGATCGCCAGAAGGATGGCAGGCGAAATCTGGAATCAATTGGAAAACGGCACTCTCAGTAACGCTGCTAATCTAAATCAAGAGAATCAAGTTGCATCTATTTCTCGTTGGTTGTGCAGTCTATAAAAGTTTACTTAAGTGTGTTGATTGTGTTTTCAATCATGCGATCGCACCATTTAATCTAAAAAATCGTCATTATAAATAGTCTTTTATTTTACAGTTTTTCTTTGAGCAAAATGCAAGCAAAATCTAAAAACTAGACTCCATAAGAGTTATACTATCTGAAGCATGAAAATAGATTGTTCTTAGATAACCCTGTAACTTGCATTTAGGCTAGAAATAGGATCTTTTTTCTACCGCCACTAAAAAACCTTGCGTTATATCAATTGTAAGAGCGATCGCTAGGTTCGGAGTAATCCCAAGAGTGCATTTGACGGAAAGGTAGACCCATCTTTTGGAAGACGTACTTCTCTTTCACACCAGAGGCTACAAGGTCGGGCTTCAGCGCTTTGATAAATTCCTCGAATTCGTAAGCGGTAACGTCGTCATAAACGATGGTGCCGTTTTCGATGTAGCCAGCGGTACGTTTGTAGTCATCGTTATGACCGAACTCATAACCTGTACCAACCATCTTCATGCCCAAGTCTAGGAAGGCTGGGACAACGTGGCGAGGACGTAGACCACCAACCATGATGGCAACAGTCTTACCTTCTAAGCGGGGGCGGTACTTACCGACTACCACATCCATTGTTGGCTGATACTTAGCGATTACTTTCTCAGCGTTTGCTTGGATTGTCTCGTCAAATTTAGAAGCAATTTCCCGTAAAGATTCAGCAATCTTGGTAGGGCCGAAGAAGTTGTATTCTAACCAGGGAATACGGTAGATTAAAGCCTGAAAACCTTATATATCAATACTTTTGTAAGTATGCGTTTCACGTGTCTTGTTTTTGTCTTAAAGCTTGTGATTTAAACATCCAAAACCCCACTGCAACGGTAATCTGATTTGCAAGTTGTGGCTTACTGGAGTAAATGGGAGTGAAGTTTTAGCTGTATACCTAACAGAATTAGTAATCGGGACTTAACCCTCGACTGGAGATGCAACAAATGAAGTTACTCTCTTTGGGGTTAATGTCGAAGAGAGTAACTCAAAACTTGCTGACGGGTAACATGTGTAGTCCGGTAAATATTCGTCAAAACTTGCAGGCGGATAACTTAATGTTGTCCAGCAAATATTTGCAACTGCTTGCAGGACATCTGTCAAAGTTTATACACTTGTTTAAAACGCGAGTGTGTTTGACATGGATTTACTAGGAAGGCCAATGAGCCAAAACAAGGCACTGCATCTAATGGATAACGAGAAACCTGGTCAGACAACTTGGTTTACTTTGTGCGGTCGAAAGATTCTCGCTGCCCACGCTTTACCGTTGCAAAAATTTGATGCTGGCGAGAACTGCTGTACAGTGTGCGTGAGGATGCAACGTGGTAATGAGTTGCTGCATTCTCGATTAGCTACAAGTTTTGACAAATGCTTAGGAAGACAAGTTAACTTGTCTTCACGAACTGCGTGATGGTTTTTCAGCAGGTAAAATCATCCGTCGATAAGTACACTGTCCGACACGAACTCCGTGATGATCAGTGGGCTTGGTTTCTTTGGGGTTAATGTCGAAGAAACCAAGCCCACTGCTGGCATTGCAATTTCTGCATATTTTGAACCAGTGGCAAGTTAACTTGTCGAAAAAGGATTAGCTTGTTTTAGCGTATTTCCCCGTTATTCTTTTTGGATGTTCTCCGACCGGACGGGTTAAGGCTCCGTTTGCACGATTGTTTTACGGTGGCGCTGCGCTGCATGTTGCGTTAACTTCCGACTTCAATTTACAACTTCCGAAGCTAGCTGGTGGAAGTCGGAAGTTGAAGTCGGAAGTTATGGGTTGCTCAATTGTCATCGAATTGTCGTTGAGTGAAACTCGGTTAAGGGTTAAGGCTCAATCGGGAGAGTTAGCGATCGCGCACTGTCACTGCGTTAAAAACTGCATCGGCAACCATTGCAATTTTCACTGCAAGCCAGATTGCAACCACTCACCTTTTTAAAGCTGAAGGCGATCGCACTTCCTTATCGGGGATGATCATTTATGCATCATCTGTGGGTAGGGAGTGGGAGCGATCGCGTACAAAAACAACCCCCGGTCGTGTTGACCAGGGGCCGCTTTTGTAGTTCACGCGCACTACCTCAAAAAGTTAGAATTACTGCCACCTTTCTCTCTTACCCAATCATTAATTTCTAGGATAAAATAGCTAAATAAAGCAACTTCATTAACTAGCGATATGTGCAAGTACGGTTTTGACCGTAACTCAACAATTTCACACGCGCTTTGATGAATCTTGGGATATTTATCTTTCAAAAAGTCTTCAAGTAACTCTTCACTTAACGGATGAATTACAACAAGTCCTTTGCAAGGCAATCCAAATTTATTGTTTAAAAGAGATACTAAATTCGACTCTGATAATTTGTCTCTCAGGCAAGGGGTTTCATTTAAAAAATCAAACCTAATTGTATCCGTTTCACAGAGCCAATCGCGCCCAAAAATGAGGCTGTATTGCTTCTGAACTGCCTCGTTGATGATATCCAGCCCTTCTACTGTGTTTTGGCGTGAGGCAATATCAGCCGCGAGAGTTGGGTCAGCCTTGGCATACCTGATAAAAGTCTTGGCTACATAGTTGGCAAAGGCTGGATCGAGGTAGCCGGCTAGATGAACTGCCATGATTGGGTGAACCCAAGTTACCCAAGTTTTACCTACGCGCTCAACAATCCAGGGTTCAGCATTTGACTCTGTAGTTTTCAAATGCTCTAATTTAGCTTTTGTTTCTGGCAACTGCTTCCATCTGTCAAGTCTATATTCAAAATGCTTACACCACTTGGTAGCGTTGATGTAGTCGTCATCTCGCTGTGCCTCTTGCACCAAATTACTAAACTGCTCTATGTTTGAATTTGACATATAAATTTTTCGTTTTCGTTAATGTTAAACAACCCCGGCTCAGACAGGGGTTGTTTTTTTAAGTCCATAGAACAACACAGTGGAAATAAGTAGCCATTGAAAGCCGTGAAGATTTGATACACACTTTGACACACCCATTTTGTGTGGGTCAACTTCAAGATTCGGGTTTGACACACCCATTTTGTGTGGGTCAAATCCCCTCAGTGGATCACCTCCAAAAACAACTCAAATGCTTGCCCAGAGCAATCAAGCGCTAGTTAATATCGATTGTTAAGCAATATTACAAGTGATCAACCATTGATCATATCTGAGGCTTTACAGGCAAAGGATTCCAGGCGATGTGATCATGTGATCCATTTCCTCGACAATTTTTTCGGTCTTCACAATTGAAAATTTTAAATTTTCATTGATCACATGATCACATCTCCCAGAATCCTTACTCTGTAAGGCGTTAAATGTGATCAACGATGGATCACATCTATGATCACATGATCACTTGTAATATTGCTTAACAATTGAGTGTCTACAACCCAACTGATCAGTTCGGGTTGATCAGTTGGGTTTGTTTCTCCGTACTAATTACAATACGGTTTAATTAGTTACATCGGCTCTAGCTCCCGGTCATCGACCCATTCCCGCTCGTTGTCATCTGGCTCAAACCAAGGGTGGTCTTCTGGGAGGGAGACGTTATACTGCCAGTCCATGCCAGTCCAGGAAAGCCCTAGCACTGTCACCGGATACAAAATCTCACCCTGCTTCACTTTTGTCTTGTGCAGCACGGTTTGACCAATGTAATATTCGGGCTTGTCGAATTCTTTACTCACTCGCAAACGCCAAAACTTTGACGCTTGACGAAAATTGCCCAAAGTGGGCCCGTCTGACGCTATCATTCTTATTGCCTCCTTAGTGGCGTGAGAACTTGTAAGGGGGAAGTCGTGCCGGTGGGGGAGAGGTAAGAGACTCTCTTGCCGGGGCGCATTCAAGCGCTGACTTCATTTGTCACATCAGGTATCTGAAATCATTGAAGCAGATTTCGCAACAAATTGCGAGCGCGCTTCTTTAATCAAGTCATCATTTATACACTTTTTGTAAGTAGGAGAGGGGCGATACGACGCTACGATTTAATCGCTTAACCTGTGTCTACTATCGTCTACTTTATGTAACTTGTCAACAAAGTAGACATTTTGGTAGACAATTACTACTGGTTGACCTACTATGTTAACAGGTTGTATACAGACGGTCTACAAATGCGTAGCAATGTAATTTCATTTCGCTTCACCGACGCTGAATTAGAAGCGCTGCAATCGTTTCAAATCTCAGAAGACAAATCCTCTAGTCAAACAGCAGCAAGATTATTGAGGGGAGTGTTAGCAGGGATTATAGAAAAGTCTACAGTTCAGTCTACACCTGTAGACATAAAGTCATTGGTTAAGCAAGAAATAGAATCAAGCTTGGGTGAACTGCGATCGCATCTGGAGGAACTGCGGGGAAAATTGAAGGCCCGGTAGTAGAGGAGAATAGCACTACCGGGCAAAGAAGCAATGAAGATTCAAGTGTAGCTGATAGCAAAGCCGTCAGCGATCTAGAAACCCAAATTATGAGCCTAGAAGCTAGACTTCAGTCCTGCCACCAAAGGAGACACGAACTAGAGGAGTATATGGAGCAGGCATTGGAAGAACTAGAAAAAGAATTGGCTGAAGCTAACCAAACCAACGCTGCTTTGCTGGAGAACTTTAAAAGAAAAGAAGAATACATTCAGGAACTGGAGAAGAAGAACTGGCAACTCAGGCAACGGCTACAGACAGCAGATACATTTGTGCAACCAGACCATGAGGCAACCCGCCATCGCACTTTGAATAAGCTTAAAGTGGGCAAGCAATCAACGGCAGGAAAGGCGATTGACGCTTTTATCAAAGAACTAAAGCACGGTTTATAGTCAACTTATGTACGGTTTCAACTCGGTTCCAACCCGTCTACAGTTCGCCTACACCGCAACAACAGACGGTAACAAGTGCGCTTTATGTGCCACGATCGACGGTGATAAAGGCGGTTACACTGCCACGATCATCGGTGACAAGTGCGGGTTGAGTGCGTCTACAGTATCTACAGGTGTAGACGCAACTGTAGGCGGGCAAAACTCCCTCTGGATGACGTTTTTAGCAACTGTAGACATTTTTTTGACTGGCTATTTTTTAACAAAAATTACCAAAAAATAGGCATTTTTCTTAATACATTGCTCAAAAACCTAGTGGCGCTAATTTAACAGTTTCAAAGCGAAACAGATGGAGATGCACCTAAACTGTATTCTGCTGTGAGTTAAGTAGACAGCACCTCGCTGAGTTGATGCCGTGCCAGAGCTTGCCTGAGATATTCCACCTCAGCCCTTAGTCGTGCATTTTCGTCCTTCAACGCATCAATGCCATCTTTTTTATCTACTGCCTGCTTAATTACCTTCCTCCGGTTCTCCAAGCTGAACCACTTCTGATAAATCTCAGTGTGAACCTCTACAGAATGCCCCAAATTGTCAGCAGCAGCTTTAATTGGAATACCCATCATGTGCGCTCGAATTGCCCAAGCATGACGTAAGTCATAGGGCGTAAACGGAATATTTACGCGCCTAAACCATGATGAACAATTAACCCGAATAGTATTGATATCTGCAAAACTAGTTCTGTCATCAGTTTGAGCTTTTAACAGTTCCAAATACTCTACGTTTTTTAAATCAAACAAGTAAACCCATTCAGGATGTAGCGGTAAAGCTTCTCTGTAACCAGTCTTAGTATCTGGGTGAACCTTCCATGTATTATCTTTATTTTCAGGACTCAACCACCAATCAATTTCAGGGTTTACAAACAGTTCTCTTGGGCGTAGTCCATAAGTAGCAAGCATTCCATATACCCATTCCCACATTTTCCAACTGTCTAAACAACTCTTTTTGATTGTTAGGCTTCTAGTCAAAGAATAATGATGAAAAGATTCCTGATATTTGATGATGTCCTCATCACTGGGAATGTCCCTAGCCTGACTTTTGGGTTGTGTAGCTTTAAATTGTTCGAGAGTGAAACTAGTTAAATTAAGGGTTGATTTTAAAACTTTCAACGATTTAACTGCGCTGTATTTGGCAGAATCTCCCGTCAACTCTGCAAACTTTTTATCAATCTCCGATTGATTCAGCAAAGTATCTAGCCCAATCAGTCGCCGTAAATACTCCTTGTAATAGAAAAAGGTGTGTTTACTTTTTTCTGTTAATTTGCGTGTTTTGAAATATTCAGTTTCAAACTCTTCTAAAACATCACCAAGGGTTTGGGATCTGTTGGCGACCTTAGCGATTTTACCCAGATATTTGTCAGTCCATTCAAACTGTTTACGGGCAAGCAGCTTGCCTAGCTCGTTTGCCTCTTCCTCTGCTGTTCTCAACCCGTCCAAGCTTGCAGGGATATTTAGCGAAATCTTGTACTGCTTAAAACCAGTTCCTTTAGTGTCGCGATCGCCCGGCTTGATTGGTAGAGATGCTTGCAATTGAATTGTGTCGCGTGCCACGACCAAACCCACTTTCACCTTAGCGGCTTTTAGACGGGCCCTAGTGTCTGTCAAACCTTTATCAAATTTGCGTTCCAGATGCTGCCGAGTAGCTTTCATGTGTTTCTGCGTTCCTAAATAGCTGCCATCGGTAGATGCTGGCGGAGTGAAATCCTCAAAAACGTCCTGTGCCTTACTTTTCATTGTGTCTTAAATGTGTCTTAAAATTTAGTCCATTTAGAACAATGTTTAAATTGAGCAAAGTTAGACGTGGACTAAATCCTGGTATCACAATATATTAAATCATACTTCGTACAGGGAATACCGTAAGCTTCTTCCATATGACGGCTGATGTAGTTCATCGACCGGTAACAGTGGATGAGGTTCATCTTCACATTGGGGGTCATCAACATTTCGTTGATGGTGCCATCACCAGACCACTGAGCGACTACGCGCAAGCCGATTTCTTCTAACAGGATGCGGCTAGCCCAAGCATCTCCACCGATGTTGTAGTCACCGATAACGGCTACATCATAAGGAGTACCTTCAAACTTGAGTGTACCGTCTTTTTTAGCTTGGTCGGATTTGGTGAAAACCCAGTCACGAATCATGTCGTTAGCAATGTGGTGTCCCAAAGATTGGGAAACACCCCGGAAGCCTTCGCAACGCACAGGTACAACTGGCTTGCCAATTTCTTTCGATGTCTTCCGAGCAACAGCTTCGATGTCATCCCCAATTAGACCGATGGGACATTCAGATTGAATGGAAACACCACGGTTGAGTGGGAAAAGTACATCAAGTTCTTGGATGAGCTTGGTAAGTTTCTTGTCTCCACCAAAGACGATATCTCTTTCTTGGAAGTCGGAGGTGAAGTTCATGGTACCAAAGGAGTCAATACCTGTAGTACCGATGTAGTAGTTACGACGACCAGACCAAGAATAATAACCGCAACCAACAGGCCCGTGGCTGATGTGGATCATGTCCTTAATAGGGCCCCAAACCACACCTTTAGAACCGGCGTAAGCACAACCACGAGCGGTCATGACACCAGGAAGGGATTTAACGTTAGACTTAACGCCGCAGTCGGACTTACCTTCTTCGTATACACTTAAGTGCTTTTCCCGTTTTTTCTTAGCTTTATCGGGGTAAGCTTCTAGAACTTCTTTAATTAGTTCTTTTCTTTCTTCGATGATGTTTTGATTTTCTGGAGGTGTCATATTTAGCCTCTGTGACTCGTAAGGATCGGGGCATAGGGGGACTAGGAGTCCCCTCTAAGATTAGGGGGGAGATGTAAGCGAGAGGATGAAAGGTCAAAGGGAAGATTGATATCTTTCCTTTTTCCTGGTGCTAAAGCGTTATTTCTTAGCAGCGAATTATACTACAGGAGCTTCAGCAGCGCTCTTACCAATCAACATTGCAGCATTTTCCTCGCTTTCGAGAACACCAAATTCAATCAACAACTCTTCCAACTCTTCCATCTCAATAGGTGTGGGGATGGTGAGATTCTTGTTATCGATAATCTTCGTGGCTAATGCGCGATATTCTTGACTTTGATTGCTATCAGGTGCGTACTCGTTCACGGTCATCCGACGCAATTCTGCGTGTTGAACAATGTTGTCACGAGGTACGTAGTGAATCATTTGGGTGTTCAAGCGTTTTGCCAGGGTTTCGATGAGATCGATTTCCCGGTCAACGTTACGGCTGTTACAAATCAGACCACCCAAACGCACGCCACCAGTGTGAGCATACTTGAGAACACCACGAGCAATGTTGTTAGCTGCATACATTGCCATCATTTCACCGGAGGTAACGATGTAGATTTCTTGGGCTTTACCTTCACGAATAGGCATAGCAAAACCACCGCACACAACGTCACCCAATACGTCGTAGGATACGAAGTCAACGTCTTTATAAGCACCGTTTTCTTCCAAGAAGTTGATGGCGGTGATGATACCACGACCAGCACAACCTACACCGGGTTCTGGACCACCAGATTCTACGCAACGAACGTCACGGAAACCGGTGAGCATTACTTCTTCAAGTTCGATATCTTCTACTGCACCACGTTCAGCAGCCAATTGGAGAACGCTTGTTTGGGCTTTGCTGTGCAGCATCAAACGGGTAGAGTCAGCTTTAGGGTCGCAACCGACGATAAGGATGCGTTGACCCATTTCTGCCATAGCTGCTAAGGTGTTTTGGGAAGTGGTAGATTTACCAATACCGCCCTTACCGTAGAATGCTATCTGTCTAATCTTTTCGTCTGTCATTGTTCGTGTTTCCCTGCAATTGGTTGGTTGGTGGGTATGCGCGTTTGTCAGTTGCGTTCACGCCAGTTGAGCGACAGTAGTGAGCGCGTGTAGAGCATCGTTGTTAGCGTTGGCATAAATGCCTGCTGGGGGCGATCGCTCCACAGCTAAAATGATCGAAAGTAGGTACATATATTTCGTGGTTAAATTTTTTTCTTTTTGTCCTTTGTCCTTTGTCATTTGTTTTGACAAAGAACAAAGAAAGTTACGCAATTTACAAATACGTCATAATGTGATTTAGCTTGAAAGACCAAATAGGACTTGACTTTGGTATTTGTCAACAATCAATGCATAAGTCCTATTACTTGTTTAAAATAGCGCCCTTCATGTTTGTGACACGCTCTAGTGCAGCTTTGGTGTCTTCTGCTGATTCTCCACGCACAGCCATTGCTTCGCCGAGATGCTTGGCGATCGCATCGAAGTGTGGTTGCTGTAGATTCATTCCAGCGTGGGTTTTGTCCATTGGACGACCGCCGTATTGCTTTGGCCCCTCAAAAATTTGAGATAAGAAAGCAACTAGATGATTACGTTGCTTGACCATATCTGTACCAGCAAAAATGGGATTGAGGAGGCTGTCTGTGGCAATGCGTTTGTGGAGTTCATCTACTATTTGTTCAATAGCTGGTTGTCCGCCAAGTTTGTCGTACAATGTACTCATATCCTGTTCCTTTGAAGCGAGTTGGATAATGAAATTCGCAAGTAGGCGCTTAATCTTTTGCCTATATGCTGTTAGCCGCCATAGCTAATTTAGCTATCAGTTGTCGGTAGGATTGAAGCATTGATGTGGAGACAATTATATGATTCAAATCCTACTTTCTGTTCCTGGCTGAATGCATATTAGGGCGTATTTGTAGAATACGTTAAGTCAAGAAAGCAATTCCTAAACTGCTTCGACTACAAGGCTCTTGCTGACACGATCTTGTAATCTGGCTTCGATCGCAATTTTCAGAGTTGCTGTACTACTAGAACAGGAACCGCAAGCACCTTGCAGGACAACTTTAACGCGATCGCCTTCTACATCATAGAGTTCTACATCTCCCCCGTCAGCGATGAGTACGGGTCTGACTTCTTCATCAAGAACTTTTTGAATTAGAGCAATCTTTTGGACGTTTGTTAGCGATCGCTCTTTAGACGTAACAATTTCTGTGGCAACTTGTACGCCGTAATTGTTGAGAGCAGGTGAGGCGTATTCCTGTTGAACTGATTTTATTATATCATCAATGTTCGCCAGACAGGAACCGCATCCGCCACCAGCTTTCACATAATTTGTTACCTCTTCGGCACCAGTGAGATTATTTTCTAGAACGACGCGGCGAATTTTGGCCTCGCTGATCCCAAAGCAGCTGCAAACTAACGCGCCTTCGTCATCATCATCATGGGTAGCTAGAGGAATGCCACGATAATTATAGATAGCGGCTTCTAGCGCTTCTTGTCCCATGACAGAGCAATGCATCTTTGCTTCTGGTAAACCACCGAGGTAATCTGCAATGTCTTTGTTGGACACTTTCAATGCTTCATCTAAGGTTAAACCTTTGATCATTTCGGTTAATGCACTAGAAGATGCGATCGCACTAGTACAACCAAAGGTTTGAAAGCGAGCATCTAAAATCTTATCAGATTCTACTTCAACTTTCAGGTGTAGTCTCAGAGCATCACCACAAGCAATGCTACCAATTTCTCCCATTGCAAGCTTAACCCCAGGTTCGCCAGATTCTTCAATGGCTCCCTGATTCAGGGGATTGTAAAACAGTTCTAATACTTTATCGGTGTAGTCCCACATATTAAGTTCCGAGTGCTGAGTAATGAGTGCTGAGTGAGGAGTGTTGAGTAGTAAATTCCCTATTCCCTACTCCCTAATTAATTAACGATGCGCCAGTGCTTGTTCTTGTTCTTGCAGCCAACCCGCGTCATCATTTTTGAAGGGTGAGAGGGCGCGTAAACGTTCTACAATGCTGGGCATTACCTCTATGACTCGATCGATTTCGGCTTCTGTAGTGTAGCGACAAAGACTGAAGCGAATGGAACCGTGCAAAGTTGTGTAGGGTAAGCCCATTGCCCGAAGGACGTGGGAAGGTTCTAGTGAACCGGAGGTGCAAGCAGAACCGGATGATGCACAGATACCGTATTTATTCAAGGATAGTAAGATAGCTTCACCTTCAATATACTTGAAGCCGATATTTGTGGTGTTGGGCAATCTCTGCGTAACGTCACCGTTAACGACACAATCGGTAATTTTAGCTAGTAAAGTTTGTTCTAGGCGATCGCGCAAGCTTCTTTCTCTTGTGGTCGCTTCTTCTAAGTGTAACAGTTCTAGTTGGGCAGCTTTGCCCAAGGCGATAATTGCTGGAACATTCTCTGTTCCCGCCCTACGTCCACGTTCTTGGTGTCCCCCAAGAATAAAGGGACGGAACCGAACCCCACGGCGGATATATAAAGCACCAATTCCTTTGGGCCCGTGCAGTTTGTGACCGGACAGAGTTAACATATCCACGGTGCTAGTCTTCATATTCAAGGGGATTTTTCCCACTACTTGCACCGCATCTACATGGAAGATAGCGCCATACTCTTTTACACGCAACCCAATTTGCTCAATCGGGAAAATCGTTCCGGTTTCATTATTAGCATACATAATTGTCACCAAGGCGGTGTTACCCGTCAAAGAAGCTTCTAGTTCATCTAGATCCAGCTGCCCTTGATGATTTACTGATAGATAGGTAACAGTGTAACCTTGGGTTTCTAATTGTTTGCAGACATTAAGTACTGCTGGATGTTCAACTTGGGTGGTGATGATGTGTCGCTTTTCTGGTTGCGCTAACAGTGCGGCTCGAATCGCCGCGTTATCTCCTTCAGTACCGCAACTTGTGTAGACAATTTCTGACTCATCGGCTCCCAGGATAGCTGCAAGTTGTTCTCTTGCTGTTCTCACTGCTTTACCGACTTGCCCACCAAAGGTATGCATACTGGAGGGATTGCCGTAATAATCCGTCAGGTAAGGTAGCATTACCTCTATAACTTGTGGGTCTACCTTAGTGGTGGCATTATTATCGAGATAGATGCAGTTATTTTGCATTGTTGTCTTCTAATTACGAATTACGTTAGCGAAGCGTTAGCGACGAAGGAGCGTCATTACGAATTACGAATTATTTGGGGTTGGCGCTTTTGCAACTGCTCTGAGTATTTCTGGGAATAGCTTTGAAACCAACGTTCCCAGTAATCTTGTTTATTTGTTAATTTAGCGACTACGTGATTGTAATTGGTAAACCAGCCTTCCCAATAATCGCTAGGCTGCTTAACGCAACCGTCGCAAGTGGGACAACCAGCTTTACACTGAGGCACGGTATGAATACTACCAATACAGTTTGTACAAAGTTCAGGGTCAATCCAGTGCTGTCCATCAACCACTTTAATTGCATTTGTGGGACATACCGTTAGACAGAGATTGCAGGAAATACACTGGCTAGTAAGAATTTTGTAAGCCATGATTTATTCTCCTTTTGGGGAATGGGCATTGGGCAAGTGGGCATTGAGGATTGGGTTTAGGGGAGGGCATTGAGGATAATTCTTATCCCATGCCCCATGCCCTATGCCCCATGCCCTATTCGTTATTCCCTAATTCCTGAACGTATTGCTCGTAAAACTCCAAAGCAACCTTCTCAATCACGTCGTAAGCTTCAACACTCTGTATTCCAGCTTTTTGCAATTTTTCTTGAGGACTGTTACCAATTTTGGAGACTAAAACTGCTTTGCAATCTGCGATCGCTTTCATAATATGCTCAAAAGAAGCTTCCTCGCTGTATCCACCTTGGCAGTATTGGTCAATTTTGCGATGACCGACAAAACGAGCGTCGTTTCCATCCACTTCGTAAATTTGGAATTCTTTGGCATGACCGAAGTGCTGATTAACCAATCCGCCGCCTTTGGTTGCTACTGCAACTAGGATTTTGGGACTGTTGGCAAATTTCTTACCCTCTAGCGCCTTGTCTTTAGCAACTTTAAGTTCTTCTTTAAACTTCTCAATCCCTTGGTGAACTTCTTGACGTTTCTCCATATCATATTCTGGAGTCATTTCCAAGAATTTCTCTTTGGAAAATTCTTGACTGCGGTCTTCTCCCAATAATCCGACTGCATCGGCACGACACTGGCGACAGTGACGCATCATTTTCATGTTACCGGAGCAATTGTCTTGAACTTCTTTGAGTTCTTTGGGTGTGGGTCCGCGTTGACCGATTAAACCGAAGTGTGTGCCATGTTCTGGTGCAGAAATCAATGGCATGATGTTGTGCAAGAATGCACCTTTTTCACGAATGACTCGATTCACTTCGACTAAGTGATGGTCATTAATTCCGGGAATCATCACGGAGTTAACTTTGCATAAGATGTCAGCATCTTTCAGGGCTTGTAATCCTTCCATCTGTCTTTCGTGGAGAATTCTTGCGCCTTCAATGCCTCTGTAACGCTTGCGGTTGTAGTGAACCCAAGGATAAATCTTAGCACCGATCTCTGGATCTACCATGTTAATGGTGATCGTAACGTGATCTATATTTAATTGTTTAATGCGATCAACGTAGTCGGGCAGCATTAAACCATTGGTTGATAAGCACAGCTTGATGTCTGGTGCTTGGGCTGCAATCAACTCAAATGTGCGGAAAGTCTTTTCTGGGTTCGCCAGAGGGTCGCCAGGACCGGCAATTCCCACAACTGTCATTTGAGGAATCTTGCCGCCAATGACCAAAGCTTTGTGTGCAGCTTCTTCTGGTGTTAGCAACTCGCTAACTACTCCAGGACGGCTTTCGTTAGCGCAGTCATATTTACGGTTGCAATAGTTGCATTGAATGTTGCAGGCTGGAGCAACTGCAACGTGCAACCGGGCATAGTGGTGATGGGCGTCTTCGCTGTAGCAGGGATGTTTAGCAATGCGTTCTTCGAGCTTTTGATCCCTTTCCACGGTGGCGCTGCTGGGGCTGTCGCAGCCGCAACCACCGGATTTTGCTTGGGTTGGCGATTCCGTAGCGTTGGAGTTGAGGAGTCGTGTAGACGGTGATGTCATTGAGTTTCGCAAAAAGGTCGGTGGACTTGGCTGCCACTGTGGGAGATGCTGTGGCTACTATTTCATGCCCAGAATTGAAGTCGCGTCTTCCACACTGCCTGCAAACCCTTGGGTTCGGGCGACTTGTTTTCAAGTCAGGCAGGCAATAGATATCTGATGTTCGGCTGGTGTGTGTCAACGTTCGGTTCTTGGGTAGAATTGGTGCTTACAGCCGCGACTTCTCTTCACTTCAGGCATGGTGCTATGTCATCCCTCCACTCACTTTTCGCTTTGTTTTGTTTCAGAGCGTTAAGTGATTGGCGATATAAGATTTATAGCAGCCTTCTCCCAGCCAGATGTTGCGTCTCTCTAGGATAGAATTTATTGGATTTATTACTTTTGTACTCAAATAATAAAAACCCTAATTCTTCAAGCATTACAAGAATTAAAAAAGTTTTTTTCGGGTAGGGGTTCTAGTCTTTTTTGGTTAGGGTTCTAGTGTTTATAGATAGGGGTTCAGGATTTCTTTGTACTCAGTCAAAACCCAATCCCAGCAAGGATTTTAATCTACTTGTAACTGGATTTGGGTTATGAAAATGTGTACTCAGACTGCCCTCAAATTCCGTCAAAAGCAATAAATGCCAAGGGTTTGAGGGTGAAAAACTGGAGTAGTTTATATCGTTCTACTCCAGAAACGTGCGAAATTCAATTCTGTATCTAACATATCATTTTTTTGAGGGTAAAAATGCAATTCATATTTATTTAATTTTTGCTTTGACAATGATATTCAATTGGGGTTCTAAGTCTTATCTGGTAAGCCATACAAGCTAGTGCAAATAGATGCGTTGCTGCACATGATTTTCAAAAAACTTAACTTTCAACTCCTTTTTTTTCATTCCCACAATTAGGAGATGGCTAGGAAACTCTCAGATTTTGTGTTTAAGAGAAACAACAAACTATAATCTAACATGATTGAGCGATCGCAATGAATTTTCTGAATTGCTCATTACAAACCTTAGCAAAAAACCTAACCCCCTAACCCCCTTCCCGACGCTCTAAGGGGGAACATTCAAAGTCTCTCTCCTAAAAGGAGAGAGATTTAGAGAGAGGTTTAAAAGCTACAATTAAACTAAGTGTGAAAAAATCTGAGTTATGATAGCCATCCCCCAAGAAGCGCCAAAAATGACAGTTGAGGAATATCTCGAATGGGAACCTCAGCAAGACATTCGCTACGAATATGCCAATGGCGAGGTATTTGCCATGACAGGCGGTACAATTCCCCATAACGACATTGCACTAAATCTCTACAGAGCTTTATATCCTCATTTGCGTTCTAGAGGTTGTCGAGTGAATGTGTCAGATGTGAAAGTGCAACTCACTCCCCAGAGTCGCTACTATTATCCTGATGTTATTGTCAGTTGCGACCCTCAAGACCTGAATGCCCGCAAATTTATTCAACATCCCAAGTTGATTGCTGAAGTTCTTTCACCAGGGACAAGCGCTAAAGATCGGGATGAAAAATTTACTTATTATCTGACAATCCCCAGTTTGCAAGAGTATATCTTGATTGACTCGGAAAAAATCTCCGTTGAGCGTTACTGTCGGGGTGAAGGTAGGATGTGGCTTTACTATCCCTACACGGATGGAGATATAGTGACTCTATCGAGCATTGAATTTGAATGCCCGATTGAACTATTGTATGAAGGTGTTGTATTTAGCGCTGAAGAATAAAGAGCGATCGCTCTTTAAGCAACTGCATAGCCTGTGTAGGGTCTTAACTCCGGTGGACGAAACCCCAAAACAATATGTTTTTTAGGAAATCTCTGACTGCGCCTAGCAACCTATGCGTAGGGGTAGCCCGCACTTCTCTACGAGACGCTACGCGAACGGCAGGCTACTTGGCTGCGCTCAGTACAAGTCAGTGACCATCGTAGACATCGCTACACTGGATTTATAACGAAAAACAGGCTGTCTGAGTTCACTAAATCAAACAGAGTAGCAGGAGGAATGCGATGAAAGCAGTGGTTATCCGTCGGTATGGCGCGGCTGAGGTGTTGCAATACGAAGATGTGGAGCAGCCGAAAATTGAGCCAACGCAGTTACTTGTGAAAGTTCGTGCTAGTAGCGTTAATCCCATTGATTGGAAAATTCGCCAAGGGATGTTGAGCTTGATTAGCGGCAGCAAATTCCCGAAGATTTTGGGGTTTGATGTGGCGGGAGAAGTGGTAGCCGTTGGCTCTGGTGTCACCCGTTTTAAACCCGGAGATGCTATTTATGGCAGTACTAGCTTCCCTGGAGGAGGTTATGCCGAATTTGCAGCCGTTCCAGAAAACTTGGTAGCTCTAAAACCAGCAAATCTAAACTATGAAGAAGCTGCTGCTGTGCCTTTAGCAGCGCTCACGGCTCTGCAAGCGCTGCGAAATGAGGGAAATATTCAAACAGGGCAAACTGTCTTAATTAATGGTGCTACGGGCGGTGTAGGAATTTTTGCAGTGCAAATTGCTAAGACTTTAGGGGCAGTGGTGACGGGAGTTAGCAGTACCAAAAACTTGGATTTGGTGAAATCTTTGGGAGCAGACCGCGTGATTGATTATACGCAGCAAGATTTCACCGAAGATACAGCGCAGTATGACATTATCTTTGATGCAGTGGGTAAGCGATCGCTCTCAGAAACCAAAAAAGTCCTCAAACCCAACGGAGTTTACATCACCACCTTACCCAGCCCCAAAGTCTTCTTAGAGAGCGTCTTCACAGCGTTCCTTCCCGGTCAAAAAGCGAAATTTATCCTGGAAAAACCCAACACTCAAGATTTGGTTTATCTGAAAGAACTGATTGAAACGGGTAAGATTCGTGTGGTGATTGATCGCACATATCCCTTACAAGAACTAGCGGCGGCTCATGCTTATAGCGAAACTGGACGTGCTGTAGGGAAAATTGCGTTGACGCAGCCGGTCGTAGACATCGCGGTTTCTAGTTGATTGGAGGACGATAAGCCAAAAGCAGCACAGGTGACTCAATTTTTGATTTTGGATAATAAAATTGTTCTCGCCAAGAAATTCGTTTATTCTGGGACTTTTTTAAATTTTGGATTTCGGCGTGAACGTTTTTAACCTATTCAAGCCAAAATCCAAAATTTAAAATCTAAAATTCGGTGAGTAGTGCTACTTAACCTCTATAAACGATATTGCGTTATCTAAGTCAGATCCAAGAGATTTATAATCACCAGCACTAAACTCACGGCATAGACTACCAGTTTCATTTTGGCAGACACGTACTACTTTACCCGGTGGTACACTTAATGAGCTAATAGCGTCATTCCCTACAACATTTAAGTCACCTTCGATGGCTTTGTATACTCCTGGACTTGTGGGAAAAGACTGGGAAACTCCAGCAAGATTACGCTCACTGTAGACCTTAACCTGTACTGGCGGCGTGTACGAGAGCTTGTAAATAGTGCCGCTGTAGTCATCCGAAATTAACAAATTACCTTGCTTATCGACTGCCATATCCACCGGTCGCCCCCAGACTTCTTGCGTTGCTGGAACCAGCCAACCGTTGACTAAATCCATCTCCTCCCCTAGACTTTTTGTCGTACTGTTCCAGGGAAAGTAAGCTATTTTGTAGCCTGTTTTCTTCTGTCGATTCCATGAACCATGCAACCCCGCCACTGCCCCACTTGAGAACAACGAGAACGATCGCTCATTCTCCGTCAACTCACTCGCCGTATAGGAGA
>JAHCSU010000566.1 GCA_023522315.1 Nostoc sp. CCCryo 231-06
AAAACATGACAGAAGAATTCAATACACAAGGCGCAGAAAATCTGGTTGCGATCGCAGATCAATTCGCCCAACAGGGAAAGGTTACAGACGTTAAAGCATTTGGAAGTGGTAATATCAATGACACCTTCTTAGTAAATCTAGATTCTTCAGAAGAACAACATTTTGTGCTGCAACGCATCAACACGCAGGTATTTCGGCAGCCACAACTGATTATGCAGAATATGCGTATCTTCACTGAGCATGTTCGCAAACGTTTACAGCATATATCTATCAATCGTCGCTGGGAAGTGCCACGCGTACTGTTGACCAAGGATGCTCAAGACCACTGGAGGGATGCAGACGGCTCCTTTTGGCGAGCGATAAGCTTCATTGAAGGCTCCCAATCTTTTGATACTATGCGCGATCGCTCACACGCCAAAGAAATCGGTTATGCCTTGGGGATGTTCCACAATCTGATCAGCGATTTGCCACCAGAAAAACTCGCCGATACCCTTCAAGGGTTCCATATCACACCGCTTTATCTCCAGCATTACGAAGAAGTGGTGGCGAAAACTAGGGCGCGTCAATCTTCCGAAGTTAATTATTGCTTACAGTTTGTTAGCGATCGCCAAATTTTTGCACATATCCTAGAAAATGCCAAAGCTGAAGGCAAACTACCTCTGCGTCTGATGCACGGTGATCCAAAAATCAATAATGTCATGTTTGACACTGCTACCCAGCAAGCCGTCAGCGTCATCGACCTCGACACCGTGAAGCCCGGTCTGGTACATTACGATATTGGTGATTGCCTGCGATCGGGTTGCAATCCGGCTGGAGAAGAAACCGAGAATTGGGAAAGTGTTTATTTCGATACTGATTTGTGTCAGGGAATCTTACAAGGTTATCTCTCGGTGGCAAATGCATTTCTCACCGAAAATGACTATGCATATATATACGATGCAATTCGTCTGATCGCCTTTGAACTAGGATTGAGATTTTTTGCTGATTATTTAGCAGGGAATGTCTACTTCAAAGTTAAGCATCCAGAACATAATTTGGCAAGAGCGATCGTCCAGTTTAAACTTACCGAAAGTATTGAATCTCAAGAAACGCAGATTCGCAAAATTATTAAAGACATGAAATGAACGACCAGACATTTTCTCTGCAACCCTTCCCTTCTATATCCCTGCCTAGTTTGAAAATTGCAGGTAATATTGCCCGAAATGGTAATCAACTTACCATCTGTTACACCCTTGGAGGCGATTTAAAACAAATTGTGATTCCTCCACCATCAAATACACCATCACGTAAGCATGAACTGTGGAAAGAAACCTGCTTTGAGTTCTTCCTTGGCATCAAAGATTCTCAACGGTATTGGGAATTTAACCTTTCCCCCACCGGACATTGGAATGTCTATCGCTTTGATGGATACCGTCAAGGAATGCAAGAGGAAACAGCTTTTAAAAAGCTACCGTTTAATGTTCAAAATCAAGCGGATGGTTTAACACTTGCGTTAGATATTGATTTAAATAAAATCATCTCGGCAGAACAAGCTATTGAAGTTGCCATTACTACCGTTATTAAATATAGAGATGGTGAGGTGACTTATTGGGCGTTGACTCATCGAGGTGCAGAGGCTGACTTTCATTTGCGAGATAGTTTTATTATTGAGTTGTGAGTTATATGTGAAATTAATATGGGAATACTAGTAGGGTATCAACTTCTGAGTGCTTTGCACTGATTTTTAATTACACGGAGTAAGTGTCATGGAAAATGGACAAAAATCTATTAGCGATTTATTTGAAAGTCGGAGAATTTTTAACATTCCCAATTATCAGCGTGCGTATGCCTGGGAAAAAAAAACAACTGCATGATTTTATTAGCGATATTGATAATCAATCTTTAGGTAAAGATTATTTTTTTGGCACAATTCTGCTGCAAGTAAGTGATAGTGAAGGTCACTTTAAGATTATTGATATTGTAGATGGACAGCAAAGGATTACGACACTTAGTATTCTTATACGTTTATTGCTCGATCGGCTTGAGTCATTCGGTGATGATGTATCTATTCTTCGTGAAACTTATGTTAAATATCGGAATGAATACAAGTTACGAGTATTGGAATACGATCAAGAGTTTTTCCGAATATGCATATTAGAAGATTCTGATAATGCTGAAAATTTTATCGAGACTCCTTCACAACGACGCTTGTTAGAAGCAAAAAGTTTTTTTATTGAAGAATTAAAAAACCGGACTGTTGAAAACTTACGTGAGCTAAGAGAAAAAATAGAAAATGCCAAAGTGCTTACGTATAGTGTTGTCAATAATGCAGAATCTACATTAATATTTGAAACAACAAATGACCGAGGCAAGCCTCTAACAAGCCTTGAAAAAATAAAAAGCTTTTTAATGTATAAAATGTATGTAACGGCTGGCGATCCAGAGAAATATTTAAAAAATATACAAAATCGTTTTGGTGAAATTTATAAGAATTATGAAGAGACGCTAGAAAACTTCAATACAAATGAAGATTTCATTTTACGAAATCACTATATTGCTTTTGAAGGTAATATTAATACAGATAATATAAAAGATTATGCATCTCATCTTTTACTAGTGAAAGAAAAAGTAAATTCTCTTACATTAAGTTCCACAACTTTCAATGATGCAACTCAGTTCATCGACAAGTATTCATATAATTTGAAGGAAACTTTCACAATATTCAATGGGATTTCTAAACTAAATAAAGGAAATTTGCTTAATATTTTCGATCTTAGAAGAATCAAAAACTTTTTTCCTATACTTATCGTATCGTTAAAATATGACAAGAGTCATGAAAAATATAATTTTTATAAAATATCAAAACTATTAGAAATTATCAGCTTTCGTGTTTACGGTATAAGGAAAAGGAGACTTATTAATACTGTGATTCTGAAGCGTTTGTACGAATTTGCACAAAACTTCCGAGGTGATTTTGATACTTTATCCTCAGATTTGAAGGATTTGATTGCTGAATTTTGTAGTGATAGAGAATTTCAAAACAGATTACACTCACCAAACTTTTATGAAGATATTAAAAAAAATGATTTAAATTACTTATTCTGGCATTATGAAAACTACTTAAGACAGACAGAATACCCAGAAGATGGAAATATTGGTTTTCGTCAGTATAAAAGCCTTTCTATTGAGCATATAATTCCTCAAGTTTCAAGAGAAAGACTTGTGTGGATGGATAATATTTTTAGAAGGGAACATATTCATAGTATTGGAAATATAACATTGGATATTTCTTGGGAAAATTCAGCTAAATCTAACATGGGTTTTGATAACAAATATAAATACTTCTATAAGGATTCAAAGTTTCGTTCTCAGCAAGAACTCTTTAGATTTGTAAATCCTGATACGGAAGAGTGGGATATTAAATCGATTTGTAATCGAAAAGAGAAAATTGTGAAGTTTGCAATGATAAACTGGGACTACAAAAGTGTCTGAGTACGTAACTATATTTAGAGATAACAAATTTGTCATTTAAGTTGTGAAAAGTGAAAGTGCAATAAACCTAATTATTATATAAAACCTGGCTTATCGTTACTCACAAATGATTAAAGACTGCTAATTTTTGGTTGTGAACTTGACGAGTGACATAAACTCTTTGGCGTCTGCACTATACCAACCTGTATCAAATCCTCACTCATGCTTGGCAGTGGCATCAACAGCGACATAGTTAGAGACAAAGGCTTTCGCTATTAGACTCGCGGTAGATGCACAGCAAAGAGTAAAGGCAACTTTAAGAATTATACCTGTTTCAAGTTGCCGCTTGAATATTTTAGAGGTGCGATCGCACTAGCAGGCAGAAAAAGTTAGGTTAAAGATTCCAACCACAGCGATATTTACACATCTACACCTTTATGCATATTGCTTCATAACCTCCATAAGATATGAACAATAATTTAAAAGTAACGTTATTTAAGGATAATAAATCAACTAATTTCCTTATTTCGTTTGATAGAGTTAATTAAAATTTAAGAGAGTAAAATCTAATATAGCTAAAAAGCAGATTATCAAATGTTATTTATGCAAAAATTTTATGGTAATATTATTATCTAAAGAAATTGTTTATGACCAAAACAGGGGGTTGTTGGTAGGAGTGCAGAGAGAATATCTATCTGTGCAACGCTTTGGATATGCGGTTTCTCGGAGGGCTAAATGAACTCAAAATATAACTTTCAATACTTTCAAGGGAGTTCTCTTTCTGATCTGTTTGCTCAAGATATCACAGATGCATCTTATGGGTTTATCTTAAATTACCCTGCAACCGGTAGTTGGGCTGCTTATCCCAACCTGAAAAAATATTTTATTCAAGATGGCAGTAGTGAAGCTACCAAAACCTCCTTCGATAAGATTTGTCAGAAAGAACCTTGGAAAAATCTGGCTGTGTTAGGCGATCGCATTCCTGGAATTGTGATTATACCACCGCCAAAGTCGCTGCTTGAATATTGGCAAGAGCATTTCGCCTTCAGCTACTCCAATAGGTCGAGGATGGATCGCTTGACTTATTTAAATGACCTCACCCACAGCGAACGCTTTGACAAACTCATTAGTCTATTTCCCTTTGATCACCTCAAACCTGAAAAACACGCTGTTGATCCAGACACTCATTACCGCTTACTCAGCAAAGTAACGCTAGCTGAATTAGGGGTGCAATGTCCAAAATACGAGAGCTACAATCTGCACCAAGTAAATATCGAAGACATTCAATTACCACAATTTCCATATTTAATTAAAACGTCCCACGGACTCTCAGGAGAAGGCACTTATATTATTAAAAATCCCAGCGATTTGAACTACTGCCTTGAAGAAATTAGGAAATATCTTGATATTAAGTTGCTCGATACGATTATTGTCTCGGAGTTTGTTAAGAATGAAGTGCAGAATTACTGCGTACAGTTCTATGTCAACAAACTAGGAGAGATAACCCTCATCGGCACTACCACCCAACTCGTCACTCCAGAAGGCAACTATTTAGGCGGACTGATTGACTACCGCAACACTGACATGAGCAAGTTCTTTGAGATGATTGCCAACCTTGGTCAGTATGCTCATAAACAGGGTTATTTCGGCGTGATTGGCTTTGATGTGCTGGAAGATCAAGAGGGACAATTTTATGCGATCGATGCCAATTTCCGAGTCAATGGCTCGACTCCGTTGTGCTTGCAGCGTAATACCCTACTGGGGCTAGGAAAGGGAGTAGCTAAATATTCCAGTGACTACCGCATGGAAGGAACATTGGATTCAATTTTAGCCACTTTAAAACCAGAACTAGATCGCAAGGATTTAATCATTCTGTCGGCTTTAGAGAAGATCAAATACGGAAAAATCAACACTGACATTTATGCGATCGTTACTGGAGAAAATATTCAGGAAATGCAGCATATCGAGCGTCAATTACAGAGCAAGGGATTACAATGGCTTCCTTAAACAGCAGCACTGTGCACATTTGGGGTTAGAAAGCCTTATTTTTCATAAAAACTGGTGTTCTTTGCCCGTTGGTCTGAACTTAATATTAGAGGCAGGTACAAAAAGGCAACCCCTGCCCCTATTAATAGTTAAAAACTTATTCCTCAACTTCAATCAGATCAGTTGACGACCTGATGGGAAACAGGACTCGCATTAGCTGACTCACTGGTACTGAGCGCTGCTCTTGAACAAAAGCCAAAAACACAAGTGCAGCCATTCTTAACAAGCCTGAGAGAACAAACAGCCCTAGCAAACCTTCGATAAAAGGTAGAGTTGTTAGAAAGCTACCAACACTGATACCCATTGCTCCAGTTATACCAGCAACTGCACCTGCGATCGCAAAGTAAGTAGATTGATAACGCACAGGTGATATTCCCATCATCAGATTGTTGGTACACAAATCAATTGCCGCCCACGTCCCGCCAGCTAGTATATGCAATAAAGGTAACCAGATCCAAAAAGAAATTTGATCGCTTCCAACTCCTAGCCACAGCAGAGGTGTCACCGCCACCAAGACTCCCACTAATAACAGCAGTGGACGATTCCCAATTCGGTCGGCTAGTTTCCCCCACAAAAGCAGCATTAACATGTTCGCACCAGTTCCTAAACCGTGATAAATCGTTACCACACTAATATCTATATCCAAGTTATCCAGCATATAGAGGTTAAAGAAGGGAGCGCTGATGTTAACAGCAAAGCACCAAATACTCAGGTAAAGTACAAACTTGCAAAAATTAGCATCTTTGAGAAAGCTAAAATCTATACCCTGATACCGGGGTTGGGATGTGTCTGAACCCGTGGCTGTTAAAAGCTGCGGGTTTACATCGGTCATCCAGAACTGACAGATTTGACTGATTAGCCCTAACAAAATTCCTAGAACCAACATTGCACCATAGCCTTGAAGTGTTCCACCAGGCCAAACCGATACTACTAAACCTAGCAACGGCACACCAATGAGGTTAGTCAACCCGACAACACTATTGCGAAAACCGAAATATCGCCCCCGCAACCGTTGAGGTACTAACACAGCTGACCACCCAAGCCAAGGCGCACGACCGAAAGCTTCAATGATATTACTTAGCAAGATAATTGCCAAAGTCAACTCCACTACTTGGTATCCAGCCAGATGAGATGAAGTAACCAACACAATCGCTGGTAGAAGAATCAACCACACCAAGCGCGATGGGATGAAAATACACAGGAAATACCAGCGAAAGCTGGTACTTCGGTTTACCAAATACGCTCCCAGTGGTTGGAGCAGATTCACCATCTGAGGGATAGCAGCCAGCAGACCAATTTGTACTGGCCCAGCACCTAACTCTAGCAAGAAATTACTGAGCAACGCGCCGCCGATGACACTATAAAAAATCGTAGCAAAGACACTCTCATAAGTTAGCGCTTTAAGGCTTTTGCGAATTTCTAGCTTAGAAATTTTCAAAAACAGTTTCGGAGTTGGAAAAAGTACCGTCTCCGTTAATGCCTTATCCTCTGAGACTTCTTGAATGGGGACAGGGGGAAGAGAGCTAGCTTCTACTGAAATGTCATCTTCTTGGGACTGAACCATATTATCTAATCAATGGACATGAAAATATCACAAGGCGCTTTTTTGAGCAATTACAAAACATTTTAAGCCAACAGTCATCTGTATCAAAAGGTTTGAAAGAGAGACTAGCTGATTTTGCCGCCATTATTTCAGACATTCCTCTACCTTATGCTCAAACTGGTAAGGCATTAGCAGCATTATTGAATGAGAAGGATAAGGAAGCTGCCCAATTAAAAGAAGAAGTAGAAGACACGTTAGTACAGCAGCAGCGGCGAATAGTTGTAACAATTGACGATATTGGTCGGTTGGCTGCGGAAGATATCAAGCAGTTATTTCGTATTTTTAAAGCAATGCGAAATTTTACTAATGTTGTCTATCTTCTGGTTTTTGATAAAGAAGTTGTGATGAGAACAATTACAGATACTAAAGAAATATCTGAAGAAGCATACTTAGAAAAGATTATTCAAGTTAGTTTTGAGTTACCTAATCCTGATAAAACCTCACTTCGCAGGCTGCTTTTTGAAAAGCTGGATCATATATTTAGGACTTACGCAAAAAACCTCTCAAACTCTTATTCCTCCGTGTCCTCTGCGTCC
>JAHCSU010000567.1 GCA_023522315.1 Nostoc sp. CCCryo 231-06
TTCCTCTCAACACCTCCCAACGGCAACGGTGTGAGGCTCCTGCTGTTTTAGCTGAGTTTGACGAACCTCTCCCTGCCTTGAACTAAAGTTCAAGTCGTCCCTCTCCCACTCGGATAGGGACGGTTTTGGATAGGGAAACTTCTTAGAGTCCTTTTTATTGGGCTAATTAGGTGGACACTATATGAGCCGTCGTATTCACCTTAAAATAACACTTATAAATCCTAATAAGGTACAGCATTATTTATGAGGCATAAGGGGCTTGGAGCTTAAAAAATCTGACCTGCACGGCTTCATGTCGCTCCCTCAGCCTTTATTGATATTCAAAACTCCGCACTCATGACTCGGTTCTTAGAACTCTGTGGTGAGTGTGGTGCTACCTAATTAAGGTTTTTGGCAGATCCTAGAGTTATCTATTTAGTCAAAATTGGGCAAACTAAAATTACACCACAATGAAAGTGCAAAATGCTACAAAAGGTCATTATAAATTTACTCTTTCTGCTTGTTTGATCTGATATGTTGCACCAGTTGTAATAACCGTCTCGGTTGCAAACGGCTAGATTATGCTTTCAATCTTCTAAAAGAGGACTGAAACAAGCTAGTACAGCAGCGCATAAAAAGACCAACAATTGGAAATCGCCAAAAAGGCTAGTATATAAACTTTTTACCTTTTGGCTTCCATTTCTGCCTTGCGGTATGAGCCTAGAAAGTCATTTCTGGGCGCAATAATCAGATATCAGTTTGAATGCACTTTTCCTCCTAAACACTTACAACCTGCTTTTGGATTCAAATTCTCTATGTCAGACCCCAACATTGGTCGCTTACTCAGCAAACGCTACCAACTCCAGGAGTTAATCGGTACTGGAGCAATGGGTCGGGTTTATCGTGCTAAAGATACTTTGTTGGGAGGTGTACCTGTTGCTGTTAAGTTTCTGGCGCTATCAATCCAAAATGAAAAGCTGCGATTGCAAGACCGCTTTGAGCGAGAAGCAAAAACCTGTGCTTTACTAGGGCAAAAAAGCATCCACATTGTCCGAGTTATGGACTATGGCGTAGATGAGAATAATACCCCGTTCTACGTCATGGAATACCTACAAGGACAAAGCCTGAACAATATTATTCGTAAGCAACGACTGCCTTTACCAAGATTCCTCAGTATGGCACGTCAACTCAGCCTGGGGTTACAGTGCGCCCATGATGGTATCCCTGTTGAGGGCACAATTTGCCCAATTATCCACCGCGATATCAAGCCAAGCAATATACTGGTGATTCAAGATCCCAGTTTCGGAGAATTGGTCAAGGTTCTAGATTTTGGTATTGCTAAATTATTACAGTCAGATGGCGACCATACAAAATTTTATTTGGGGACATTGGCTTATTCTTCTCCCGAACAGATGGAGGGTAAAGAATTAGACAACCGTGCTGATATTTATAGTTTGGGCGTGATGATGTTTGAGATGCTCACAGGCAAAATGCCACTGGTGGCATCAACTCACTCTTTTGGAGCATGGTATAAAATACATCACTATCAAAAACCACGTTCTTTTGCTGAGGTTGTCCCCGGATTAGAGCTACCAAAAGAAATCCAAAATTTGGTGATGAGTTGTCTAGCTAAAGTACCACGCGATCGCCCCCAAAATATCACTGAAATCCTTAAGGTTTTAGCATCTCTAGAAAAGCCTGAGCATACACGCAAAATCAAGCAAGACAGCCATGCGCTAGTTCCTGCTACTAGAGTGAGCAATGAGCTTGAACAAAAGACAAAAGGCGATTTGCGGGTATCCTCGGCAAACGATGAAATCGCTCGTGCCATTTCCTGGCCCCAAAATAAACCAGTTGCCGATATTGTGTTTCCCCAGCCCATTAATAGCAATGGGGAGCTTTTACCAGCTCTGTGGGTGATGCTACCGCAAGAGGAAATTCAAAAGCGCTTACTCTGTAAACGCTATAACCAATTTCTGTTCATCTCTGTTCCTCATCCCATGCTGCTATGGATTACTGTCATCTACAACCGCAAACATGGCGCTAAATGGTTACCTTACTACCTTGATCTCAAAACCAGTCTTGGTCAAGAAATTGCCCGGTTACTACAGCACACAGGTTACTATCGTCTGTTGTTCTTTGCACGAGAAACACCAAATCACTGTACCCATATCTTACATTCCAGCATCGCTTCTGCCCAGCGCCAACGACTGCAAGAGTGGGTCGCAATTAGCAACACATTGATGTCTTCTGCCGACCCGCAAATGAGTAAAAGCTTACTTAAAAGTGAGTACGAAAAGATTAAGCCTCAAATTCTCGCAAAACTGGAAAGTATTGATACAGATTCTCCATACGATCTTTCCAGCTAGGAATAATTTATTTATGTTACATGTCTTAGATGTAACTAAGGTGTGGTTTCTTGAAGAATGTAAACTTTTATAAACAAAATATATATAAAGATGTAAGTTCTAGTTATATGTATAAAGAGTGAAAAAACTAGCAGCCAAATCACAGCTATCTAAATTCTCTCTCAGTCTTCCTGTGTATATATTGCAAGAAATTTGTAATTTACGCAGGTTAATTCCCACACTAGACGAACCAAAAGGAAGTCTGGCTAAAGCAAATAGTAGGTTTGTACTAAAAAGTTAAAGTAAGCCTAGACTCTACTATCTGTGTCGTCGAAAAATTTACTCATTGTTAGTTTTTTGAATTTAATTTTTGTCGAACCTTTACAGAATTGGTTATCGAAGTTGACGCCCCGACATCCCCAGCTCTTTTCCTCCTTGGAACCAAGCAAGAGAAGGAGGTCGCCCACTGCGACAGTAGAACGACTCTATGCCATAGTGGAACCGGAATCTAAGCCCCACTGGTGCTTAAGAAGTTCTTGATAAGTTGCCTCGCGCACGACCATTTGCTCATAAAGCTTGACCAAAAAGTCTTTGGCTTGATCGTGGCTCATATTTTGTACCTGAGTAGAAAATGAGCAGATGCTGAATTGCTGTTCCAAGGATAGTTTCATTGGTTGGTTCATAGTTAACTCCGAAAAAAACAACGCGTAAAGTTGATATCGCTTACAGAAGTCCAAATTGGATAATAATTGGACTGATATCTGTCCAACATTTGTTCCTCCGTATTAAGAAAGATAACAAGTGTTTGACACCTTGCCCACATCCGAAATGTGGACTTTTTCTGCTCTGATATCTTGCAGCTAATCCTAGTGATATACTACCCAAGTCAGCCGAGCCATATTCCGGAAAATATTCTCTGTTTGGTCTTGGATAGGTATAACTACCTCTTGACTCCTTTTTGCTTTGCATAACTTTCCTTTGAGGAGATGAGCAAATTTTGTCCTGAATCCTACATAGTTTCTCTATTTGAGAAAAACTAAGATGCTGTCTCCCCCAAATATGGAGAAGCTTCGCCGGGTTGGGACTTTAAGGAGGTTGGAGAATGGATGCTAATAAGCGTGAATTATAGTCGCTTTAGCTTATTACGTGCAAGATGTGAATTTACCAATTTATGCAAATTTAGCCTCATTTAGGTCACTTTGGAGGCTAAAAATATTTGTATCAAATTGTAAAAAGTAAAAATGCTCATGCTGAACAAATTTTTGAGTATATCTACCGGATTTGTCATTTGTTCAGTTGTCCTACCCTGCGGGTACTCCTGCGGAGAACTCGTAGAGTAGCCGCTGGCGCGTCTATGTCATTTGTTTAAAGTTACTAAGCATCGACCGACTAATGACCAATGACTATTTAGTTAAGTGAGACGATGACAACTGTGATGTTATCGTGTCCTCCGTGGTCTTTGGCAGCTTCAACTAGAGAGATGGCGGCTTTATCAATAAGCCAAGGAGTATCTTGGAGGCAGCTAGCAATCTTCTGTTCGACAAGTTCTTCTGTTAGACCATCACTACATAACAGCAAGCGATCGCCAGCTTTTACATCCAGTGGTTGCACATCAATTTGATGCAAGTCTTCACGCCCTAAACAGCGTGATAATACATGACGAAAAGGATGCGATCGTGCTTCATCTAAGGTGATGTCACCGATTTTGATTGCCCGTGCTACCCAAGTGTGGTCTTCTGTTACTTGTTCTAAATGCGACTCTCGGAAGCGATACAGCCGCGAATCGCCAACATGACCGCACCAGGGCGTCTCTGGGGCGCGAAAAATTACCGCTACAACCGTTGTACCCATGTCGGCGCGTTCGGGATGATTTTGCTGATCGTGCAAAATCGCTTCATTAGCACCCCACAAAGCTTGCTCTAGCAATTCTTGGGAAGATTTTGAAGATTCCCAATTTGCCAGTAAATAAGCTTGAATTTCTCCAGTGGCAATGCGACTTGCTTCCTCACCTCCGGCATGACCACCCATACCATCGGCAACAACAAAAAACCGCCCCTCTGGGTCGATATAGTAAGCATCCTGATTATTAGAACGAATAAGTCCCGGATCGCTAAAACCCGTGAAATTAAGTTTCATAAATTATTTTTGCAACCAACAATTAATACATACGATCGTAACGGTCAAGTCGTAAAAGTAGTCTGATCATGATCACTGAAAGCCCTGCTGCAATTAAACCAGGTGCTAGTGCCCACCATACATAATTCGTAACCACTAAGATCGTAGCTGAAAGGGTGAAAGCACTGATTAACAGAGCATAGCTTATTGAGAGCTGAATACTGCTCTGTCGGCGCAATAGGCGTTCAGTTTCGATAGACCGAACACGCAAGCGCATGTCTCCGCGTTCTAACTTCTCTAGGGTATCCTCTAATCTACGTGGTAGACCAAACGCGGTACTACTTACCTGAGCTGCTTGACGACTTAATTCGTTAATAAAGCTATTTCCCTCAGAACCATTCATATCGGTCATAAGCTGCATTGCATACGGTTTGGCAACTTCCATAAAGTTAAACTCTGGATCTAAACCTTTGCCTACACCTTCTAGGGTAGAAAAGGCTCGCATCACAAAGGTGAAGGTTGCTGGAAATCTAAATGGCTGATTATAAGCTATTTCATATAGATCGTCACTGATTGCTGCCACCGATTGGTTTTCAAAAGGCTTATCCATGAAATGATCCAGCATGTACTGGACGGAACGCCGGACTGGGCCAATGTCATCGGTTGGTGCGATCGCGCCTAAATCGATCAGAGACTGAACAACGCGATCGCCATCTTTTTGGGCAATACCAAAGAGTGTTTGCATCAGTCCTTCGCGCACATTGGCTTTAATCCGCCCCATCATGCCGAAATCGTAGAATATCAAAGCACCACTTGCACTAATGGCAATATTGCCTGGGTGAGGATCGGCGTGGAAAAAGCCACTGTTGAGTAATTGTATTAAGTAGGCTTGAGCGCCTTGACGAGCGATCAACTTTCGATCTAAACCCGCTGCTTCTAAAGCTTCGTATTGGCTAATTTTAATTCCCGGAAGATATTCTAAAGTCAGTACTCTGGAAGTGGCGTAACGCCAGTATACTCTTGGGACATTCACCCAATCGTAGCCCCGAAAGTTCCGGCGAAAAGTATCAGCATTACGACCTTCATTGAGATAATCAATTTCTTCCCAAAGAATGCGACAACACTCTTCATAAATACCTGACCAATCTCGTCCTTTTCCCCATTTAGGATGGTTTTGAAAGTAGCGGGTAATTCCCTTGAGAATTTGTAAATCTATTTCAAATAACTTTTTTAGTCCAGGACGTTGCACCTTGACAACAACCGATTCCCCTGTATGCAGCACAGCTTTGTGTACTTGCCCCAAGCTAGCAGCAGCTAAAGGAACAGGTTCAAAATTATGGAAGAGTTCAGGAATTTTCTTGCCTAGTTCTTTTTCAATGGTCGCTTCTACTTGCTCATAGCTAAATGCCGGTACTTTGTCTTGTAACTTGGCTAGTTCTTCTACATATTCACCAGGGAATATATCAGCACGGGTGGAAAACAGTTGGCCAACTTTAATAAAGGTTGGCCCTAAATCTAGCAAGGTATTGCGAATCCACACCGCTTGGGTTTTGCGTCTTGCAGCTTGCTTTACCTCAGTCACACCACCTGGATAACTCCAAGATTTGTTGTATAGCCAAAGTTTGAACAATAAGGTCAAGACAAAAGACCAAATATCCACAAAACGCCGTCTGCTAGAGTATTTTTCCCGATTCCAACGGTATGCTTTATCTGAATAACCTTGTTCCATATACTTTGTGTACCGTTGGTTTGCGACCGAATCTTTTGGAAGAAAAGACACTCTGATTCCTAAACTGTTTTTTCTTAAGTGTCTTTTGTCATTTGTCATTTGTGCATAATTTTTGACCAATGACTAATGACCTATGACTAAATTTATGCAGAAGTTCTGCGATAATGTTGCAATTCTGTTCGTAAAAGGGCAATTTCTGCCCGTAATTCATCTACATCTGCTTGCAAGTCACCCGAATCAGGGCTAGCTTGTCTAGTACCAGTGGTAGCTTGACCGCTATTAGCCGCTTCTGCTGCTCGATTTGCCCGCTCTATGACTTCTTCTGTAAACTGACGCAACTGCTCTTTAGCTTCCGCATCAAATTTGCCCAGATCACTCAAAGCATCGGTCAAGGCGACCTCTAAACGCTCATTAACTACTTCAGCTACTGCTCTGCCTACGAAAAAGGCTTGCACAAGGGGGTTACTCATAAATTTTTGTTACGTTGCACCGCAAGAGAATTATAACTTGCCTGTATGCTTTGCGGCTTCTGTTCTAGAGCTAGAAATTTACGTAATGCCATACGCGACTTCAGCCCTAGTGAATAGAATTCGCAGAGTTTACGGGCATACAAACGAGAACTACACCGGGCTGGGCTAACAGATATTGTGTAATTCGAGTAATTCTCGATAATATTGCTCTGGCGTATTGGGTAAATAGGTTGTCATTTGCAAGCCTTGCTCTTTCAACTTGAAACTTTGAGTAATATTAATTCGGCTGAGGAAGTCTAGATCGTGGGAAATTACCCAAAGTGCCCCTTGATAGTCATTGATACCTACTACCATTTGTTCAACAGTTTCAATATCCAGGTTATTAGTTGGCTCATCGAGAATCAGCAGATCGATTTCTGAGATACTGATCATAGCGATCGCTAATCTTGCCAATTCACCCCCACTCAACACAGAGGCGCTTTTGTGAACGTCATCATATTTAAACAGAAAGTGTCCCAACTGTTGACGCAAAAGCTGATAGCTGAGATGAGGATTGGCAGCTTGCATATTTTCCAAAAGTGTGTATCGGCGATTTACCAATTCGTAAGTTTGATCGAGATATACAGCTTTTATCGCTGGTGCAAGCAAAACTTCACCTGAGTCCAAAACTGCGGTTTGGTTTTCCATCCCCAAAATTGCTTTTACCAGACTCGATTTACCAGAACCGTTTGCGCCGATAATAGCTATGCGATCGCCAGATGATATATGCAGTTGAATATTTTGAATCAATAGACGTTCTGATATCCTAAGATTTGCACCCTGGATATTAATTAGATTTCGGCGCTTTTGATTTTTGTCTTCTAGCTGAATACTCGTTACTTTGGTAGTTTTGACTTTCGTCTCTGCAACCTTTTGATTTGCCTTTGCTACTGCTGCTTCATGTTTCTTTTTTGCAGTTCCGCTAGACACCTCAGCTTTGGTTTTAATCAGCCCTGCTGCCATTCTATCAATACTGCCATTAAGAAACTTGGTGCGACCATTGCGACTAGATTGGGCTGCGCGTTGCTGTTCTTGCATAGCTGTGGCTTGGGTACGTTTGAGTTCCTTTCTAGCGGCTTCGTGCGATCGCAATGCTGCTTCTAACTCTATTTCTTTTTGTTCTCGATACTGAGAAAAATTGCCTCCATATACCTTTATTCCAACAGGGGTAAGTTCCCAGGTAACTTGTGTTACTTGGTCTAAGAAAAAAGGTTTATGTGAGACAATCACAAACGCGCCAGTGAAATTTTGGAGAAATTGCCTTAAACTTTCTAACGCTTGCAAATCCATGTGGTTGGTTGGCTCATCCAGCAACAGCAAGTTTGGTTCTTGAGCTAAACCGATCGCTAGAAATAGTTTTGTGAGTTCTCCTCCACTCAAGTTAGTAATTGGTAGAGACAAATCAATATTTGTATCAAATTGTGTTTGCAAAATATCCTCAATCTTCCACCATTCATCAGAAGTGGAAATCAAAAGATTAAGTACTGTATCTGCTGTTATTTCTTGCCTGATAGTGCTGATTTGTGGCAAATAATAGACAACACCATTACGCCAAACCGAGCCTGTCTTGGGGCTAAGTTGACCTGCAATTATCTTGAGTAGGGTTGATTTTCCTACACCATTACGACCGACTAAAGCAATGCGATCGCCTGCTTCAATACTCACCTGAACTTGTTGAAACAAAGTTCTGTCTAAGCTGAGTTCGTAGGCTAAATGATCAGCTAATAATATTGATTTTTTCGGCATTCTTCTCAAACCTCAATTCGCAAACTTCCACCCGCGTGTTCACAACAATTACGGGTAGATTCGACACAAAATAAACTTAGCCGCAGACAGTTGCCAAGCGGTTGAATGTAGATACGAGTGATGACAATATTTTTAGTGCATGACTATGTGAAGTAACCCTGTCAAACTTAGTTGCGTTTATTCTTCGTTGACATTTGTTGCTTTGGCGCAACAGGTGTTTGGTACTACTTCATTTGTGCTATCTCGTTGGAGTTGTGATGAGGTTTGATATTGACTACAGTCTAACACTAAGGAATTTCGGAAAGCGAGGATGCGATCGCTTTTTCTATTTCCACACTCTCCAGCCCTACTAGAAAGACTTACAGCAGTTTTATTCTATCTTAAATACATCTTGTGGGACGGGCGAGACGCCCATCCCACAAGAACAAATAACTATTGTTAAAAATGTTTATTAATTGAATAACTGCTGATATTTTAAGTGTATTTGCGTAATACAGAGCAAATTTGGCTTATTCTATCTGTTGCCCTTGAACTATGAGCTATCCAGATTTCAGCGAACACGGCTATCAAGTTTTGCGAGAATTAGGACGTAATCGGGAAGGAGGAAGGATTACTTGGCTAGCATCAAAAGTTGATATAGAGGAACACGTGGTAATAAAGCAGTTTTGCTTTTCTCAAGCTGGTTCTAGTTGGTCTGGGTTCAGAGCTTGCGAAAAAGAAATTCAATTTTTACAGAAACTTAATCATCCTGGTATTCCCCACTATCTCAGTTCTTTTGATCGACCTGATGGCTTTTGTCTAGTTCAAGAATATATCAATGCCCCATCTTTAGCAAAAACCCGCAGCTTTGCACCAGAGGAAATTAAGCAAATTGCAGTTAAAGCTTTAGAAATTCTTGTATATTTGCAAAATCGGATTCCGCCAATAATTCATCGAGATATCAAACCGGAAAATATTTTAGTAGATGAGCAACTTAATGTCTATATAATTGACTTTGGTTTTGCTCGTGTTGAGAGCGAGGAAGTTTCAGCAAGTAGTGTATTTAGAGGTACTCCTGGCTTTATCCCACCAGAGCAAATGTTTAAACCAACCTAGGAGTAGCCGGGGCTGTGCCTTGGGCAGTGGGTGGGGCTGTGGGTGCGTTTCTGGGGCTGTATGTGGGTGCGTTTGTGGGTGCTGCTAGGGATTGGGTTATAAAAAATTTGGCTGAAGACTCATTTACAACTGTACTAATACTACTAACATTAGGATTTGGAGCTAGCGCAGGAACTGGGATAGTAGCGGGCTTTCTAAATCAATTTATTTTGTTAGCACTAACAGGAACCAGTTTACCCGCACTTTCCATGTTGCTTTATTCACCCCTAAAAAGACGTAGGTTAATTACTAAATATCGCCAGTCTGAAGAATCTTTAATTAAACCGTAATCAAACAGATCCCCGACTTCTTAAAGAAGTCGGGGATCTAGTCTTGTTTGTGACAAAGATAAGATCGCACTCTCTTTTTTTCTGCCTAACTTAAGATTGCGAAGCCTTTTTTTACAAAGCCTTAATGTAGTGCGGTAAGCGATTGCTATGCCGTCAAGCTTATCGCTTGAACAAAAAGATTACTATATATAATAACTAACTATCTATGAATATAGGTCAATCTATGTCTACCAAACATATCGCAGAGTATTTCAACTTCCTGTCTTCTGAAGACATTAGACTGAAAGACTCAAGAATTGGTATTGAAACAATTCTTTATGAATACATTGATTGTGGACGTTCTCCAGAAGAAATTGCCCAAATTTATCAAACAATCTCTCTGGAACAAGTATATGCAACAATTCTTTATTATCTGCAAAACAAAGAAACTGTCAGTGCTTACATCAAAAACTGGATAGAACACGGTCATAGAATGCGAGAAAAACAGAGGCTTAATCCCCCGCCAGTGTCAGAAAAACTGCGCCAACTCCGAATTGAAAGACAAGCTAAACAGCAAGCATGACACTGCAATATCTGATTGATGAAAATGTCAATCCTATATATCCAAATCAAATTAGACTACGAGAACCTGAGATTGCGATTAAAGTGGTAGGAGAATCAGGAACTCCACCAAAAAGTACACTCGATCCAGAAATTCTGTGTTGGTGTGAGGATAATAATTTTATATTAGTGACAAATAACCGAACTTCTATGCCAGTACATTTAGCTGACCATATTGTTGTTAATCGTCACGTACCAGGAATTTTTATCCTCAATCCAAACTTAAGTATTGGTGAAAATATAGAAGAACTCATAATAGTTGCTTTGGCATCAGAAGACGATGAATATCAAGACAGAATAATTTATTTACCCTTACCCTAAAAATAGGCGATTACCTACGGTACGCTACGCGATCGCTAACTACAAGACTGCTAAAATAAATCCATAACTAGTTGATGCCGTATCCATTCTATGACCATAGCTCAAGAATTAGATTCTCAAAAAGGCATCTGCCAAGATGTTATATTTCCCCCTGGTGATCTATATAGTGATGAACCTCCCTTGGAAACCGAACTACATCTACGGCAAATAATCCTACTTTTAACATGTCTGGAATGGTTGTGGCGAGATAGAAATAATTTCTATGCGGCGGGAAATCTGACTATCTATTACAGTCCACGCCAACGCAAATCAGAATACTTCCGAGGGCCAGACTTTTTTGTAGTACTGGGAACTGAACGTAAAACCCGCAAAAGTTGGGTAGTCTGGGAAGAAGATGGCAAATATCCGAATGTAATTCTAGAAATTTTGTCTGACTCAACAGCTAATACTGATAAAGGTTTAAAAAAAGAAATTTATCAAGATACTTTCCGCACGTTGGATTATTTTTGGTTCGACCCTTACACACAAGAATTTGCGGGATTTCATTTAGTAGATGGAGAATATCAACCTCTACAAGCAAGTAAGCAAGGATATTTGTGGAGTCAACAACTAGGGTTATATTTGGGAGCTTATCAGGGATTATTGCGGTTTTTTACACGAGATGGTCAACTAGTACCAACACCTGAAGAAACGGCAGGACAAGCACAACAAAAGGCAGAACAAGCAGAACAAAAGGCAGAACGTTTGGCAGCAAAACTGCGCGAGTTAAATATCGATCCAGATACAATTTAGATTACTGCGATCGCTTCACTAATTCATTTATAAAAATCATATTTAATTTTTGAAATTATCTATGTAGGTGGGAAGTTGGGACTTGTACTGAGCGTACCCCTGCGGGGAAGCAAGCTACGCGTAGCGTCTCGTAGAGAAGCCGAAGTAGTAGGAAATATGGAATCACGCTTTTCGAGTTGAGGGCGAGTTTTTTCAGAAATCAAATCATAGTCCTATAGGATAGTGTTGTGCTAAAAACTCCTCAGCTTCAGTCTTATCTTTAATCACTCCATCTAAGGTAGCAGCAACGACATCATCTAATATTTGCCGATACTGTGGCCCTGGTGTGTAACCCAGTTTCTTTAAATCATTGCCATTCAATAGTGGCTGCACATTAGCCCAAATAGTTAAATATTCCCAAATCTGATGTCTAAGCGATCGCGGACTTTGCACGGCGATTAAAATCAGCATAGGTAAATCGTACTGTCGCAACAACTGCATTACTTGACTGGGACTTTGACACTTAGGCAAAGATTCCATCACCTCAGTTTGGGCAGAAGCCAAGTTTTGCAAGCGTTTAATGCTATCCTCTTGCAGTTGCAGATTTTTTGCTACTTTCACTCGATATTGTGCTGCTAGATGGGTGATTAACGCTTCTAAGCGCATTTCCCAATGAATGAGAGTTTGTTCAGCATCAAATCGCCGCAAGCAGCGTTCTAGCAAACGTAATTGTCGCAGGAGTTCTGCGTCTAGCTTGAGGGTAGGATGGATACATTGCAATGCCCCTAAATTATCGAGTAACTGCAAAGCCGATTTCCAATAGGGGGCTTCTAGGATGTGTTTTAATTCTGTTTTCAGTCGAGTTTGCAGGGCTGGAGTTTTGCTATTCTCTTGAGCAGTGCGATCGTAAACGCCACTGTTGATGGCATAGCGGATAAACTCTTCAGTTTGTGGTTCAATTTGAAATCCGAAGCGCACAGCAAAGCGCACACCACGATAAATCCGGGTGGGATCTTCGATAAAGCTGTTGGGGTGTAAAACCCGAATTTGCCTAGCTTGTAAATCTAGTAATCCACCAAAAAAATCGAGTAATTCACCGGCACGGGGAGTAGTGAGGCGCAAGGCGATCGCATTGATGGTAAAATCTCGACGATACAAGTCTTGACGAATAGAACTCGCCTCAACTTCTGGATTTGCTGCTGGATAAGGATAGAATTCTGTTCTAGCGGTGGCAATATCTACCCAAAGAGAATCTAATTCTGGATCTTTGTGCCACAGCAAAGCAGCAGTTTGAAAAGCCCCGTGAATTTCTAAGCGAGCCGCAGGGTAAAGTTGTTGGAGTGCTTTTGCTAGTTCTACACCAGCACCAACATCTGCTGATTTGTGAAAGCCATCAACTACAAGATCAATATCTTGAATCATCAAAGTGCCCGATGCTGCTTGAGCTAGCAGTAAATCCCGCACTGCACCCCCCACAAGATAAAGATGCCAACCCCGTTTTTCTGCCTCTTGCGATGCTGTAGTGAGTAATTGCCACAGTTGCGGAGCAAGGCGATTTTGCAACTCAGTGCTGAGAGGAATTTTGAATTTTGTTAGCGCAGCGTTAGCGTCATTTTGAATTTTGAATTTTTGTCCGTCTTCGTCTTCATCCCTTTCTTGATGTAATTCCCGCAAGACATCAGTACGAGTAACCAGACCAACTAACTGTTCATTCTCCAATACTGGTAAGCGTCCGATATCATAAGTCACCATCAGCGACTCAATTTGTGGCAGTGTTGTATCTGGTGCGATCGTTTTAAGATTTGTGGTCATGTAGCCTTTAACTGGCGCATGACTAAATCCGTGGTGCAAAGCGATATCAATATCTCGCCGCGAAATAATACCTACTAGTTGCCCTTGGGCATCGACTACAGATAAACCAGAGTGTCCATAGCGTAATAAAATGCGCTGGGCTTCGGCAATTGTGGTTTCAGGTAGAATTGTGCGAACAGGAGAGGACATCAAGTCCCTAGCGGTGAGGGGATGGGGAATTTGTGCTTTTACCCCGTCAAGGAGTTGTTTTAATATTGCCTCTGAATCAACTCCCCTTAAGTTTAGCGATGCAGCTTGTGAATGACCGCCGCCACCTAGAAGTTGGAATAATACATTAAGATTCGTTTTAGAAATATGCGATCGCCCAATTACAGTTAAGCGTGAATCACTTTCATCCAAAGCATATTCATTAGCCAACAGTAGGGCATCAATTTCGGTTAATTCCACGAGTTCCGATGCCAAACTCGATAACCCAGGCACAAAATTTTTAGTTCTTAGAGTTACCCAAGCAACCGTATATCCATGTAGGCAAAGATATTCTAAATTTTCCAGCGATTCAGTTAATAACTGCTGCAATTGCACAGACAAACCAGGGTCACGGTAGGTGGAAATTACCGATAAACTCGCACCTTGTTGCATCAACCAAGCCAAAGCTAGGGCATCCCGTGGTGTGGACTGGTCATAAGTCAAAGAGCCAGTGTCAACGTGGATACCCAAAGCCATCACAGTTGCTTCGGCAGGAGTCAAAGAAATTTCCTGTTGTTGCAATTGTTCAACTATTAAAGTTGTGGTTGCTCCAACTGAAGAAATATATGATTCGGTAGCCGGAATATCTGATTCTTGTCCTAAGTGATGGTCATAAATTATAATCTCTGTAAGATGGGGTAAATCTAACCACTCAGAAGCTTTACCCAAGCGATCGCGCTGTTGCGTATCCACCACAGTCAGAGAACGAATTTTTTCTGGATTCACCGAACGGCGTTCAATTAGGGGATATTCATCCCGATGCAATGCTAAAAAATCCCTTACAGGAGGGTGAGAACCGCCACTCAGCACAATCTTACTTCCCGGTAGTAAGCGCGTTAACCCTACCGCAGCCCCTAGTGCGTCAAAATCTGCTGTTGTGTGGCAAAGAATTAAATCCATATTAAGCTTTTTTCTGGTAAAATACTTGTGGTTTGCTTCACCCACATTGGTGTCTGATAAGCCTCTGTCCAGTAGCATAGCGACTATTGGTAAGCGACTCCGTTGCACAGCATGAAAAGAAGTCGGCACATCTTGATTAATACAAATTACCGATTGGTTTGTCCAATAGCGCGAATAAGCCAGCACATCATCCAGGATAGTAAAATTTGTAGGGTACAAGGTAACGCTTCGGCTTCGCTCAGGGTTACACCGAGCGAAGTCGAGGTGTAAGAATTTGTAGTCTGCGGTAGGGCATTCCGTGGACTTAAAACAAAGCTCAACGCCTCCTAAGCAATAGCCGGATTGGAAAAGATACGCCTGCACTGTACAGCTTGCTGTCAGCGTGGGAGTATGTCACTGTAAGACATATCACTATTTCGCTGTATTGGGAGAAGCAAAAATGACCATAATATTCCAATTCGCTTTGATAAGCCTAGTTCTATTGTCTTTTGTCCTGGTTGTTGGCGTTCCCGTTGCTTACGCCACTCCCCAAAATTGGGTTGAATCTAAAAAACTGCTCTGGGTTGGTTCCGCCGCCTGGATTGCTTTGGTATTTTTAGTTGGTTTGTTAAACTTTTTTGTCGTGTAGGCGACGGCTTCACTCTGGCGCAGACACATAATATAAGAACTAGAGGGGCAGAAAAGCTAAGGTCAAAGACCAAAGGAGAAAAGGAGAAATTTTTTCCGATTTCCTTTTTTTAACCGTGCTTTCCTGCTCCTCTACATTTAAATAAGAAATGTATATTGGCCAGAACTATAGTTGATTAAGAGGCAGTCATGGCAGTTTTCGAGGGAACTTTTACCCAAACGGAGCCTTTGCGGTTTGCAGTGGTGATTGGTCGATTCAATGACCTAGTTACCGGAAAGCTGCTAGAGGGATGTCAAGATTGCTTGAAACGCCACGGTGTAGATCCTAACCCCCAAGGTAATCAGGTGGACTATGTTTGGGTTCCGGGAAGTTTTGAGGTACCTTTAGTAGCTCGACAACTAGCACTTTCCCATCGTTATGATGCTGTAATTTGTCTAGGTGCAGTTATTAGAGGGCAAACACCCCATTTTGATTATGTATCCGCCGAAGTTTCTAAAGGCATTGCCGCCGCTAGCTTTCAAACTGGAGTGCCAGTAATTTTTGGCATTTTGACAGTAGATACTATGCAGCAAGCCTTAGAACGGGCAGGCATCAAAGGTAATCATGGCTGGGATTATGCCATGAATGCCCTAGAAATGGCAAGTCTGATGCGACAACTGCGTTCTAACCTGGCAGAGCCATATTCTCGTAACAGCCAGTCTTTGCCAGCCTCTTTTCAAAGTGCCAGCATCGGCAATTTAACTGCGGAGTCAGAAGAACTCGGCTAAATGAGTGCTGAGTTATGAGTGCTGAGTTATGAGTTAAAAAACTCGGCACTCAAAACTAAATAAAGGGGTTGACAAAGAGGGATAAATCTGAGATATTTGTATATGGCAATTGATTGCGGGTGTGGCTCAGTGGTAGAGCGTCACCTTGCCAAGGTGAATGTCGCGCGTTCGAATCGCGTCACCCGCTTCCAACTAAAACCTCTTGAAGTTAAAAACTGCAAGAGGTTTAGTGTTTTTAGGGTGCATTAAATCAGTGAACAGTGAACAGTTAATCATTGGAAGTAGTCGGAGATTTGATCCCGACTGAAGCACGCCACTTATATTTGTGGGGGACTCTGACTCCCAACGGACAAATTAACTGATAACTGATAATTGATAACTGTTGAAGTCTTCGGCGATTCGCACTACACTCTTGTGAATCACTCCTAATGTGGACAAATCGAGCAAACAAATCGTCTACTGTCTCAATTTGAATATCGCCCACAAAAAGAAGCGTTACCCACTTGCTAAGAAATATAAAACCCAGCTTTAGACTGGTGTAGATATAGATTAGCTTGGCTACAATCTTTGTGTGTCATCACAATAAATGGCCAAAAAGGCAACCACATTATCTTTAAAGCGACAAATGAAGAGAAGGAAATTTTTACAGATTGCCAGCTATGGGGAAAGATTACAAACAGAGAACCTCGTACTGATATGGCAATTAGGATATTTAGAGTCTGCTGCATCTACTGTTTGCAATGATGGCAATGTTTGAATTGCCTGTTTATTTTCATAGAAAGAGAAGCCTTATCAGGCATTTACCAAGGAATCATATTCTCGCAGTTCGTGTATAAACACGCTCAAGTTACTAGAACGCTTGTGCAATCTCAAAAACCCGAAAAAATAGATTTCAATACCGAATATCCCTGTCCCTGTCGTCGCCGGGGTCAGTTAGTTCCGATTACGCTGACAGAAGCATTTGGTTGCGATCGCTGTCAGCAAATCTTTGTAGTAGAAGATAATGGTCATGTCCTAGAACAGCTTTCTACCACCTATCCCTACAAACGGGCTTGGCGTTGGATGGGAAATAGTTGGCATGTTGTCCATCCGCGCTTGGGAGAAAGCTATCTGCCTATAGCACTTGGCATTATTTTCGTGCTAGTGATTATATGGCTACCATTAGCACTGCGATTGGCAAATGGTTCCAGCATTGTTGCTTGGGCAATGGTGGCGGTGCTATTGGCTATTCTGCCAGCACTAATGGTCTGGCTTACCTACAGACGCTAACTCAATGACTGTTGAAGTTTTGGATGATTACCCCGAACCAATTACTAGTGCCCAACGCGCCTATCATGCTTCCCTAAAGTTGGGGATCACAAAGGGAGCAGACCGGAGTCGTGCAGTACTGGCAATGGCACAAGCCCTTGAGCGCTCATTTGACGACATTCTAGAAGCCAATACCTTGGATTTAGAAGCCAGTCGGGAAATGGCAGTACCTGAGTTGATACTAGACTGGCTGAAGCTGACTCCCACAAGGCTAGAGATGACCGTGGACATTTTACAACGGTTGGGGGAATTGTCAGATCCGCTGCGGCGCGTCAGAACGGCTGATTATCAACTGGAAGATTCCCAAAGTTACACCCAGTTAATGCCCTTGGGAGTGATTGGATTTATTTATGAGGCGTTTCCAGATTTAGGAGCGATCGCAGCGGGTTTTTGTATCAAAACTGGCAATAGTATAATTCTCAAAGGCAGTACTGAAGCTAGCCATTCCAATGCGGTCATCGCTGAGATACTGCAAAGTGCGATCGCAGAAGTTGGTCTAGCTCCGGGCTGTCTAGAATTGATCACAGCAGAACATGGTGCTTCGATTCGGGATTTAGTCACCCAAGACCAGTACGTGAATCTAGTGATTCCCTACGGACGTACTAGTTTGGTACAGCAGGTAGTACGACAGTCAACTTGCCCAGTCTTAAAGTCAGCGATGGGTAACTGTTATCTCTACTGGTCACTAAATTCCAGTTTAGAAATGGTGCGCTTGATGATTCTTAATAGCCATCAGAGCGAACCAGACCAAGTTAATGCCATTGAAAAAGTACTCATTCATCGGCAAGCCTTGCCATCGTCAATAGCCGTTCTGTGGAACAGCTTGATGGAAAAAGGCTTTGAAATTAAAGGGGATGCAGAACTAGTAAAAGCCTTTCCCCAGTTGCAGCTAGTGAAGGAAGGCGAATGGGGAAACCCTTATTTAACTAGGACAGTAGCTTTTAAATTGGTGGATAGTTTAGAAGTTGCGATCGCCTGGATTAATAAATACAGCAGTGGTCATGCCGACTCTATCGTTACTGAATCCTATCAGGAAAGTCGGCAGTTTGCTTTAGGAGTTAACAGTGCTTCTACCTATATCAACACTTCGCCGCGTTTTTCCCGCAACCCCTCACGGGGAGATTCAGTGTTTCTTGGTATGTCTAACCAAAAAGGTCATCGTCGGGGATTTATCAGCCTGGAAACCTTGACCACCGTCAAGCACATTGTTCAGGGAAATGGCAGGTTTTAAGGGACTTCCAAGAAATAAATTATCCAATCTTGTGGGGTGGGCAATCTTGCCCGCCTTTGGCTACGGGCGGGCAAGACGCCCACCCCATAAGAAGTAGTTGAGTATTTATTTTATTTGTCGTTTTTATTGCCTAATGCCAGATGCCCCAATCAAAATTTTAAACTTAACAAAATCTTAATTACTGCTTGATTTTGGGTTGCTAGGCTCCTTGTGTTTGGTTGAGCAGCAATTAGGAGACAAGTCAAATCAAGCCACTGTTTGTGCTTTTCACAAGTGACCCTCCTGAATGCCAACTGTACTTACATTTAGGAAGGGGTGAATATGGAACTTATGGATGGTACGCGCCTGCTAGCAAATCGGTGCAGACGGCGGAGTTTTTTGCTGGGTGCAGGATTCTTAACGGGATTAACAATAGCTAGCCAATGGCATCCGGTATTGGCTAACTCAAGGTTTTCTGATTATCCGTTCAGTCTTGGTGTTGCATCTGGTGATCCTTTGCCGGATGGTGTTGTTATCTGGACACGACTGGCTCCAAATCCACTCTCTGGAGGTGGAATGCCACAGGTAAATGTTCCAGTGCGGTGGCAAGTAGCCCTTGATGAAAACATGAGACAGGTGGTACGGCGAGGAACAGTGTTGGCGACACCAGAGTTAGCCCACTCAGTTCACGTTGATGTCCGTGGACTTGACCCTGACCGTTGGTACTGGTATCAATTTGAAGCGGGTAGGGAAGTAAGCCCCATTGGACGGACTCGCACAGCACCAGCATTTTATGGCTCTATCTCACAACTGAACTTTGCTTTTGTCTCTTGTCAAGACTGGCAAAACGGCTACTATACGGCTTATCGGCATTTGGCTGAGGAAAACCTCGACCTTGTAGTTCATCTGGGTGATTACATTTACGAATACGGGCCACAATCCGGTGGGCCCCGTCAGCATAATAGTCCAGAAATTATCACTCTTGCAGACTATCGCGATCGCTACGCCCTTTACAGAACAGACTCAAATCTCCAAGCGGCTCATGCTGCCTTCCCTTGGATTGTCACTTGGGATGATCATGAAGTTGACAACAACTACGCCAACTTAATCCCCGAAGATAATCAAACCCAAGAGGCTTTCAGGAAACGGCGAGCCAATGCTTACCAGGCTTACTACGAACACATGCCTCTACGTCGGTCTTTATTGCCCAAAGGCCCAGACCTGCTGCTTTATCGCCGATTGACTTTTGGTAATTTAGCTGAGTTCAATGTCCTAGACACTAGGCAGTACCGCACTAATCAACCTTGTAATGATGAACTAAAGCCTCGCTGTCCTGAAGCTTTTGATACAAATGCTACCATGACTGGCTCAGAACAAGAGCAATGGCTACGAAAAGGGTTAGATCAGTCGCGATCGCGCTGGAATGTGATTGCTCAACAGACCATGCTTGGCCAGTATAATTTTAATAGCAATCCAGGTGCAGGTGTATTTAATGTGGATCAATGGGACGGCTACGTGGCTGCACGTAATCGGCTCTTGAGTTTTCTAAACCAGCGCCAACCTTCTAATCCAGTGGTGATTACCGGAGACATCCATTCTAGTTGGGTACATGACCTGAAGCTTGATTTTAATAACCCAAACTCACCGACGGTAGGCACTGAGTTTGTAGGAACCTCAATTACCTCTGACTTTCCCACAGCATTTATTCCTCCAGTTCAAGCTGCTCTAAGCAACAATCCTCATACTAAGTTCTTTGACGGAGCCTTCCGGGGATATGTCCGTTGTAAGCTTACCCCACAACGCTGGCAAAGTGACTACCGTGTGGTATCGAGCATTGTTGACTTGAATGCTTCTATTAAAACCCTAGCTTCGTTTGTAGTCCAAAACGGACAACCAGGAGCACATCAAAGTTAAGCAAATCTCGCAAGCAATCAAACAAACCCTCCAGATAGAATCTGGAGGGTTTTAGTTTCAATTATGTTGGCATTTTTTTGCAATACTTAACTCATTTTTATTTAATAAAAATTAATATAAATTAAAAATAATAGCTATCATCATAATTCATTAAGTTTATCAAGCTAAATTGAGAGTATGCTTAATCATTGAACTCTAATTTAAAATTTGAGTAACTCTGTGCAAATGAACTTAAACATTTGTTGAGCTTTTTGTACTTTGTCATTTGTTTGAGTGTTAAATACTAAAAAACAAAGTTTATTTGTGCAAAGTTACTGACTAGGTTGTTGAGCAAGGCAGTAAAAATCTGACCTGAGCCAAGTATTAACAGCGTAAACAAAAGTAAACTTCACAAAAATTACGTAATATGATCAGAAGAATTTTGCTGACTGTATCGGGATTGGGACACGCAGAAGAAATGCTCAAAACCCTGAGAGAAATCCCTTCTATTGAATCTGCAAAAGTGACAATTTTGCATGTTGTTCAGGCACAAAATACTGCTGCTACCATGACAACTAAATGGGAAAATGGTGGTAAAATTCTGGCGAATGCCATTCAAACTTTGAACTTAGATCCTAGCCAGGTTTCTTCAATTTTGCGCGAAGGCGACCCGAAAGATGTAGTTTGCCAAGTAGCTGATGAAATCGACGCTGACTTGATTATTATGGGTTCACGCGGACTTAAACGGTTGCAATCCATTTTATCAAACTCAGTCAGTCAGTATGTTTTCCAGCTATCTTCTCGCCCCATGTTGCTGGTAAAAGATGATATTTATGTCAAAAAAATTAAGCGCATTATGGTGGCAATAGACAACTCTGATTCCGCAAAAAACTGCTTGAAATTGGCACTGTTTTTACTGCGAGATATTCAGGGCGGCGAGTTAATTTTGGCAAATATTACCACAGATTTAGGCGGCAAAAAATCCGAAATAACTGAAGTTAGTTCAAACAAAAATCCAGTTTTAGCAGCCGCAGTTGCAGAAGCTGAAAAACAGGGCATCCAATCTCGTTCTTATATCAGTAGTGGCAAACCTGGTGAAGAAATTTGTCGGTTGGCAGAGGAGTTGAATATAGACTTATTATTGCTCGGTTCTCCAGATCGTCGTCCATCCATCGCTAAGAGTTTTGTTGATATAGACCGACTTATCGGATCTTCCTTGTCTGACTATGTTCGAGTCAATGCCACTTGTCCGGTATTGTTGGCGCGGACGATCGCTTAAAGTCAAAATAGAGTTAGTGGTTGATAAATAAATAAAAACCCCTACACTACTGGTGCAGGGGTTCTTTATTTGATACACAAACTCTTAATTATCTTTTCCACCTTCGCGGCTTGCAGTTTGGATGTACAGAATTAGTAAAAACACAGTGGGGACTAGTACGAACAAAATGCTCGCTACGAACCCCAGGTCATTAACTTGCATGGCAAGAAAACCTCTCTTAAATTTCCAGTCAACAACATTAGGATAGCATTATCGACGACAGAGTTATACCAATTCAAAATTTAAAATGACGTGCGCTAACAAAATTCAAAATCAGGAAACTTAATTTTGGTAAGTATTTTGACTACTGACTGGATAAAAATTGAAGCAGTGGCAGATTTGAAAACTTAAGGCTTGGTGACTACACTGACTGAGCCGTTCACTAAAGTTTGACAGGCAAGGCGGTAATTTTCCGGCTTTTTTTTAAATTTGCGGTTTTCTACATCTGTGCGGGGGGAAAGATTTTCTAGTCCTTCAACTATCTCCACAACGCAAGTACCACACTGACCATTACCACCGCAATTGGTCATCTTGCCAATGAACTTATATATATCAATGTCATTTTGCATCGCTTTGAGCCGGAGATTCGCACCATCTGCCGCCACTACTTCTTTATTCTCTTTAACGAATTTGATATTACCCATAACTGATTTCTCCCTGACTCTAAGCTTGGCTTTCAAGGCTTCATATTGACATGGCTTGATTCACATCTTATTTATTATATTAAATCATTACAAAATATTAATAAATATTAACTTTATCCAATATACAGCCACAAAAAAATAGAACAGGTATAGTACCTGTTCTATAAATTTAAAAATAGATTAACTTACCTAAATCCCACGGCTGCTTGCCAAACGAAAGCAAGCAATAAGAAGAATACGGGGATGACTGGGAGAACGTCTACCAAAGGATCAAAGATTTGGTATGCTTCAGGCAGTTTTGCTAATAAAAGTGCTGCTTCCATGTTTGTTTAAATCCAACTATCCAACACAGCTTTCATAATTGAGAAATATCTTAACATGGTTTGGCTCTTGGTCATTGGTCAATAGTTATTTGTCATTTATAATTTCCTCCTCATCTGGTGCTGATTGAGATGAGTTTAGCCAGTGACCAAATTCTGTGACAAAGCGATCGCTTAATATTGCTTCTCTAATCTTTTGGGTAAAGCGAATTAGTTCGGTAATATTGTGAATGCTCAACAAAGTATAAGCTAAAATTTCTTGCGATCGCACTAAATGAGATATGTAAGCACGGCTAAAATTTTGGCAAGTGTAGCAAGGACAAGTTTCATCTAATGGCGTAAAATCTTCACGAAACTTAGCATTTTTTAAATTCCAGCGTCCGCCCTGCACGATGGCTGTACCATGTCTCGCCCAACGGGTGGGAATTACGCAATCAAATAAATCTATACCAGATGCGATCGCGATCGCCATTTCCCGATAAGTACCGACACCCATCAAATAACGCGGCTTTTCAGGCGGTAGAAGCGGCGCTGTGACTTTCACAATCTCAGCCATCATTTCTGGTGGTTCTCCCACACTCACGCCCCCAATGGCATATCCGGGCAAATCTAACTTAGCCAAAGCTTCAGCCGCACGGCAACGCAAATCCAAATATACGCCCCCCTGTACAATGCCAAACAACGCCTGTTCACTCCGTTGATGAGCCGTTATGCAGCGTTCTAACCAGCGATAAGTGCGCTCAGTTGCAGTTTCAACCTCTTGGCGAGTAGCTGGGTAAGGCGGACACTCATCAAAGGCCATAATCACATCGGCCCCCAAAGTATTTTGAATCTGAATGGATAGCTCTGGTGTCAAATTAATAATTCGTCCATCATGGGGCGAGCGAAAAGTTACGCCTTCTTCAGTAATTTTTCGCATCTCGCTTAAACTGAACACCTGAAACCCACCCGAATCTGTGAGCATTGGGCCGTTCCAACCCATAAATTTGTGCAACCCACCACCCCCAGCCACGATCGCTTCCCCTGGTTGTAGGTGAAGATGATAAGTATTGGATAAGATCATTTGCGCCCCAGTATCTCGGAGCTGCGATGGGGTGATAGTTTTAACATTTGCCAGCGTTCCCACTGGCATAAATCTGGGAGTTTCTACAACACCGTGAGGAGTAAAAAACACTCCTGCTCTAGCTTTGGTTTGGCTACAGCTTGCAAGACATTCAAAGGAAAAATTCGCACTCATGCCATTTTGGATTGTTGAAGATGCGCCTGTAGGACTTACGCAAAACTATACGATGTAGGGGCAATTCATAAATTGCCCCTACATAAATTTGGTATAACAGTCGCTATTTTAAAAAGAATCAGAACAGTCATCGTCAATTTCTGCATCCCACCTGGCTGAGAGGACTTGCTCCATCATCGCTTCTATGGCGCTGACATTGAAGTTTCGCTCTCGTCGCTCTTGTATGGGGGTTGAGCGGGGAATCAACCGCAGACACACTCCTTCTTGCATCAAATCAAAATAGGTTTCTTGTTGCGCCGACTGTTTGAGTTCCAAGTAATCAAAACTACAAACATTCAGATATAGCGCGTGGTTAGCCACTAAGGTAGACCTTTGCGGATTGGCGAAAACTTCCATCACATCCCCTTCGCCCTCGCTCAGTACCTTATCTTCTTGGGTGTAGATGTAGTGGACTCGACCTAAGTCTGTCAGCAATCGCCGGATGTCGAGCTTATTCACAATGATGCCCGTGTTAATAATGCACGGAGCTGGTATCCTGATGTCGGGTAGATGGTGACTCATAGGAAAATAGCGATTGAGCTAAGGAGAGCGACAACATAGCTAAACTGTCATAATTGAATAGCTTGTTTACTTCCTACATTTAAAAAATATCAATTTTGTGGGGCAATCGTCTAAATAATTTAGAGTAAGTTTTTAGTTAACGAATACAAAACACAAATTTTGCTCCCTGATGGAATTTTAATTTCCTGAATCATTCGTTTTTTGTATAAAAAGTACCTTAATTATTTATTTACCACTTAGAACAGCATAACAAAATTTTTAAGAAGAATCTCTAATAGAAGTAAATCTTATCTAAAGTTTTAAAGTACGCTCATGTTAGTTTTACCGAAAAAATGGGTTTAAAGCCCCGTCATGGATCGGACGGCTTTCTAATTCTCCGATTCAAAGATCGAATTAACTCTCTGAGTACTTCTGTTTGGTTTCTTGCTTCTTGTTCGCAGTACAACCTAACCAAATCTTTTTCCTGTTGAGTCACGCGGAAAGTGATAAATATTTCCGGTTTCGACATTGATAACTACCTCAAGGTGTGGTATTCTAATTATAGTGGATAAGGTAATCAACCATCTTATTACACCTTGTCGCCGAAAGGCAACGCTGAACCTTCTCCCAAAGGGAGAGGCAACGCCTTCGACAATTAAATCTATGCGGTTCTACTGCATTGTTCTAGTTTCTTCCTAGCAGTAGGTAAAAGATTTATAGGAGCTAGACTCGTGTTTCGACTTCGCTCAACACGACTCAGAATTTTGGAGCATTTTTGTTTCAAACTAAATAGGACTTGCACGGCAGTTGCTTCAAGTCGGCATAGCCGCCCAACGCACTGCCTCAGCAATGCAACTAGGGTAGGGCATACCCAAAGTAACGCTTGAGGAGAGCCTCACCTCTGGTCTGGACAACGCAAGGAATCCAGGTTAAGTGATCTCGTTGATTCAAGAATCCTCTCTTCGAGACGCTAACGCGAACGTACCTTCAGGTCGAGGAGTGTCAATTAACCCAAGTCTATTATCCAGCAATTAACCCTATATTAATGTTACTAAGATGACAAAACAGCAACAGTGGTGGAAAAAGTTGCTGTTAAAGCTGGCAGCTAGTATTATATTTTATACAAGTATTCCAATACCGTATTTGGACGGATTAGACTTTGGGGGAGTCGCACGTCTTGCTTCGGTTGTAGGGTTAATAATTGGGGGAATTTTAGGATTACTGGATACGGGAATGGATTATCTGGGTATGCCAGTATTAACTCGTAGTGCTTTAGTAGTCAGCGTTTGGATTGCCATAACTGGAGGACTGCACTTAGATGGGGCAATGGATACTGCCGATGGTTTGGCAGTGGGCGACCCAAATCGGCGGCTGGAAGTGATGACAGATAGTGCTACAGGTGCATTTGGAGCTATGGCTGCGATCGCCTTGGTGATACTGAAAATAGCAGCTTTGACGGATATGCCAGAAAACCGTTGGTTGTTGCTGATGGCTGCTTGTGGCTGGGGACGTTGGGGACAACAGGTAGCGATCGCGCGATATCCTTACCTGAAACCAACTGGTAAAGGTGCATTTCACAAACAAGCCATTCGTTCTTACAAAGATTTGTTACCAGGATTGTTGTTGCTGGTTAGTTTGAGTGGTTTACTTTGGTTGATAGATAAACAGCAGCTATTTCTCGCACTGACAATGATAATTGCTGGAAGTGCGATCGCCACTTTAACTGGTGCGTGGTTCAACCACAAATTAGGCGGACACACAGGAGATACCTACGGCGCAGTCGTTGAGTGGACTGAAGCCTTATTTCTCTGTGTATTGACCGCCTTTTAATAAATGGGGGGATAGAGGAGCAGGAAAAGAACTTTTAACTCCTGACAAATGACAAATGACCAATGACAAATGACAAATTCATTTAATCGGTTGCAGCTTTGTCACCTTGAGTTTAAAAGCCCCAATCCCAGTTTCCCCAAAAGACCGGACACGAATCACATAATTCCCCGTCTCTACGATGCGAGTAAATAGTAGGGAATTGCTACTACCATCAGGGCCATCATCATTTTCTGCCAAAGTCGATCCATCAGGTGCTAGCAGGGTGATGATGCTGTCAAAGTTTTCGGATGACAGGTCAACTGCTAAATTATCGCCCTTCTGTAACTTCACTGTGTAATCACGGGCAAACCCACCTTGACCTGTGGGAATGTCTTTGTTTGAGAGGCTATCGGAAAATTCAGTACTGTTAGATAAAGGAATTGGACTATACAACTTATTTTGAGCAAAAGCTGCACTTGTACTTATGCCTATTGCCAGCAATGTGGCAGGAATAATGATGAGTTGTTTTAAACCTGCCGCAAAAACTTTATTCATACATTTCAAGCAATTTTTTCTACAGAAATAGGGTAATTCGGTCGATTTATGTACTTATCTGCTAAAGCCTGCCGATTAATTCTTGATTTCTCCGTCTTTGACGGCAGTGGCTACTGCTACTAATCCTAAAACCACAATTCCATACTGATGAAGTGTTTGTACAGCAGACCTAGCAGTAGCACCAGTAGTATAAATATCGTCCACTAACAGCACTGGGACATTTGGGAGACGATGGCGAAATTCTTGGCCAACAGCAAAAGCGTTAGCCAAGTTTTGTTCTCGTTTAGATACTGATAAACCAAATTGGGCTTCAGTTACTCGCACTCTTGCTAAACCGTTTAGTTTCAATTTTAATCCAGTTGTTTCACAGAAGCTTTGTGCTATCAATGCAGCTTGATTGTATTTACGTTGCTTTTGCTTGCTGGGGTGGAGTGGGATGGGAACCACCACAGGCCGGCTATCTTGGCTCGGTGAATTTAATAACCATGCTTCTCCTAACCAGTGACCCAAGGGACGAGCTATTTGGGGTTGATTTTCGTATTTCATCGCCGCGATCGCTCGTTTCACCGGGCCACCATACTCCCCCCAGCCAAATACTGGTATTGGCTTTTGCCATAGAGAAATCGGGTCTTGACGTTGACATTTTTGCAGTTGTCTGGTGCAGTTCTGACAAAATTCTTGCGAGGTTGCACGTTGGCATAGAGGACAATGGGATTGGAGAAAAAGATTGAGTAAGCCTGTAAGATTTTTAATCCAAGTATGCATTTAGGGTTGGTTGAGGAATTTAACATACACGCGATCGCACCTTGTTGTTTCTACTCCCGTTGCTGGAGTGTAGCCGTTGCTTTCATACAGCTTGACTGCTTCCACCAAAACGCTGGAAGTTTCAATCCAAATTTGCCCAAAACCACGCTCTGCGATCGCTGCTTCTAGCTGTTGTAACAAATATTTTCCTAATCCTAAACCCCTGATGCTGGGCAAAAGATACATTTTGCGGATTTCTACAGCTTTTTCGCCACGGTGTATGGGGTAATATGCCCCAGTACCCACTAACTGGCTTTGGTGTTCAACTACCCAAAACTCTCCCCCAGTAGCTAAATAATATTCCTCCACTCGCAGCACATCTCGGTCAGCGCCCTTTGGTTCCCAACCCAGACCGTATTCTGATAATACATAACTGATGACTTCGGCGGCTCTGGTGCGATCGCTTTGCACCCAATCACGAATTAAAAAATCTTGATAATAGTTTTTCATTACCATTTGCTGGTCAAGTTTACCCAGAAAATTTTTCTGGTTCTATATCCCAATTTACCTAGCAAATAGCAATTCTTGCAGAGTCGATTTCAGGCAGTACTCTCAAGGTGTCAATGAAAAGACTTGGGGAGAGGGATTGTTTTCCCCTCCCCAAGTCTCTTTCCCAACGACAATTCAACGATATAGTAGCGATGCCTGCGGTGGTCACTGAGCTTTATCGTTGGCGCAGCCTCTCGTAGAGAAGTGCGGGCTATGACGTGCCGTAGGCAAGACTCGCTAACCCTTCGCTATCGGCCTCGCGGACATTGATATTACAACTTGATATCAGTTATGACTTGTCCAAGGGCCCCAAATTGCGAAAGTAATACCAGGAGTTTGGATGTTGACAAACAAAGTCTTACCATCAGGTGAGAAGCAAGCACCAGCGAACTCGTTTGTATTCAGAGCATTACGCGCGAATTGATAAAGTTCTCCTTTGGGAGTAACACCTACTAAGAACTGCTGATCATCTCCATCTTCACAAAGAATGAGATCGCCGTAAGGTGAAACAACTATGTTATCTGGATTTTCCAGTTCGGCAACAGATGTAGATTCTACAAACAGTTCAATTGTCTCTTTAGCCGGAATATAGCGCCACACTTGGCCAAGCCCTAAAGCACCACCACTTGTGCAGCAAAAGTAAAATTCACCGTTACCGTACCAAATACCTTCCCCACGAGCAAACTGGGCCGCTCCTTTTGCGAAACCTTCTACTCGTACAGTATCTTCAGGGGGATTTGGCTCAGTAATCGTCACCCATTCGACTTTCATCGGCTTCCGCTTGGGGAAATCCGCAAAGGTTTGTGCTTGAAAGATATCTTTGAATTTTAAAGCTTGAAGCGTGCCTCCTTCCTTTAACTTACCAGGCACTTTCGGGATAAAACGGTAGAAGAGACTATCCCCCCTATCTTCTGTCTCATAGACAATTCCTGTTTTCGGGTCTACGGCAACAGCTTCATGGTTAAATCTTCCCATAGCTATTAGAGGCTCAGGCTTCACAGAAGTAGTGGTGCTAGCTGGAACTTCAAAGTTATAGCCGTGGAACTTCGAGACATAGTTTCTATCTCCTAGCGGAAACGAAGTCGGAGTGGAGGTGTTCTCTTCACAACTAATCCATGAACCCCAAGGAGTTAGTCCACCTGCACAGTTACGAAAAGTTCCACTTAGAGAAGTAAAGTGTTTGATTAGCTGGCAATTGGGCCCAACAACCAAATTTGTTGTGCCACCTTTGCAAAATGGATCGTAGGGATTTGTACCCTGAACTTGTGTATCAGAAGTAGGGCTAAGTTCGTGATTACGAACCAGAATCACTGTGTTTTTGGGGCCGGGAAAAGCCGCCATACCATCATGACCACCAGGCACTTTAGTGCCGTCGTTCATCAATTCACCTGTTAAAGAAAAAGTTCGATAATGAAATCCAGCCGGTAAATCTAACAAGCCATTGGGATCTGGTACAAGTGGCCCATATCCTTTACCAAATCTTCGGCCAAAAGTTTGTTTGGCAAGAAGACCTTCTAAAGGAGACACCATCAAAGTGCCTACAGCAGTTGTACCTGCTACTGCAAAGAATTTACGTCTTGAGAATGTCATGAGGATGGTTTGGGTTACTTAAAGATAATGCTGAATGAAAAATATTTGATTTTGATTAAGTTTGGGTAATCCTTTATTTAATTTAGGGTTAGTTAATAAAAGATTAATTTAAATAAAAGTTGCCCCAAACAAGCCAAATTTATGCTCAGAAGCTTTATATAATCCCACTACTTAAAGCCTGGGACTATATAAACAAAGTCTGCGATCGCAGGTTTGGTTCCTTTAATCGCGCCCTTTAAAATTTAAAAAAATAATCAGAAACTATTAGTATTAATTTAAATCTAAATAATCCAATTTAAATAAAAGTATTTCAGACATTAACCAGGTCGAAAAAGACCATTCTTTATAACAGCAACTGCTATTCCTAAACCTGGTGCAATTTCCAGACTGTTGGTAGTTGTTTTCTGAATAGAGTCCTGAAGAAAAAGCCAGCATCTACATAGACAGTAAATTTGAATAGTCGAAGCTAGCCTGATTAGAACTGTAATTGTCCATGCCGTTCTAGAGGCTCCGCCTCCCTTGCTGGCGGCAGAGCCGCCAGGAGCAGCATTTCCAGCCTCTGGCTGGAAACGAGGTTTTAAAAGGGTTTGCGCTTAAGTTGACACCAATGGGCAGTGCCGTGCCCCTACGGGTGTACCTCACGTAAACGAGAAACGCTATAAGGTTCATTAACTGACAATTCCCAGATTGTTGTAGATTTCGATGAGATTGCCATCAGGATCGCGAAAATGAGCTGTGCGAATTCCCCATCTGGGGCGATCTTGTGGTTGAGTTACAACGATCGCATTCTGAGCTTTGACTTGCTCATAGACTTCATCCACGTTATCGACTGCGAAAATCAAGACAATTTTATCTCGATTGGCAACATAAGAAGGCTGTTCTATTCTTGGAACTACTTCAGCCATTAATTCTTGTTTTAACAAACCCAGCTTGAGATATCCGGTATTAAACTCAGCATATCCGCTAGCTTCATCGCCCCAATCGACATCAAATTTCAGCAGATCCCGGTAGAACAGAAAGGAATCTTTGTAGTTGGAGACAAGCAGTCTCAGGTGTGTTAACTGAAGCTTCATATCTGTTCCCTTAGTCTACTAACTGTGAATTCTAGGTTCTGGGTGTAAAGTCGCCAGCAACTCACTTTCGACAATTGCCAATTCGTCAAGCCGTTGCATGACAATTTCTTTGTCAAAATAAGTAGCAGCTAATACCCAATATATACCGTAGTGACGCGCTTCGGATGCCATTAGCCCACGATAAAATTTTGCTAACTCTGGCTCTGGACAGTGAGCAGCTAATAGTCCCAGGCGTTCGTGAGAACGAGCTTCAATTAAACCAGTGACTAGTAAGGAATCCAGAAATCGCTCAGGTTCTTTAAGGCGGACAGCAGCTTTTAAACCAGCGCCGTAGGGAGGCGGTGGTAGGGGGGCTAGGGGAATATTCCGGCGTTCTAACCATTGGTTAACTAGCTCAAAGTGTTCTAGTTCTTCGCGGGCGATCGCAGTTAGTTCCCGCACCATTTTAGTATTGGAAGGGTAGCGAAACATCATGTTCAAGGCTACACCTGCTGCTTTGCGTTCACAGTGGGAGTGGTCGAGTAAGATGATATCTAAATTAGCGATCGCTTGTTCAACCCAAGCAGAGCTAGTGGGTTGTTTCAGGGCGTTGATAGTTGGTAACTGAGTAAACACAGAGTCACAAAACTCCAAAATTTTAACTATTTTTAACGAAATCTTGTTTGGACAAAGTTCAATAATTGTTTAGCACTGAAGGGTTTCGCTAAAAAGCCTTGGATATGAATACCCTTAGTTTGGACTAATGCCTCAGCCGTAACTAATCCACTCATCGCAACAATTGGTACTTGCGGGTTAATGGTTTGCAAGGTGCGGATAGCTGTTTCCCCACCCATTGACGGCATCATTATATCCATTAGCACCAGCCTAATTTAATCTTTGTGCTGGGTGTAGAGGGCAAGAGCCTCAATCCCATTTTGGGCAGTCAATACCTTGTAGTTATAGATTTCCAGTGCAGTTTTAGTAATCTCAGTGATGGCTACTTCATCATCGACAACTAAAATCAATTCTCCCTGACCTGTTGTTACTTCTATCTCATCTATTACTTGAGAAGTACTGCTGCCCTCCTTGCTTGGCAAGTATACTTGAAATTTAGTCCCAATTCCTACCTGACTGGCTACTTCTACAAAACCGCCGTGGCTGTTGACGATGCCCATCAATATAGATAAACCCAGTCCCGTCCCCTTACCCACTTCTTTGGTAGTGAAAAACGGATCAAAAATCCGATCAAGAATTTCTGAGTGAATGCCAACTCCAGTATCAGCAACTGTAATCCTAATGTAGGAATTAACTGTTGCCCCTATGTGCATCCTGGCATAGTTTTCATCGATGAACACTTTGGTAGCAGAAATGCAGAGTTTACCACCATTGGGCATGGCATCACGAGCATTGACTGCTAGGTTCATCAACACCTGATGCAGTTCGGTGCTGTCTCCGACAACAATCCCAATATTTGGCGCTATGTCTGTGTTGATGTCGATGAATTTGGGGAATGTCTGTTGGGCTATCTGCTTGATGTCTTCGATCAGTTGCGATAGTAGTACGATTGTGCCTGTTTTTTCATAACCACGGGTAAATGACAAAATTTGGCGCACCAAATTACTGCCCCGTTTGGCATTGGTTTCTAGCATCTTCAGCATTTGCCGCGAAATGTCATCAAGCTCAGGATATTTTATGGGCAACAGTTGAGCAACTGCCATCATTGGGGTGAGAATATTGTTAAGGTCGTGAGCAATACCACTGGCGAGAGTGCCTACACTTTCTAAGCGTTGACTACGCGATAACTGGGTTTCGAGTTGTTTTTTCTGGGTGATATCGGTGTCAACGGTGAGGATTGATTTAGGCAAGCCTGTGGCATCGAGCATCAATACCCATCGGCTAGCAATGATTAGTTCATCACCATTTTTTGTGAATTTATGCAACTCTCCCTGCCAGTTTCCTTGCTCAATAACAGTTTTCAGAGCCTCTGTGAGTAGAGGTGATTTTTCTTGAGATAAAAGTTCCCAGGCGTTGTTTCCTTCAGCTTCCTGAACTTGCCAGCCGTACATATTCTCTGCGCCTTGGTTCCAGAATAAGATTTTGTTGTGCAAATCCTCTACGATGATTGCGTCTGTTGTGATGTCTAGTAGGGCAGCTTGTTCACGGATTTTCTGTTCTTTCTGGTGGCGTTCGCTAATGTCTCTAAATAGCCAGCGCAAGTTTCCAGTTTTACCCTGACTATTTTCCACTGCGATCGCAGTTAATTCTGCCGGAAAATCTATACTTCCTTCATTATGAAAAATTCGTAATTCTTCTCTTTTGACTCGCCCCTGCTGTTGCAATTGCAGCATGATTTTACGAAATTTCTGCCGTTCTGTCTGATACACAAACACAGACATTGGTTTACCAATCAAATAAGACTGGCGCACATTCAATAAGTTAGCGGCAGCATGGTTAGCTTCCTGGATAATTCCAGTAGTATTTGTAACCAAGTAACCGTCTGGGGCAAAGTTAAATAAATCGTAATAACGTTGGTGTTCGGCTTCTAACAAATTGCGTGTACCGATCAATTCCTCATTTTCTTGGTGTAACTCTTCCAGAGAAATAGAGATTTCGGCGATTGCTTGTTGCAAAAGCTCTATAGGGGAATCCGGCTGTATAGATTTATCTGTTGCGAGACTTGCAAGCTCCGAAAGGTTTTCTAATCGCTGATGCGCTTCGACAATCGCTTGTTTAAAATTTTCCTGAGTCATTTGTAACGTTGTGTTTTAATTGCTTTTATCAAGAAACCAAGAGGAAAACTGACCTCTCCTTTAGTAAAGCAACCACAGGGAACAAGAGTTAAATATTATACGGTTTATTTAAGCATTTTTAACAGTGAACAGTAATCTATTTATAGTCCCCGAACACCCAGGGCTATTTCATTCTCATCTAGGCGGCTCTTGGGTACTTAGCGTGCTAAATTAATAGGATAATGCCAAGAAAGTAAAGC
>JAHCSU010000568.1 GCA_023522315.1 Nostoc sp. CCCryo 231-06
GCCTCAGAATGAATTCTGAGTCTAATAGCGAAAGTCGTCTAAAGACGACTGAGAAGGGGTTATAGTCCGTTTTAACGGACTTTAGCTATGAGCCGAGGAACTTTAGTTCTGGGCGGTTTATGTCCAGAATGAAATAGCTTTGGGAAAACATTAAACATCTCCGAAAAAGTAGAGACGCGAAATTTCGCGTATCTACAAGTATTTTAGGTAATGCATAATTAATTTCTGGAGATGTCTAATAGGGAGTGGGATAAACAAATGAACAATTATTATTTTTCCTCATCTCCCTCATCCCCATCTTCTTACTTAGAGACTTCGCTCTTTTCTGGTTCTACTTGGGGTAATTCAGTACCAACACGGTTGGAAAATCCCCAGCCTAAAATCAGGAAGATCGCAGCAATCATGATCCATTCTGGTGGAACTAAGCTATCGTTCACCACTTTCAACAATAAGCGCAAGCCTACCAACGCTACAGTTACATAGCCTGCGTCTTCTAGGTTTTCATATTCGTCTAGCCAACGGATGAACAATCCTGCCATGAATCGCAGCGTAATAATACCAATTGTTGCACCCGTCAGCACTAGCCATTTTTCTTGAGAAACTGCGATCGCAGTTGTCACGCTATCCAAAGAAAATGCTAAATCTGTAAATGCAATCACAGGTATCGCTTGCAACAATGAATTAAAACGCGGCCCATGATGGTGATCACCTTCAGTTTCTTGAGAGGTAAAGTGTTGGAATACCAACCACAGCAGATAAGCAGCACCCAATAATTCAAATTGCCAGAATTGTTGCACCCAAGTGGCAGTGAGAATCAGGGTGATTCTTAGCACATAAGCAACGACTAAACCAAAGTTCAAAGCTCTACGCTCAAGTTCTTTATCTTCCAGCCCCCTAGCGATCGCAGCCAGGGCGATCGCATTGTCGGCAGATAACAGCGCCTCTAAAACCACCAGGATCGACAGAACTATAAGGGCTTCAAGGCTGAAATGAAAGTCGAGGTAATTAAAAATTTGGTCTAGCATTCCGGGTTTCTCAAGCAGAAAAAATTAAAATTTGACAAAAACAGAGATTTGTATATTAAAAAGCGCAATAAATTGTCTCTCTAATTCAGCTTAACGTGGTTTTGGTGCATTTTGAAGAGGGTTGAATGTGTGCGATCGCAGCGCGAATGGGGTAATTTGCGTATAAGTCAATACACCAAAAGTTTTAACACTTAGGCAGTGCGATCGCAATGGGCTGCTGTCAGTTCGCATCTAGAATTAGAAGATGAGAACAAAAGTATGGTAAGAGTTTATGGATAACACACTTCTACAACGCATCACTCATAATCCAAATATCTGCCACGGTAAACCTTGCATTCGAGGACTTCGTTATCCAGTTGAGTTTATTTTGGAACTGCTCAGTTCTGGTATGACTACTGAAGAAATATTGAAAGATTATGACGATTTAGAATCTGAAGATATTCTGGCAATTACAACTTTTGCTTCACTCAAATAACCCTAAAAGTTTCTGCCACCAAGAATTATTAGTATTGGTCTTAACTTTACGATTAGCACTCTTTTGAGCTTGAAGACTTTCTAGATTTTGCCGAATATTAACCGTTTTGGTATGATTTACCCCAAATACCTGCTGACGAATTTTTAAAGCTTGCAGTAACAGGGGTTCGGCTTGGTCGTAAAGCATCGTTTGGTAACAGTTCATCCAAAGTTATCTGTTGAACTGTTGAACCGAGATTTCGCAACCGAGTTGTCATCAATATACGAAAGCGGTTATCTGTTGGCAGGACTGGGCGATATTTTTCCCAGTTAGTCACATCGTCAACATTGTCCAATACTACCAAGACTAGTTCTGTTTGTGGTTGCCAATTATGCCAGCACCATTTTGCTTGTTCCTGGGAAGTCAATAAGGTTTGCGGTACTTCCAGTTTCATGTGAAACTTAGCAAACTCTACAATCTCTGCTGCTAAATCTGGTTTTCTGGCATCTAACCAGCAAAGCCCACCAGGATAATTGACTTTGTAGCGATGTGCGTATTGTGTCGCCAGTTCAGTTTTACCCATTCCTCCCATAGCAGCCACAGCCAAAATTGCTGCGTTGTCATTTTGCAGCAACTTTTTATGCACTTCTGCAAGTTTCTCATCCCGCCCGACAAAGTGGGCGACACCCCGATAAGGAATATTATTTGGAGGAGATGAGTGTAACTGCTGAGTAGGGGAATTGTAGATAATATTATCGCCTTGATAAACGATTCCACCCTCAACTTGAGTTTGCCAGCCCTTGGCATTATCCTGGTTGCTTTGGTTCATGATGGCTCACTTCAAGAATTGGGGGGTGCATGATGAATGTTAATATCGCCTTGATAAACTGTTCCACCCTCAACCTTAGTTTGCCATCCCTTGGCATTGTCTTGATTGATTTGAGTCATATTGCTTTTGTCTACTATCTTACCAGCCTGAATTTCACGAGCCAGTGTTTCTACTTCTTTAGCAAACTCCGGTTCTTCGTGTAAAATTACCTGCAAGTAAGCAGCAACCCTGTCTAAATCTGGTTTAGAGCCTTTTTCAGCAGCAACGAGGGCTGTTTCTGCTTTCAGATTTCCCCGTAATTTACCCCAAATCTTTTTTCGCAGCTCATCCATTTTAACAAGGGCTGCTTCAGTGAATTTCTCGATAGTTTTCTCAAATGCTTTAGTAAAAGCGAGAGTTGCGTTGACACTCTCAGGGCTAAAGCCACTGAGATTCCTGATTCAATGAGACAACTTA
>JAHCSU010000057.1 GCA_023522315.1 Nostoc sp. CCCryo 231-06
GAGAGGGATTTAGGGTGAGGGCAAAAACTACGGTTCTCAACATAGATGAGGTTTAATACTCACAGTAGATACAGTAATCCGAACAAAATAATCCAAATCACGTCAACGAAGTGCCAGTAGGTTTCGGCTGCTTCAATGCCAAAGTGCTTTTCGTTACTGTAGTGACCCGGAACGCGCGATCGCCACAACACAGCAACTATTGCCAAAACGCCGATGGTAACGTGCAATCCGTGGAAACCAGTCAAAACGTAAAATGAACTAGCAAATAAATTGGTAGTTAAACCAAATTCTAAATGGGTATATTCATATACTTGACCTATCAAGAAAATAGCACCCATTATAGCGGTAATTGCTAACCAGATTCGCGCACCCCGCGTATCGTTCTTTTTAATCGCAGTGTCGGCATTGTGCATGACAAAACTACTAGAAATTAGATTGATGGTGTTGACCCCAGGTAGCAATAGTTCTAATTCTGGGGTACCGGCTGGAGGCCACACAGGTAAGGTAGCACGGAAAGCCAAGTAGGCTCCGAACAACCCCATAAAAATCATCCCTTCAGCAATTAGAAAGACAAACAGCCCAAACAGGCGATGGTCTGGATGTTCTTCATGATGACCGACGGACGCTTCCGCCTCGTGGTGATGATTTAGTTCGGTTTTAGCTGGGTCAATAGTTTGACTTTGCATGAATTTTTATAAGTGGGGAATGGGGAGTTAGAAAGTTAGGAGTTAGGAGTTAGGAGTTAAAAGTTAGGATTTAAAAGTTAGGTGTTCAAAATTTTTAACTAATAACTTTATTAAACTCATCACTTCTAACTCTTCACTCCGAACTCTATTTCCGGTCTTCGGGATTAGCAGCAACCGCCGGGTCGGGTTTTGCTCTTAATACTGAGTTCGGCCCGCCAGATAAGACTGGATTGGGATCTGATAAAGGTACACCTTCATTAGCATTTTCCAAACCGTAGTCGTAGGGGCCTGTAGCCAGTACTGGAGTTTGATCAAAATTCTCGATCGCAGGTGGTGAGGTCGTCATCCACTCTAAGGTCAATGCTCTCCAGGGATTATTACCAGCTTTCTCGCCGTATAACCAACTCCAAATAGCATTGATGATGAAGGGGAATGTCGAAATTGCCAGTAAATAAGAACCATACGTGCAGATTTCGTTCAATGTGGTGAATTTGGGATCATACTGGGCGATACGGCGATTCATGCCCATTAAACCTAGCTTGTGCATAGGTAAGAAGGTCATGTTTAAACCGACAATAGTTAAGGCAAAGTGAACCTTACCCCAAAATTCGTTCAGCATCCGTCCCGTCATTTTCGGGAACCAGTGGTAAATAGCAGCAAAAATTCCTAACACGCTACCGCCAAATAAAACGTAGTGCAAGTGTGCAACCACAAAATAAGTATCGTGAACGTGAATATCAAAGGGTACTGATGCCAACATCACGCCACTGATACCGCCGATTACAAAAGTGCCAACAAAGCCGATGGCAAATAGCATGGCGCTGTTAAGCTGGATTTTTCCACCCCACATGGTGGCTAACCAACTGAATATTTTAATTCCTGTAGGTACGGCAATGATCATGGTGGTGATCATAAAGAACATCCGCAACCAACCGGGGATACCACTGGTAAACATGTGGTGCGCCCAAACAATTAGCCCCAAAAAGCTGATTGCAAGAGACGAATAAGCGATCGCTTTATAGCCAAAAATCGGCTTGCGGGAATGAATGGGGATAATTTCTGAAATTGCGCCAAAGAAGGGCAAAATCATGATGTAAACCGCCGGGTGGGAGTAAAACCAGAACATGTGCTGGTAAACTACAGGGTCGCCACCGCCAGTTGGGTTAAAAAATGTTGTCCCGGCAATTAAGTCAAAGGAAAGGAGAATCAGACCTGCTGCGAGGACTGGGGTTGATACCAAAACTAGTGCTGAAGTGGCAAACATCGCCCAGCAGAACAAGGGCATTTTGTGTATGTCCATGCTGGGGATACGCATCTTCAGCAATGTTACCAGGAAATTTATCGCCCCCAAAATAGATGATGTACCCAGCAGCAAGACACTGATAATCCAAATGCCTTGCCCTACTTGTCCTGTTACCAAACTCAGGGGAGGGTAGGAAGTCCAACCTGCATCTGGTGCATCGCCTACCGCTAAACTAGCGATCAGCAATATACCCGCAGGGGGGATCATCCAAAAGGCAACAGCATTCAGCCGAGGAAATGCCATATCTTTTGCCCCAATCATCAGGGGAATTAGATAGTTAGCAAACCCTGCCCCGGTTGGCACAATCCATAAGAAAATCATGATCGTGGCGTGCAGCGTAAACAGACTATTGTAGACTTCTGGGGTAACAAAATCTACCTCTGGAGTTCGCAGTTCTGTGCGAACCAAGTCAGCCATTACGCCGCCAATACAGTAGAAAATAAACGAAGTGACTAAGTATTGAATCCCAATCACCTTATGGTCGGTTTGAAAGCCAAAGAAGTCTTGCCATTTTCTGATCCCTGGTTCCTCACTAAGGGCGGGGATATTGGCAGTTTCTTGCAACTGAGCTTGTGTCATAGTCGTTAGTCATTGGTCATTAGTCATTGGTCATTAGTCATTGGATTTTGACTAAATAACATATTGACTAATGGTGAACTTGATGGAGGATTTCTGGCTTAATTCCCATGTCCTTGGTATAAGGAGCGAGAAATTCATTTGGGGATAGATTTGCAGGGTTAACAGCAACGGCTTGATTTAGGGTTTCTTTGCTGGCAACTAGCTGTTCTTGCATCCACTTGTCAAAGGCTTCTTCTGACTCAACAACTACTGGCGCTCTCATCGCACCGTGGTAGGGGCCACAAAGTTCAGCACAGATTAAGACATAATCGCCTGCTTTTCTAGGCGTGAAACGAATCTCGCTTTGCCTACCGGGGATTGCATCTTGTTTCAGGCGGAACTCTGGTACCCAGAAGGCGTGGATGACATCGTTGGCTGTCATATTGATTTCCACTTCTCGCCCGATGGGGACGTGCATTTCACCTGTAGTTATACCAGTTTCAGGATAGGTGAAAATCCAAGCATATTGTAGACCAGTGACATTGACCTGTAATCCTGCTGGTTTGCCTGCTTTATCAGGAGTTCCCCCAATTGTCGGAGCAACAATACCGACACCAGGAGCATTCCGCAGTTGGGGAATTTGATCAGCATTACGAACTTCTGCGGTAGCTGGGTCTTGCATTGCCTCATCAGATTTTTCTTGATTGAGGTTGGGTTCGGTGCTAGGAGGAGTATCACTTAAAGTTGCCGCCATCGCACTTCCAGGCATTGCCATTGACTCCTGATTCATCATCGGCGCTTGATGAATAGCATGGGGATCAAAGCCACCGATTTCGTTGTACACATCAAAGCTATAAACAGAAATACCGATAACGATAATTGCTGGGATTGCCGTCCAGAGGATTTCTAAAGGTACATTGCCCTCAACTGGTGGGCCGTCTTCATTGTCACCTGCACGCCGACGGTATTTAAATGCAGAGTAAATTAAAATACCTTCTACGAGCAGAAATATACCTGTAGAAACAATCATCATCGCGTTGAACAGACCATCCACTAATACGGCTTCATCAGTTGCTGCTGCTGGCAACAGACCGTGATTTTGACCATACCAAAGGCTGACTAGCGTTAACACGATGCCAATGAGTAATGTCCAGATTGAACTTGGAATATTCACGGCTTACTTAATTGAATTTACTACGTTATCTTAATGCTGCTCACTTACTAAGGTAGTCTAGGCTGGAAGGCATAGAGTCCAAAGGTCTGAAATTTTTATTAAGTTTTTTAACTATTTTACTAATTTTGAGTACAAGGTGACTATCAGATACTGCCAAAACTAGATACAAATCAGTGGAAAAATTTAAGGAAAAATTTAGGATGTTTAGATTAATTGTGATTAATCAATTTTTCACATCTTGAAAAATACCTAAAGCTTCAGGCAAAACCTTTCTGGAGTGATTCAAAGTATAAGTGAGTGCTAATCTATAAACCTTTAGCCTATACGCTAGGGTGAAGATAGGACGCTAAAAGAAAATTGAAAATTTTAACAGATCCACCAAGAGCGGGCAGAAGGTATCGTTGATGAGCGAATTTGTCCTACAACAACAAAATGAAGCGGCACTTCAGCAGCAAAAGCCCAAGGAAATGATTCGTCGCTTGGTGTGGAAAATATGCATAGCCACCTTAATTTTGATGGCAATAGGCAGCGCCACCCGCGTGATGAATGCTGGACTTGCTTGCCCAGACTGGCCCTTATGCTATGGCGAACTGGTGCCAGCCAAGCAAATGAACCTCCAAGTGTTCCTGGAGTGGTTTCACAGATTAGATGCAGCTTTAATTGGTGTAAGCGCGATCGCACTCTTCGGCTTATCCTGGTGGCATCGTCGTTTTTTACCCAGATGGCTGCCTTGGGCATCCACATTTGCCCTGTTTTTAATCGTCTTTCAAGGCATCTTGGGAGGACTCACCGTTACCGAACTGTTGCGGTTTGATATCGTTACCGCTCACTTAGGAACGGCACTGTTATTTTTTAGCACCCTCCTGATTATCGGCACGGCACTCACTCCCTATCAGGGGAATGGAACCGTTGGTAAGTTGCCTTGGGTAGGTTTAACTGCTGCTGTTCTGGTTTACCTGCAAAGTCTGCTAGGTGCTTTGGTAGGCTCTCGCTGGGCGCTACACCAATGCCTCGGCGGTTCTCAACTTTGTACTGTAATGTACAGCCATATTGCTGGTTTGGTGCCGCCAACAGTAACAACCTTGGCAATGGTATTTATCTGTTGGCGTACACCAGCGCTACATCCAGCCTTGCGGCGACTGGCAAATATAGCTGGTGGTTTGTTGGCCTTACAAATCTTGTTGGGATTCGCCACTTTCAAATTACATCTCCAAGTCGAGCCTCTCACCGTCTCTCACCAAGCTATAGGAGCTGCTTTGCTGGGTACTTTGGTGGCTTTCACAGTCCTTGCACTGCGTGACTCAGTTAGTGCTGATTCACGAGTATTGAGTACTGAGTAGGGCATTGGGCATTGGGCATTGGGCATTGGGCATGGGGCATTGGGCATGGGGCATTGGGCATGGGGCATGGGGCATTGGGCATTGGGGAAGAATTCTTATAACTCCTAACTCCTAACTCCTAACTCCTAACTCCTAACTCCTAACTCCTAACTCCCCACTCCCCACTCAGCACTCCTAACTCAGAACTCAGCACTGATGATGCGACCCACGCAGGTGCAGAAAATCTGTGTTTTCGTTTGCCTGAAAGAGCCAGCTTGAGCGGAGGCTGCATATAAGTTGTTGACAAATAAGGAACCAGAGCCAAAATGATTGAGACTAATGTCTCTCGCCACCACGGAACATTTTTACAGGTAATTCAAAGTTACTACCAGCTAACGAAGCCTCGGATTATTCCGTTGCTTTTGATTACTACGGCTGGGAGTATGTGGATTGCTGCTAAGGGAGAAGTAGACCCATTGCTGTTGCTAGTAACTCTCACTGGTGGCACCTTGGCGGCTGCAAGCGCCCAGACGATTAACTGTGTCTATGACCGGGATATTGATTATGACATGGAGCGGACGCGCCATCGTCCGATGCCATCCGGTAAGGTTCAGCCACGCGATGCTCTAATTTTTGCGATCGCACTGGCAACAATTTCCTTTACACTCCTAGCAGTATTTGCCAACCTGTTAGCCGCCCTGCTAGCCTTCTCTGGCATCGTCTTTTATATTTTGGTCTATACCCACTGGCTAAAACGCCATACCACCCAGAATATCGTTGTTGGTGGGGCTGCTGGGGCAATTCCGGCGTTAGTGGGTTGGGCTGCTGTCACAGGCACATTAAGCTGGTCAGCATGGTTAATTTTTGCCATCGTCTTTTTGTGGACACCACCCCATTTCTGGGCGCTAGCTCTGATGATTAAAGATGACTACGCAAAAGTTGGGATACCAATGTTACCTGTGATTGAAGGTACTACGGCAACTGTAAAGCAGATTTGGTACTATACGCTGGTAACAGTATTTGCAACCGTATTATTGGTTTATCCTTTGGGCGCAAGTGGAATTCTTTATGGTGCGATCGCCCTAATTCTGGGAGGATTATTTATCCACAAATCTTGGCGGTTGTTGCAAAATCCAGAGGATCGCGCTGTAGCTAAAGAGTTGTTTCTCTTTTCGATTTCCTACATGATGCTGTTGTGTCTGGGGATGGTAGTTGATAGTCTTCCTGTTACCCATAATCTAATTAGTGCGGTGATTAGTCATCTGCATTTTATTGGTTAGTGGAGGGAGGTAAATTTTAGCGATCGCGTTGGTAAAGTGGCGCGATCGCATTTTCAGAAATTAAAAAATATACATAATAATTAGAGTTTGGCTGATTTGCGATTAAAAGTAAAATTTCAGTTATGACCAAGTTGATAAAAAGCTGAATGTTGACAAATTACATTCGTACAGCAATGCACAAAGCAACTTACGAGTTGCTTGAGGATGGAACTTTCTATGGCGAAATTCTAGAATGTCAAGGTGTGTGGGCAAACGCTGCAACACTAGAAGCTTGTCGGGAAGATTTGCAAGATACTCTTGAAGGATGGATTGTACTAGGATTGCGTTTGGGTCATACTCTACCAATACTTAATGGTGTTGACCTGAATTTTACCAAAGAGGTCGCCTAATGCCAGCTATAAATTATATGCGCGATCGCTCATGAGACGATAATCTCTCGTGCAATCGCATCTTTAAAACTTAAAATCAAAAACTAAAAAATTTTAATACCTTATTATTTAAGTAAGATTCTTCGGGGACGGTTTTGTTCATTAGGAAAATGGCAATGAACCGCATCACTAACCATTTCCCGTAGTGTTTCTATATCGTCAGCCTGAGTAAAAATTGACTCCGTTAAAGTTCTAGCTGTATAACCACTATCTGGATCATCTTCAACGAGAAATAGAATTACAGTCATAGCGAATGTTTCTATAAATACTAAATTTTACAATTCACAAGCCTTGATGTAAGGGCAGATAGTCTTTTTCTTCTTCCATCTAATCTCATACTCCATACTGCTCTGGGTAGTTGTCCAGCCGGAGCAGTTAATGTAAACGATAGAAAATCATAAGGCTTCCAATTATTTTTAATTCGCCAACCTAGACACTCTCCAAAATATTCCCAAGTTTCAAAATCTAAGTCAGGTTTTCCCCCAACGCTATCCCATATTCGCTTCTGGATACTAAAACCAAAGCGCCCATTACTGTATTTTACCCACAAGCGATCAATAGTTAAGAGGTCTTGACAGGGAAAATTTTTAATATCTTCTACTCTGAGGTAACGTTCTTTTTCTCGATGAGATATTCTAAGCATAAGCTTCCAAGTTTCTTGATCAGCTTCTTGCCATTTACCAGATGCTAGTAGCTTTTGCAAAATTGTATAATCTATGCCTACTGCTGAATTGAGATTTTTAGCATTAAGAGCTTGTATTACCTCATCAACAGATTGATAGCGTTCTCTAACATAATCCTGAATTAATTTATCTAAAACTTGCCCACATTCAGGAGTAATACTTCTACCTTGTGGTAAGCATTTTCTCCAAATCCAGCAACCTCTGAGTGCATCATAAAGTTCATCAGAACCATCTGTATTTGGTAAACATTGTGTCAATAGCCGAATACAAGTTACACCCAAACTATAAAGGTCACTTGCGGAGAAAACTTGACCACGCATTTGCTCTAGTGGTGTATATCCAGGTGTTCCTACTGTTGTGCCAACACCTACAAAAGTTTTTGTAATTTGTTTAGAAACACCAAAATCAATTAATATTAATTTGCCATCCAAGCGACGCATGATATTTTCTGGCTTGATGTCTCGGTGAATTACACCACGTTCATGGATAAACTTCAGGATAGGCAATAAATCAGTTAAAAGCTGTTTGATCTTTTCTTCGCTAAATGCTCCCTGCTGCTGCAACTCTTGTAATAAATTCTGCCCTTCAATTAATTCTTGCACCAAATAAAGCCGCTTACAGCACTTCCGGCTATTATGAAGCACAATTTTACCCACATCCCTTTCCTATCCTAACTTTTGAGACGGTGTGCGTACCTCATAGCAGGCGGAAGTGCTGTATCCTGTTCAAAATAAGCAATCAGGCGGGGAATTTGCGGGTGTTCTCCCAAATCATACAGACGCTTCGCTTCTTGCTTAAATAACTCCGTTGCTTTTTCAAGTGCAGCCGTTCCTTCAAATTGAGGGACAAATTGTTTAATTACGCAAGGTTCGTCTATCTTATCTGCATCCCTGGCTTCATAAGTTCTGCTAAATCCACCCTCACCCAAAAGTCGTATTACTCGGAAACGGTTTCTAAATAATGGTGTGAGTGTTTGTCCACACTTAATGCAAAACTTATTGTTATCAGGGTTAAACGGATTTGAGCAGTTGGAATTAGAACAGTAAAGCATATTTGGAAATATATCAGTAGATAGTGTCTATGTTCAGTTTTCCCATTTTCTACTGACTCAGTTTCACGATTCTCTATTTTTAAGCAGATTTATTTCTAGTGGCATCTACAATCTCAAGTCACTTTTGCTAGCGTAGTGATATAGGATTTATCGCTCTCCAGTAAGCGGCTGGAAGCAAAAGGATTAATATGGCTCATTTAAATCAGCGTCGCTCCCAAAATGTCAACGGCGATTTTTATGTAGATACTACCTGTATTGATTGTGATACCTGTCGCTGGATGGCTCCTGAAGTATTTTATGATGTTGATGATCAATCGGCTGTTTATCATCAACCAACCAATGAGGCGGAAAGATTAGCAGCGCTTGAAGCACTTTTGGCATGTCCTACTAGTTCTATTGGCACAGTTGAGAAACCAAAAGATATCAAAGTTGCTCAACAACAGTTTCCAATATTAGTAGCGGAAAATGTTTACCACTGTGGCTATCATTCTGAAAAATCTTACGGTGCTGCTAGCTATTTAATTCAACTTCCAGAAGGTAATATTTTGGTGGATTCTCCCCGGTTTACGCCGCCTTTAGTCAAGCGTTTAGAAGAACTGGGGCCAATTTGCTATATGTACCTCACTCATAAGGATGATGTGGCAGATCATCAAAAGTTTGCCGAGCATTTTCAGTGCGATCGCATCCTCCACACTGATGATATTACTACGGATACTCGCAATGTAGAAATACAGCTAACTGGTTCCGAACCATTTGCCTTGACACCAGATTTATTAATTATTCCAGTTCCCGGTCACACCAAAGGACAAACTGTTTTACTCTACAAAAATAAGTTTCTATTCACTGGCGATCATCTCGCTTGGTCAGAAAACTTGCATCAACTGGCTGCATTCCACAATGCCTGCTGGTATTCTTGGTCAGAACAGACTAAATCGATGCGTAACTTAGCTAATTACTCTTTTGAGTGGGTGTTACCAGGTCATGGGCGAAGGTTTCATGCTGATAGGGAAACCATGCGCCAGCAGATGCACAAGTGCATTGAGTTAATGGAATCTTTGGATTGATATTACAATAACTGACTTTTCCCGTTATATAGAAAAATCTTCTAGCCACATTTTTGTCAAAGTTAAACTGTCACACTCACCGACATCCCGCCCAGAACTGAAGTTCAGGACTTTCGCTATGAGACTCGGAATTCATTCCGAGGCGGGATAGAAACGCAGTGAGAGATTTATTAATAAAGATATTGCTGCGGACTTGTGTGTACACCGTACCTTTTTAGGGGCGTCTTGCACCATCGTGGCTATTATTAAAAGTAAAATAAAAACTATTTTTCTATTTTACGCCTATTTGAGATTCAGAAGTTGAAGCAAATTTTGAAGCTTGAAATTATTCCAACTCAAAACTACTAAAGTTTATTTATTTCTCTAATCACTGAATTATTAAAGCCTTTTAAAAAAACCTTTCAGCGCAATGTTAAGTCCTAGACATCGCCTAAAAATTCAAACTTATCTAAATTATCTGATTGACAGCAGATATACTCTGGATACGCCATTTACCTCGTTCTCGAATCAAATCATATTGAACTCGCAAATTATCGGTAGAAGACTTTTTAAACTTACCATTTTCATATAACTGCTTTGCTTCCTTAACCGTAGCTTTTACTACGGCACGATCTGCAAATAAATCACTTTTCTCTACAGATTCTATCTTCAGACTATGGTCGTATTTGTAGTATTGGCTTTCTAACCTATACTGTTCACCAGTCTGCCGCGATTGAGACAAAGCTGAACCAGTTAAAATCTGCTCTAAACTATTAATCTCATGATTCGGCCCGAAAGCTTCAGCTTTGGTTAACAACCAAGCCCGAATGACTTCCTCTGCCGTTGCATTTGTTAAAGGCCCTTCTGGTGATTCTAGTTTACTATTTAGATCAGGTATAGATATTGGTGGTTGATTTATCTGTATAAATAACTCTGAAACACGTATAGGTGGTGTAGGGAAAAACAGATTTTTTAACCATCCAAAAGTTGTTGTCGCTATCACGCAGAGAACTAATAGGCTCACCAAAGAAATAAACACTCTCCATACCAGCCGTGTTTTCCCTTCGATGGTATTAGCAAAAGTTCGCCGCCGCCGGGGACGACGAGAATGAGGACGATTATCTGGTATACGCTCTCGGATAGTAGATTGAGTAGGTTTTCTCCGCCTACGCTTTTGGTTATGACCGGGTGCAGCACTTTTAGCTGAACCGTTCAAATGCTGATTAGTGCCTCTGCTCATCCGTTCAGCAGCAGGAATCTCTGATTTCACACTTCCAGATGAATTCCACATAGGTGGTGAGAAGTTCAGATGTTCGGACGTTTCTTTTGTTAGTGTTTTTGGCAAATCTGGGTCAGGTATTCTGCTGTGATTAAATTGCCCTGAAGTCCTAGTTGAATTGTTGTGGAAAGCAGGATTATTTGTCTTGGGCTGAGGAAAATATTGAGGATTAATTACAGCCCATTCATTAGTTGTTTCTGCATCAGTTGGCAGTGCTTCTAAATAAGCTTGTACCTGTTGATTAGCAAAGTAATCTTTTAGGAAAGCTTGCTGGTTTGCTAAATCTCTAAAATGGGGAAATACTTCGTGTTGTAACCACTGTTCTGCGTATAAACACAGCCCTGGTAACAAGTCTGGAGAGTCTTGAGATTTTTCCCGAATAAAAGCTAAAGCTTCGTACTCCTGACTAAGTTCTAAAACACGAGTTGCTTCTTCAGTTTGTCCCAAAAGTAATGCACATAACGACTGTTCTAAATGTACATCTTGGCGCTTGCCCAAACGCATGAGCATTTGCCTTGCTTGCCGAATTAAAGCAGGTTGCCGTTGAGCAAATCCCCGCGCTATCAAGGCATAAACAGCTAAGTAAGTGGCAACAGCAGAAGGACGTTTACTTTGACCTTCAAATAACTTGTGCTGTTCCGCAACTGTTAAGTGGTTGCGTAACTGCTGGATAAATCGCAAAAAGTCATCTATATTTAAACCAGATTCATCATTGTTCGTGCCATCAATGCCACCACGATCTTCTAAAAGGTTTTGCAATAATTCCAAGCCTTGGCTGCGTTCGGCAGTCTTTTCTTGAGGTAGTGCTAACAACTCCAAAATTCGATATGGTCGCAATTTGTAAAGATCCGCCTGAATTTCTGCCTGTACACTGGAGAACAACCCTTCACGTACTAGTAGTTCTTGACCAGTTTCTAGGGATATGGCGGCATTTTCGTAGTGACCTTGCTGCCACTGTTCACGACCTAATTCTAGACAAGCAAGGGCAACAGTGAGAACAACATCTGGATGTTCAGCGCTTTCGTATATTTCTTCGTCTGCAAGATTATTACTTTTTCTTACAGTTTTACCACCATTTTTATTTATCAGGTATGGACGACCTAGTTTCAATACAAGCTCGTATTCGCCCAACTCTTGCAAAATTAATAAAGCGCCAACTAATTCGTCTTGGCTAATTTCGATGCCCAGACTTTGGGTGTCGCTACCCCTTTTGGTGCTTTCTGGACGATTTTCCTTTGCTACTGCCGCAGCAGCAAGGTTATCTGGGTCATACGCGTGGGCAAGATACAGATGATCGTAGGTACTGCGTTGTTTTGGATCTGATAAAACCACGTAAGCTTCTTCTATGAGTTGTTTACGAGAAGAAATTGCTGCCTGAGAATACTCACGTCGAGGCAATTGTACAATGCGATCGCTGTATGCCTGCCGCAATTGTTCATCACTTGCCGCCAACGGTAGTCCTAAAATTCGGTAGTAATCTAGCGGAATTCGCACAGCCTACTTCCCCTGCACCGTGATCAACATAATTCACCTAGAGCGTTCCAGGCCTGTAAAACCGTGCCATAACAATGCCGTATAGAATTTACTCTACAAGTGTATATTGCAACAACTTGTTTTGTACCTTCCCGAAATTTTGAGTCACATTGTAGTACTAATTTTTTGCTTTCGCCTAGAAAGCCTCAATTTTTTGTCTTAATTCTTAGTATTTTTGTTTAACACAACTATTATCAGCCTTCGATAGCACAAACCACAACTACCGCTTTTAATCACGGCATAATTGTTGTGGCTGCAAGAATCTATTGATGATTGATTTTTTCGGCACTTTCCCACTAAAAGGTAACAAAAATACAACTATTGGGGATTGACCATGATAACTAGAGAAAAAAACCATATCATAATTTACCTTTAATTACAATTACCTATTTCGGTATATAGGTTTTTGCCTCCTTTTTTTTAAATTGTTAATGGATATGCAGAAAGCAGTCTATCTTGATTGCTAGTCTATGAAGGGGAATAGTGAGAGATAAAAACCCAAAGCGGCAGATGTTGCCGTTAGAGTCAAATCCTCACGGGACATGGGCTGAAAAGTTAAAAATCAAAAAATTAAAAATTCAGCTATTCCCTAAGACCCTTTTTTGGTGCATAAATAAAGTTTGATTGTTGAGTCTTGCAAACGCTAGCGTGTTAAAAGCTGAGGTGTTATCAGACCAACTTATTTAAGACCGTAAGTTTAAGTTGTACAACAGGGATACTCAAAAATAATGGTTCAAGAGCGTACTTTACCCACTTTTAATCCTGCTACTACGCACATTACTAAAGAAGAAGGGTTACGGTTCTATGAGGATATGGTATTAGGGCGCTTGTTTGAAGACAAGTGCGCTGAAATGTACTACAGGGGCAAAATGTTTGGTTTTGTCCATTTGTACAACGGTCAAGAAGCTGTTTGCAGTGGTGTTGTACAATCAATGCGACCGGGCGAAGATTATGTTTGTAGTACTTACCGCGACCATGTTCATGCTCTGAGTGCGGGTGTACCAGCAAAAGAGGTAATGGCAGAATTATTTGGCAAAGCCACAGGTTGCAGCAAAGGGCGCGGTGGTTCCATGCACATGTTTTCTGCCGAACATCGCTTGCTAGGTGGCTATGCTTTTGTGGCTGAGGGAATTCCTGTGGCAGCTGGAGCAGCTTTTCAAAGCAAATACCGCCGCGAAGTGCTAGGAGATAAAAATGCTGACCAAGTGACAGCTTGCTTTTTTGGCGACGGTGCAGCTAACAACGGTCAGTTTTTCGAGACGCTAAATATGGCAGCCTTATGGAAACTGCCAATTCTTTTCGTAGTCGAAAATAATAAGTGGGCCATTGGCATGTCTCACGAACGAGCCACTTCTCAGCCAGAGATTTATAAAAAAGCTAGTGCATTTAACATGGTGGGCGTGGAAGTAGATGGTATGGATGTACTAGCAGTAAGAGCCGTGGCTCAAGAAGCAGTAGCCCGTGCCCGTGCAGGTGAAGGCCCAACATTAATTGAGGCGCTTACCTACCGCTTCCGGGGTCACTCCTTGGCAGATCCTGATGAAATGCGAAGCAAGGCGGAGAAAGAATTTTGGTTCGCCCGTGACCCAATTAAGAAGTTGGCAGCTTATTTGCTAGAGCAAAATCTGGCGGATGAGGGAGAAATCAAAGCAATTGATCGTAAAATTCAGGATGTAATCGACGAAGCGGTTAAATTCGCCGAAGACAGCCCCGAACCAGATCCCAGCGAGTTATATCGTTTCGTGTTTGCAGAAGACGAGTAACAAAGTTAGGAGTTAAGAGTTAGGAATTGTTAACTTCTAACTTACAACTCCTAACTCCTAACTATCCCTATACCCAGGACTAAAATTTGTGTTTAGTATTGCAGTTCAACAGCAACAGTACAAGACCTACATTCTTTCTGATGAAGCCGCAGGTTCTCAGTTGGAAGTCGTACCAGAACGCGGTGGTATCATCACTCGTTGGCGCATTCAAGGACAAGAAATTTTTTACCTGGACACTGAACGCTTTACTCATCCTGATTTAAGTGTCAGAGGTGGGAATCCAATTTTGTTTCCTATTTGTGGCAATCTACCAGATAATACTTACACTCACAACGGGCAAAAATATACTCTCAAACAACACGGCTTTGCGCGTGAATTGCCGTGGAAAGCAACAGAACAAAAAACTGGAGATAAAGCTAGTCTCACTGTCGTTCTTGATAGCAATGAGCAAACCAAAGCAGTTTATCCTTTTGATTTTCAGTTGGCTTTCACCTACGAACTTCAAGGTAATACCCTAGAAGTCCGCCAGCAGTATAAAAACTTGTCATCCACACCAATGCCCTTTTCGGCTGGTTTCCATCCCTACTTTTTGTGTGGTGATAAAACTCAGTTAGAGCTTGAAATTCCCTCTAAGCAGTATCAAGACAATCAAACTAAGGAAATTCACTCTTTTGATGGCAATTTTGACTTTAGCCGTGATGAAATTGATTTTGCCTTTGGACAGTTAACGAGTCAATCGGCCACTGCCATAGATCGCAGCCGTAAGTTAAAACTCACCTTGGATTATGATGATTTCTCTACCTACGTGGTATTTTGGACAGTCAAAGGCAAAGAATTCTACTGTCTAGAACCGTGGAGTGCCACCCGTAACTCTCTCAATACTGGTGATAACCTGACTGTGTTAGCGCCAGGAGCTAGCCATACCGCATCTATAAGGTTGACTGCTAATTTTTTCTAAACCCCTTTACAAATCTACAGATGTCTATGCTATGATGGTAAAGTTGCGAAATGCAGAGAAAGGGTCGCTAACTCAACGGTAGAGTACTCGGCTTTTAACCGATTAGTTCCGGGTTCGAATCCCGGGCGACCCATATAAAAGTTTAAGGAATATTCGCCTCTGCTTTTGAGATAAAGCAGAGGCGAGTTTTATTATTAAGAAATTTGTGAGTCCGATCGCTCTGGGGAACCAAAAATTTTCGGATGAGCGATCGCTTTTTGCTGAAGATAAAAAAAAGATTACAGCTTCAGGAAAATTAACGAAGTTGTCAGTTATTTCAGTGATTCTACGGTTACTTAAGTGCCAGTTGAAGGTGAATAACTGAAATTGAACTTTTCAACTGGAAGTAACAGATGCAGGCGAATTTTGGGCAAAAAGCTTTTATTTCCTTAGTAGGTCTGAAAAGTGAGAACTTACCAATAAAGGAAATACCATTACAGGATTTGTCTCTTAGCGATTACACTTACTTTTGGCAGTTATGGGAGCAGTATCGAGATTATCTTTATAGTCGCTGCTTACAGTGGATGGGAGGTAATCGTCATGATGCCGAAGACTTGTTCAGTCGGGCAATGCTCAAAGCTTGGAATCAGTGGCCAGACTATAAGAGTAGAATCACTAAGCCCAGGGCTTGGTTGAGCCGACTCATCCAAAACCTGTGCATGGATTTGCATCGAGAACGCAAGCGAGAGGCGCAAAGGATCAAAAACTTTGAGGATATTCAATTTGCAGATTATGCAGTAGTTACTTCCAGACTTGAATCTCCTGAGTCAGAGATATTTAGTCATGAACTAAGGGCATATCTCCACCACAAAATTGAGTCCTTACCTACGAGACTGCGCCAATCTTTTATCCTTCGCTACTGCCAAGATAAGTCTTACAGAGACATTGCCAAAGAACTCGCCCTCTCAGAAGACAACGTTTACAAACGAGTTCAACAGGCGCGAACTATTCTGCAAAAGCAGTTAAGCAAATATCTGGCAGGGGAAGATGACACTTCCCTAGATTCCCTCCCACCCCGCTTAAGATTGGTGGTTTCGATGGTGGAATCTAAACCCGATCAAAAGGTGATATCTGACTGGGAAGTGCCGATGACAACAAGAAGCATGGAAGAAATTAATTATAAAGTAACCGTTACATGTCTGGAAAACTTGCAACATACTTGGTACAGTTCCCCCAGCCCTCTGGGGTGGACATGAATGTTCATCTAGTTTTAGACGAAAAGCCAAATAGACAAGACCAGAAGCTAAAAACCTTAAGTAAGTACGTCCAGAAGTATCCCCAAGGATGGAAGAAACGGTTGGAATTGGCTGATTTGTTGTCTGGCATGGGAAACTGGCAGCAGGCGATCGCCGAATATCGCCAAGTAATTGAGCGATCGCCGCAATTGATCAATGTGCGGCTGCAACTGGGGAAAATTTTGCAGATGATGAAACGAGAAGCAGAGGCTATAGAGGTATATGGGAGCGCCTTAGCATTATCGTGTAATCAAGGGACTCAGCACCATATAAGTGGATTGATTGCTGTCTGTAAAGGTGATAGTCACAAAGCGATCGCAGATTTTAATGCTGCGACTGAGCTAGAGCCTGACAAAATCGTTCACTGGCTGGCATTGGGACAAGTGCAGAAAAGCAGAGAAAATCCGATTGGGGCTTTACGAGCCTTTTCACAGGTTTTGTCGCTCAACCCAGATGATATCGTGGCTTTGATTCACAGCTATGATGCCCTGATGGCGGTGGGGGATTTCCAAGCAGCTAGGGAGAATTTAAATAGAGCGATCGCTCTAGCTCCCGATGATTTTGGTGTACTCCAACGACAGTTAGATCAGCGTTGCGGGATGAGATTGGTATGTGGTGAAGAGGGAAAGCAGACTAAAAAGCTGATTGGTTCTTTGCTGCGACAGGCTCCTCATGCAGCTGAAGCTTACAAATCACTAGCCTATTATCACCTTTATCGGGGGGATTGGGCGCAAGGGGTGGGGGTGTTAGCAGAGTTTGCACAGCAACACCCCAATAACCCAGGCGGTTGGTATTACTATGGACAGTGCTTGTTCCACACAGGGGAATATCAGACTGCCGCCCAGATGATGCTGAAAGCTTATGGTTTGTATCCCAACGATTGTGAAATCTATCGGGGATTGTGTAAGATTTTGCATGTTGCTGGGCGACTAGAAGAATTACAACCCTTACTAGAAGAGATGCTTGAGCGTTTTCCTGAACGGTGGAGTGTTTGGGCGACGGTGGGGCGGGTGCTGGTGGAAAGCTTTCAAGACATTGAACGAGGGTGTAGTGTTTCTGCAAAAGGAATAGAACTGCAACCTGAGTTAGCTGACGCTTGGTTTAGTTATGGGCGGGTGTTGGCTTTAGCGCTTAAACATCAAGAAGCGATCGCGGCTTTAGAAACAGGATGGCAGTTTTTGCCACTAGCGGGGGGTTATCTACAATCTGTACCTGCTGCGGTGTCGCTGGGAGAAAGTTACCGAAGCCTGGGGAATGATGCCCTAAGTCGGCGGTGGTGGGAAGAGGCTTGTGGGCGAAGTCAGGAACTAAAGTCGTTGAACTCGGCTACGGCTGATTATTGGCAAGGGAGAGCGTTAGAGGGGTTGGGCGATACTTTTGGGGCGATCGCAGCTTATCGTAATGCTTTGAATTTGCAGTTGTTTTATCCGACTCGTGGGGAGGTTAAGGAGGCTTTGACACGGTTACAGGTGCGGAAAAATTCTCGTGCTTGAGTCTGGTTTGATCGGGTGGATTTATTTTAGAGAAAAAATGCCTCTAACTCGAAAAATTCCAAAATTGACGTTGGGAAACGTCTTATAGATGTGAAGAACAAAAAAAGGCATTCAGATACTGATTAACAGAGTGCCATTCTGAACACAACAGCAAACACAATAGTTTTAGAAACTGTATGACAAAGGTAAAAGTTGAATTAGTTGACGTTTATTGCCGAGATACCGAAGATATAACCGGTGCTGACGATTTTTATCTCGTGGGTGGTTTTGCAGGAGGACAAGTCAGCAAGGCAATTCTGACAACTCCTATTAAAATCAATGATAAGCAAAAGAAATCTTTCAAACCAGACCAAGCCGTTTTATTTGAGGGCGAAGTCCCACAAGGGCAAAGTGTCAAAGGCGGACTAAAAGCTTACGACGAAGATGCTGGAAAAGACTGGGCTAAGTACGGTGAGACAGTTCAAAAGATTAGTAGTGCTATTTCAGGTGCTTTAGCAGCAGCAGGTCCACACGGGGCTACTGCAGGGACAATACTTTCAGTAGCTACAACAGCGACAGGCATTCTCGCTGGTTTGGATAAAGATGATTTACTCGGTACTACCGAATTAGATATTTCCTCCGCAGGACCCTCCCATGAAGAGCGATCCTGGATAATGTCCAAAAAAAGCGGTATAGGCTGGTCTACCTGGGACTACACACTTAACTATCGGATTACCCGTTCCTAGAGAACTGATTAATATCAGTACAATCGCTTGATTTGTTAGGGTGCGTTACGAAGAAAGTTAACGCACCTTATTTAAGTGTCTATGCGATGTCTACGACGGGCTACCCTGTTTTGAATTGCAGTCAATGCGATCGCCGTTGGCATTTAAGAATGATACAGCGATCGCATCTTACTTATCGCACTGCTTTGAGTCAAAACAGCTAAAACATAATTTGCCAAAGGTTTCTGGGAGCTGATGGGGGATTTTTGGAGAGAAAAAAGCCTGTAAATCAAAAAACTCCAAAATTGGCGTTAGCAATCGTTTTATAAGTGTAGACAAAAATCATCCGTAAGTTCTAAATTCTTATTTCGTTGGAAAAAAATAAATCATGTCAAAAAATAAAATTGTTAGCTTAAGTGATATACATATCAGTACAAATCATCCCACAAGCTGGTATCAAGAAAATTTCCACGAACCATATTTAGCAGCCATTCTAGACTATGTAATTAGTGAGGCTGACTCCATTCAAGAGCTAATTTTACTTGGTGATATATTCGATTTTTGGACTTATCCCCCTAATCATCAGCCCCCTGAATTTGCTGCTATCCTAAACGCTAATCCCAACATTTTTGGAGTTAATGGGAAATTAAGTCAGGCTTTAACGGCTTTGAAAGGAAATGTGACTTATGTAAATGGCAACCATGACATGAACATAACTCAAAATGATTTGGCTCAAATTCCAAATTCATCGAATTACCAAATCAAACATTCTCCAGAGCCAATTTATTACATCCAGACTGCGGGAGGAAAAAAGATTGCCTTTACTCACGGGCATATCTTTACAATGTTTAATTCTCCCTACTTCCAGAGTGAAATTAGCCCATTACCTCTCGGCTATTTCGTTACCCGCGCAGTCGCTTATATGTTAAATAAAACCCTGAAACCTGGACAAACCGTTGCTGATTTGTCAGGTCAAGGCGCTCCTAATGGAATAAATTTAGCAGGCTTAGTCTCTTCAATTCAATCTGCAATTGATTCGGGATCTATGGGCTTAGTTGATTTAGTTCTCGATTACATCACAAATGTGACTGAAATACCAGAGAAAGAACCGATTATCTTACCCAACGGTCAGACAACAACAATAGCAGAAGCAAAAGAATTATACCGTCTCTTGCAAAATCAGTGGATTGCTGATTGGGGAGGAGGTAAAAATGGTATATTAGCCACAGTTAAATCAGCTATTGCTGATTTAGATGGTACTTATATTGCTTGGTTTGCCCAACACTTTGCTCTAACCTCTGACTCAGACTTGATTGTTTTAGGACATACCCATGCACCCAAACTAGGTATCACCAATGGTTTGATTGGATATGCTAATAATGGTTTTGAATGTCCTTCAACTCCTGATATTTCCTCACAAACATTTACTTTTACAGTGGTTGATACAGATAAATGTTTACCCAGTCTTTATCAGGTAGTTAAACAGAATACTTCCTATCAAGTTATTCCTTATTCTGCTCCTCAAGACTCAGTAATTGCTTCTATTTCAATGGATTTTTCTTGTTATGTCATTATTGACAACACTAATGGAAAATCTAAATTAGATTTAATTGAATCCAAAGCTAATGATGGCTATTATGTTGTCAATCCTCCTAAGCAGATTCTGCCAGGAGAACGAAGAGAGTTCTGGATACAGGATTATCCGGGGTTATTCGGCACAAAGGGTAGCGTAACTTATTTGGTAAATGGTCAATCTATGAATTTAACCTATTCCTGTCCTACGGGCATATTCAATAATAAGTGTTCTGGTGCCAACTTCCATACTTCCAATAATGGAGTTAATTGGAGTAACCTAAATGAAATAAAAAAGAGTGGACATCCCTTTTTTGTGAAGTTTGTACTGTAATGCGATCGCTTGATATTGTAGGGTGCCTTAGCCAAAGTTAAGGCACCTTCTTAATTGTCAGTGCGATCGCTCCTCTATAGCTAAATTACATTTACTATGCATAATATAGTCCCAAATGCAATAGTCAGGGAAAAAGACAATCACGGCATTTGTCACCGAAACAGTTTTAAATCACCATTTTAGATAACTGGGCTACCATAACTACTAGCTGTAGATGTAACTAAATGTACAGCAATACAGACGAACTGTGGGGCATAGTACAGCAGGACAGAACATAATTTATAGTAACGATGGCGTAAAGTTTTTCAACATAGGCACACGACACTAGTTATAATTTCCTATAAGTTGAAAAAACTCTTAAGATTTAGCGTAATAATTGCGCTTCTCTCACACCGACTAGCTGACAACCACATTAGGAGGACTATCTATGGCGCTTGTACCACTGCGGCTGCTGTTGGATCACGCAGCTGAAAACGGTTACGGCATCCCAGCTTTCAACGTTAACAATTTGGAGCAGATTCAGGCGATCATGAAGGCTGCTGTCGAGACAGATAGCCCCGTAATTTTGCAAGCTTCACGCGGCGCTCGTAATTATGCAGGAGAAAACTTTCTCCGCCACCTGATTTTGGCAGCCGTAGAAACCTATCCTCAGATTCCCATTGTCATGCACCAAGATCATGGTAATGCTCCTTCTACTTGCTACTCAGCAATGAAGAACAACTTCACGAGCGTGATGATGGATGGTTCTTTAGAAGCTGATGCGAAAACCCCCGCTAGCTTCGAGTACAACGTTAATGTTACCCGCGAAGTTGTAAATGTAGCTCATGCTTTGGGTGTCAGCGTTGAAGGCGAACTCGGTTGTTTGGGTTCTCTAGAAACTGGTGCTGGTGAAGCTGAAGATGGTCACGGGTTTGAAGGTACACTCGACCACTCACAACTGCTAACCGACCCCGATGAAGCTGTTGAGTTTGTAGAAGCAACCCAAGTAGATGCTTTGGCTGTTGCCATTGGCACAAGCCACGGTGCTTACAAGTTTACCCGCAAGCCGACTGGTGAAATTTTGGCCATCAGCCGCATTGAAGAAATTCACCGTCGTTTGCCCAACACCCACTTGGTAATGCACGGTTCTTCTTCTGTACCTGAAGATTTGCTGGCCATAATTAACCAGTATGGTGGTGCAATTCCTGAAACCTACGGTGTACCTGTAGAAGAAATCCAAAAAGGTATTAAGAGTGGTGTACGTAAAGTAAATATCGACACCGACAACCGTTTGGCTATTACTGCTGCTGTACGTGAAGCTTTGGCTAAAAAACCAGAGGAGTTTGACCCCCGTCACTTCCTCAAGCCTTCTATTACATATATGCAAAAGGTTTGTGCTGAACGCTATCAACAATTTGGTACTGCTGGTAATGCAAGCAAGATTAAGCAAATTTCTTTGGAAGATTTTGCTGCTAAGTATGCTAAAGGTGAACTCAACGTTGTTACCAAGGCAGCTGCTAAAGTTTAATTTTGACAACAAATAAATAGGGGCATAGTCCTGCTATGCTCCTAAAAAACTGATGATTTTAATGTTGTCAGAAACCGGGTTTTTACCCGGTTTTTTATTTTATAGCAGTTCTCAATTGCATGGAATACAGACCTAACCCCCAGCCCCTTCCCTTGCAGGGAAGGGGAGTAAAATTTAAAGCCTCTCTCCTTTTAGGAGAGAGGTTTGGAGAGAGGTCAAAGTATATTGCTTCCATTCAAGAAGCCCTATATTCATAAGGGCGGTATTGCTCTCCGTGTTCCCACTCCCTGCTCCCCACTCCCTAGAACACCCGATGTTGTAAAGAGGGCATTTGACGGCGGACTTGTTCTAACCTAGTGGGCTTGATTTCTGCGATCGCAATTCCCGGTTTTTCCCCAGCATCGGCTAAAATTACGCCCCAAGGGTCAATAATAACCGCGTGACCGTGGGTTAGACGGCGGCCGTAGTTATTCCCTGTTTGGGCAGGAGCAATAACGTAGGCGGTATTTTCGATGGCTCTGGCTTGTAATAGTACTTGCCAGTGGTCTTTGCCTGTAAAGGCGGTAAAGGCGGCGGGAATAAAGATAACATCAGCTCCCTTATCTGCCAGATGACGGTACAGTTCAGGGAACCGGACATCATAACAAATGGAAAGCCCTAAATTACCAAGTTTTTCTGAAAAATGGACAGGTGGTAGTTGTGTACCAGCCACAACCGTGCTGGATTCCCGATAGGTGTTGCCGTCGGGGACATCAACATCAAATAGGTGTACTTTGTAGTAGCGGGCAAGTTCTTGACCGTTTGGGTCAATGAGTAGAGTCGTGTTATAAACCTTGCCTGTATTGTCTACCGGAACTGGAAAGCTGCCGCCCAAGATCGTAACTTGAAAGCGTTGAGCCATTTTTTTGAGAAATTTTTCACTTTCAAGAGCGATCGCATCACCTTGCGCGAGTTTGTCTTTTTCTTCTCCCATATAGGAAAAGTTTTCTGGCAAACCTACCAATTGGGCACCTTGACGCACGGCAAGCTCTATTAATTCTTCTGCCTGTGCCAAATTTTTTTGTAAATCGGGCACACTGGTCAATTGAATAGCGGCGGCTAAATAAGACTTCATAGATTCAACAACGAACAGTTGATTTATGGAAGATAGATTATCAAAATATATCGCTACTTCAACATTTGTGGAACTTAATTACAAACAGGTCAGCCAAGATTTTCTTTAACAGACTTGTTTTATGCTGATCTTAATCTTCCTCTGGGTTATAGCAAACTGAGCAAGATAAAGATTAGGTTGTGATTAAACCTTGATAAAAACTATCTACTGTGGATATTTCTATTCTCATTCAAACATTTATCGCTGTGTTTGTCTTGGCGGATGCTGTGGGCAATATACCGATTGTTTTAGTTTTGACTAAGGGCATGATGCCAGACCAAAGAAACAAAGTTATAGATAAAGCAATTGTCATTGCGATCGTAGTTCTTTTGCTATTTGCCTTTGCAGGGCAAATAATTTTAAATTACTTGGAAATCAGTATCGGCTCTTTGCGAGTAGCAGGAGGACTATTGTTGCTGTTAATTGCTTTGCAAATGCTGCGGGGAGAATTAGATCAGCCGATTATTGAAGAAGGACGCGATGTTGCAATCACTCCACTAGCTTTACCACTGCTAGCAGGGCCAGGGACTTTGACGACGGTGATGTTGCTGATGTCGAAATCACAGAGTCCGCATATTGCTGTGGCGGTGGGTATCTTAGGAGCGATGTTTGTCACTTGGTTAATTTTGCGTTTAGCAAATCTGATTGACCAGTGGATTGGTGCAGAAGGTGGAATAATTGTGACTCAACTTTTGGGTTTTTTGTTGGCGGCGCTAGCGGTGGAAATTGGTAGTACGGGAATTAGGGAGTTGTTTTTGAGCTAGAAAACTCCTAAAAAATATTCTGAAACTGTATACAAATGTAAATAAGTTTGAGAGACGAGAAATTCGCGGCTCTCAAACTTGTTTATAAAAATTAACCTAAAGTTAGAACAAGATGGATGACTCAAGAGGAGATTATTGCCGATTGAGTTTCAAAGATACTTTTCGAGAGTGGAAGCTAATGTAGTTTTAGGCACGGCGCCGACTACCATATCCACTTTTTGTCCATCTTTAAAAATCATTAATGTGGGAATACTGCGGATACCGTACTGACTGGCAACTTGAGGATTTTCATCCGTGTTGACCTTGACGACCTTAATTTGACCTTTGTACTGTTCGGAGATTTCATCGACAACAGGAGCTACCATACGGCATGGTCCGCACCAGGGTGCCCAAAAGTCAACTAAAACGGGTACGTCGCTGTCGAGTACTTCTTGCTTGAAACTAGAATCGGTAACTTGTGCGGCTGTTGACATGCCTAAAACCTTTGCCAATAATATCTGAGCTTGGTGAAAATTCTACCATAGCAAAAACCTCAGCTTAGAAGTCCGAGGATGTACATTTGCAAAGAAGCTCTCTTATTTTATTTATAAACATAAGGAACCGCCCGAACAGTAGTCCGGGCGGAGTGTGGTGTGAGGAGTGAACGGAAACATTCGTCTCCGCTATCTCTATTGTAGGCGACATATCGGATTTTTCCAGCAATTGTTTAGGGGGCTGGAAAAATTTATTCAAGGATTAGGAGTGGGCACTGGGCATTGGGCATTGGGCATTGCTTATTCTCCTTGTCCCCTTTGTCTCCCTTATGCCGATGCCCTATGCCCTATGCCCTATGCCCTATGCCCCATGCCCTATGCCCCATGCCCCAATTTTATTTCCCCATACCTAATTGTTGAGCTTTTTGGTAAACTTTACCCTCGGTTAATAAAGAAGGCGCAATCACAACTTCCACTTGTTGCATTTCTTTAATATTTTTGGCTCCTAATGTGCCCATGCTGGTCTTTAAGGCTCCTAAAAGATTGTGAGTGCCATCATCTAGCCCTGCTGGCCCGACGAGTATTTGCTCTAGGCTACCGGTGGTGGCAACGCGAATCCGGGTGCCACGGGGCAAGACTGGGCTGGGAGTCGCCATGCCCCAATGATAACCTCGTCCTGGGGCTTCTGCGGCTCTGGCAAAGGGAGAACCAATCATCACACCATCAGCACCGCAGGCGATGCATTTACAAATGTCGCCACCGGTGATTAAACCACCATCAGCAATAATGGGGATATAGTTACCAGTTTCCTTGTAGTAATCATCTCGTGCTGCTGCACAATCTGCGATCGCAGTCGCCTGTGGTACACCCACACCCAATACCCCACGAGACGTACAAGCAGCACCAGGGCCAATTCCCACCAGTACCCCAGCCGCCCCAGCTTTCAACAAATTCAAAGTGACTTCGTAAGTCACGCAATTCCCCAACACTACGGGGATGGGCATGGAACGGCAAAATTCTGCTAAATCAAGTGGTACTACAGACTCTGGTGACAGATGTGCAGTAGAAACTACCGTAGCCTGTACAAAAAATAAATCTGCCCCAGCTTTTGCCACCGCCTCACCGTATTTACTTGCACCGGCTGGAGTTGCACTTACTGCCGCAATGCCACCTTGCTGTTTAATTTCCTGAATACGTTGTTCAATTAATTCCGGCTTTATTGGTTCGGCATAGAGTTCTTGCATCAGGGCAACAAATTCATCTTTCCCCACAGAGGCAATCCGATCTAATATTGGCTCTGGGTCAGCGTAGCGAGTGTGAATACCCTCTAAATTGAGGACACCTAATGCTCCTAACTGTGACAAACGTACAGCCATACGAACATCTACTACACCATCCATCGCACTGGCAATTATGGGGATTTCTCGCTCAATATTGCCAATACTCCACTTAGTATCTGCCAAACTGGGGTCTAGTGTTCTGTTACCAGGAACTAGAGCAATTTCATCTATTCCGTAAGCTCTACGAGCTGTTTTTCCCCGCCCAAGTTGAATTTCCACGCTTTAACTTTTTTTTCAAATCTGTTTAAGCTAGGGTATCAAATTGTGAGATAAGTTGGGGTGTTTTTTTCCCTGAACTACACAGATAAATTCGAGTTACCCAAGCCCCCGCTCAAAACTTTGATGGATGCAAAGTATTTACCAAGTAACTAAATAAGCAAAAATTGTTAATTGGTTTTTATATTGTGTTCTTTGAGGGTTGGTGTTGCGCTAGTTTTTGGATAATTGTAGTTTCATGTGTCTATTATTACTTAGTTAATATCACGATTATTGGCATTAATTGTCTTAATTTCCCTATATTGAGTTAAGTCAAGATCATGCAAATTCGCACTGATAATTTACCGTTTATTTTTAGCTGCATCTACACCAGTGTAACCAGTTGCTATCCAAAGTATGGCTCTCGCTCCATCGCGGATAGATTTTTCGATAGATTCAGAAGGTTTTTCTGAAGGAACTGAGATTGGTTTTAAATAAATACCTCGACTACCCAAAATAATTTCGCCGATGACACAAGCCCGGCGCATGTGGAAATCTGAAGTAATCAAATAAACGCTCTTGATGCCACGAGCTTGCAAATCATCTACCAACGTAGTAAAATTAGTAACTGTATCTACGGCTTCATAGTCCAAGTGTAAACGTTTGGGATCAACACCAGCTTTGGTAAACACTCGTTGGGTGAATGTAGGTGGACTACCCCCAGTAATCCAAATTGGTATATTTGGATGCTGGCGAACAAATTCGGCCGTAAACTTCTCTCGCTCTAAACGTCTCGTTGAACCACCCAACACTACAACTGCTTGCGGCTGTACAAATTGGTTTTGTACTTCTTTGTATCCCCACCATGTGATTAGCGGTAAGACAAAAGCCATAAAACGAAAATATTTACCTGTAAAGAGTAGCTTATTCAAGGCTGGATAACTTTAATTTACTATTTCTAAAATTTCCTCTGGCTAGAAGAAAAATAACAATTGATTGTAGAGTAGCAAACTCCTCGATAATCTGCCCAAATTTATATTTGAGTGGTTTTCATGTTACAGCACAATTAAGCGGGCTTGAAGTTTTTCCTCTAATTGATGGATTATCCTAACCTGTATCGGACAATTCATCAAAGGGTTCTAGCATCTTGTCGGAGAACCTCACTTCTATTTCTCTCTCCTAAAAAGAGAGAGACTTTGAAATTTCCCCCTTAGAGCGTCGGGAAGGGGGTTAGGGGGTTTTTCCAGATGACGCGAAGTTTCGCGTCTCTGTATTGAACCGACATTCCGCACTTCAAGATGTAACACATTGATATTCAAGAAGATT
>JAHCSU010000569.1 GCA_023522315.1 Nostoc sp. CCCryo 231-06
CAAACCTCCGTTCTACCATTTTTTTGTACCTAAGATTATATTTAGGACTGGTCTAAACAAGGGTGAGGCGAAACATACTCTGAAAAGAGCAGTGTTTTTTAATCGCCTGGGAGAATTGCGCGATCGCTCTTATGAAGATCAGTTTTATCGGGCCAGTGGTTTGAATTTGGTGATTGCTGCGATCGTTCTTTGGAATACGGTGTACTTAGAAAAAGCCGTTGATTATTTGAAACAAGAAGGAATGGATATTCCTGAAGAATACTTACAACATTTGTCGCCCTTGGGGTGGGAGCATATCAATCTTACTGGCGATTATGTTTGGAATTTGAAACAAGCGACCAGTTTTGACAAGTTGCGTCCTTTGCGGGTGAAGGAAAATAAGTATCGCTGAAACGCTTATTTGATAATGGTTTCAGCCTTAGCGTACAATTTTCCCGTTTTGGCACGGTGATGCCCAGAGGTGATTGGTCAAACACCTTGTGGTCGAGCAACGGTTGAAGCTTTACGTTTGAATCGGTCTGGTGTTGATGTGGGTAATGAACAAATTTCCGAAGTGATATGTGATTCATCACTGCCCTGGCAGGAAAAATTGTGCGTCTTAGTAGCAGATAGCGCCTATAGTCAGCGTTCATTTCTGTTTGACCAATCCAAACACAAAAATGTGGTAGTGATAGCCAGAGTTCGTAGTAATCGAATTTTCTACCAATCTCCACCCGTTGACGAGTCAAAGAAAAAACGTGGTTGTCCAAAAAAATACGGTGAACGGTTTAATTTAGCTGATGTTGAAACTTGGCACTCTCCCGACGAGAGAACACAAATTCAGCAGACAACCTGTAAGGGTCGTCTTTTAAACTTAAACTTTTAGTTATTGGCGATCGCAATTCTGAAAAAACTTTGTGATCTACTGATTTTCAGGTAAATAAGCTACATATATTACAATACGGTTCAGTTAACGCCGAAAACCTTGAAATGTGTAGGTTGGGTTAAGGAACGAAACCCAACATTTTCGGAGCTTTGTTGGGTTGCGCTTTGCTTAACCCAACCTACAATTTTCCTTAACCCAAGCGTATTGACATATATTAAGGTATAGATTTCAACTGAGCTTGCTCACAACCTTCCAACTCTTTGCTTGCTGCCGTGATTCCCAAAGTCGTTGATAGACTCCATTCATGGACAACAAATGTTCATGCTTGCCTCTCTCAACAATTTGTCCCTGATTAATCACTAAAATTTGATCAGCTGAAGTGATTGTAGAGAGGCTGTGAGCGATGATGATCAGGGTTTTAGACTGCACCAACGAGTTAATGGCCTTCTGAATTGCTATCTCGTTTTCTGGATCAACTGAGGCAGTTGCTTCATCCAGTAAGACGATAGGAGCATCTTTTAAAATGGCACGAGCAATGGAAATTCGCTGTTTTTCTCCACCTGAAAGGGTTGCTCCACCTTCACCAATAATAGTGTCATAGCCATGAGGCAACTGCTGGATAAATTCATGACATTGTGAAGTTTTGGCAGATGCGATCGCTTCTTCTCTAGTAGCATCTTTTTTGCCAAATTTGATATTATTTAGAATTGTATCATTAAATAAATATACATCTTGAAATACTATGCTCATATGCGAAAGTAAATCATCTATTGGCAAGTCTTTAATGTTTACCCCACCTACCAAAATTTCACCATCATTGACATCCCAAAAACGAGCAATTAGGTTAGTAATTGTAGTTTTGCCAGAACCAGAAACACCAACTAAAGCAGTAGTGCTGCCTTCGGTAACTTGAAAGCTGATATTTTGCAAAATGGGAGTATTTTCATAACTAAAACAAACATCCAGAAACTCGATGTCAAAATTTTTTAACTCCTTGTATTCAGCAGGTTCAGGTAATGGTTTTATACGTAAAACATCTGTGATTCTATCTAGAGCAGCATCCATCATCCGCATCATGGCAGAATACTCTACCAACTGATGCATAGGTGCATATAATCTTAAACTTAACACTAGGAATAGTAAAAAAGTTGGCACTGTCATCTGTCCACCAAACAGTAAGTAAGAACCTACAAATAGAATAACCGCAGCACCTAAATCTAAAATTCCAGCAAAAGCCAGTACGGGTATTGTTAGCCGCGTAACCATTGCTAAATTTGCTTGCCTGTATTCATTCAGTGCCTTTTCTAACTTGTTAAAACGTTTTCCTGTCTGGTTGAATGCTTTGATAACTGCTAATCCTTGGATATATTCGATCATGCGAGAATTAGCTGAGACAATTGCCTGTTTTTGCACTTGTGCCACTTGCTTTTGTATGCGCTGAGTGCCAAAGTAGATTGCTACAGCAACCGGAACACCCGTCAGAGTTGCTAATGTCATTCGCCAGTCAACAAAGAACAGAAAGGTAGCAATTAAAATAGGCAGGGCGATCGCACTCACAATTTTGGGATAAACCCAAGAAGGAATCGGCTCAATTTTCCGCATATCATCACTTACAAGGGAGTTTAAATCACCCACTTGAGTTTGACTAAAGAACCCCATTGGTAATTTACGAATGTGATCGCCTAAGCGTAAACGCAAATCCCCCATCATCCGATAACTGGTGAGATAAGTAACGCGATTTGCCGTGTATAAACTCAACCCCTGGATGATTAAGCAAAGAATAATTAACCCAATCCAAATAGCTACTTTTTGGTTTTCCAAGGATTGTTTAAACAGAGCATCAAGAATCAGGTATAGAAAAGCATATGGTGCGGCTGCGAACAACGAAGAAATGATATATAGTATCGTCCCTTGAATAAGTTGCGATTTCCGTTCACCGGCAAGATTAAATAATTCCTTAATCATTTTCACCGCACTCCTACAAACTGATTTTCTTCAAATGTCCAACCTTGAGCAGCAAGATGCGCCTGCCACATTTGACTGTATAAATCAGAACTTTTCAGTAATTCTTCATGTCGTCCCTTGCCAACAATTTGCCCCTTGTTCATCACAATAATTTGATCAACTTCTATTATTGTTGATAAGCGATGGGCAATAATTAACAGTGTTTTATTCTGAATTAACTCGCCAATTGCAGCTTGAATTTGTGCCTCATTTTCGGGATCAATAAAGGCAGTTGCTTCATCAAGAATAATAATTGGAGCATCTTTAAGAATTGCTCTGGCAATGGAAATTCGCTGCTTTTGCCCACCACTGAGTTTTGCTCCCCGTTCACCAATTAGGGTTTCATATCCATCCACTAAGGCACTAATGAATTCATGGCAGCGAGCAGCTTTTGCTGCTGATATTACCTCGTCGATAGTGGCGTCTGGTTTGCCCATGCGGATGTTTTCAACAATGGTGTCATTGAAAAGCACAACATCTTGAAACACAAAAGCAAATGTTGTCATCAATTCTTCGAGTTTTAGGTTTTTAATATTCACATCGCCAAGGGTAATTTCCCCTTGATTGACATCCCAAAACCGAGCAATAAGTCGGGCAATAGTCGTTTTCCCCGAACCAGAATGTCCCACTAGCGCCATAATGCTATTAGGTGGCATGACAAAGCTGATTTTGTGGAGAACTTCTTTATCCTGATATGCAAAACTAACATCCCGAAATTCAATGGTTAAATTTTGAGGAATACTAACAATTTCTCCTTCACTTAAGGGCGGTTCATTCATAATCCTATGAATGCGCTGTGCGGCTTGTTGTAATTGAACGTAATTATGAATTGCCTCAACAAATTTTAGAAAAGGCACACCAATTCCCACGCCCAATAAAATAAATAAAATAAATGTGGCTACGCTTATTTGTTCTTGATTTAAAAGCCAAATACCAACAGGTAAAACAACGGCAATATTGGCACTAATCATGACTGTAAAAAGCGTCCAAGGAAGCAGCGATCGCAGACTCCATTTTTCTTCAAGAATCTGATATTCTTCAACAGAGTTTTTATATTTAGCAAATGACTCTGTGGTTTGAGTAAATGCCTTAATTACTGCTATTCCTTGAACATACTCTATGATAGTGCTGTTCATTCTGTCTAAGGATGCATAGTATGCCTTTAGCAAAGGCTCTATGCCACTGAACATAAAACTTTGAGCAAGAATAGCTATTGGTATAAGTGCGATCGCCGCCAATGTCATCCGCCAATCAACAGTGAATAAATAAATTACAGTCAGCAGGAAAGTAGAAATCAGACCGACAATTTCTGGGATACCGTGGGCAATGAACGTTTCTAAACATTCCACGTCCTCGTTCATTACTTTTTTAAGCTCACCCGTTTGATGATTATTGAAATATCCCAAAGGCAAAGTGCCTAGTTTTTGCGATAGGGTAATACGGATATCGTAGAGAATGTTATATGCAGCAATGTGAGACAGTGAGGCTCCAATTCCTAATATTACCCAACGACCAATGATGGCAATAACGCTGATGATGGCAAGTTTCCAGATGTAGGTTTGCTCAACGGGTGGGTTAAACAATTCCAAAACAATTAAATAAGTGAGAATGAAAGGAACTAAACCTAGTGCTGTGGAAAGGAATGCAAGCACACTAGACGCAATCAGTTTGCCTTTTTGCGATCGCGCTAAGTAAAAAATATCTGTCAGTGAACCTGATGTCATACGTTTGCTTCAGTAAAAATAGTTTTGCTAAAAGTCTTCCTGTTTGTTGTAAGTAGGTGGGCGCTAAAAAATACAACTACATTAAGAAATATAAATCGCTTAAAAGCTTATATTCAAAGCGTTTCTGGCACTTTACATAAGTTTATACAGTTTGGTTTAATTGTGCCTACCTACTTAGATGCGATCGTTAACATGTATAACCTTGGAAATGTGCTAAATAGTACAAAATATTGCTCAAAAGTCAGGATAAAACTACCTCCATATCTGACTTGTATTTCAACTACCACTAGTTTTCTATTGGCTGTATCTTGGTTTCGAGTATCAGGCAACTGTTACGGATAAAAGGAAGCCAAGAAAGCGATCGCAGCAGCAACGGCCAACGTTCTGGATAAAGTTGAAATAAAGACCAGACGTTGACAAGTGATAATCCTAAAGCAGCAACCTCTTGTTCATCTTTGGGGAACCATAAAAAAGGCGCTCCTAGTTGAGCATACTTACTCCCAGTTGCTTTAGAGATCTTTCCGACCACATCCATAATCAAGGTAGCACCAGGAAAGCGCCGGCGCATCTGGTTAATTATCTCCTGTACTTGATGCGCCTCAAAGTACATCAGTAAGCCTTCAGCGATAAACAAAATACTTGCTGGCGGTTTTGAAGCTAAAGCATCCATCCACCCAAAATCTATGACTGAACTGCTGATAAATTGATGTTGGTCAGTTTCACTATCTAGCTGACGCCTAAAGTTTGTTACTTCAGGTAAGTCCAATTCAATCCAGTTTAGTTTTTCATGTTTGACCCGATAGTAACGAGTGGACAAACCAGCGCCTAATTCGACAATTAGGGGATTGTTATGGCTGGCAATATGGCGAATGGCTACTTGATCAAACTGATAAGCTCGCAATGCCCAGGCGATCTGAGAAAACGGGTTATATAATGCCTCAAGTTGATCGTCCCAAGGCAGAGATTGGCTCCATTCGACAGCACGCTCATCTTGGAACAAAAAATTTGGTTGTTTTTGTTCGTCTGCTCGTCCGCGAAGAGTTAATAACATAGTGCGAGGAACACCAGTCAATTGAGATTTGAATTGTGACATAAGTCAGGGTTCCATTTCAGATATTGAATTTACGAGTGCTCTGTAAAATTTTAGCTGAGGTAGATGTCATTGAAATAACTCTTTTGAGAATATCTAAATATGATAAACAGTATATTTAAAAGCAAAGTTTTCCTATCTTAGAATTTAGCTCTTACTTGCACCCCCAAAGTTCTACCATCACCGGGTGTTCCAAAGGGTTGACCTGGAATAATAAAACTCTCAAAAGCTTCAGTAAAATACTTTTTATCCAATAAATTGTTCACAAAAAGATAAATTCCAAATTTATCTAATTCATATCCAATTCGAGCATTAACTAGTGCAAACTGCTCTTGTTTTAGTTGATTATTTTCCTCAAAAAAATATGAACCAAATCCCTGCAATTCCACTCTACCCAAATATCCTCCAGGACTGCGGTACTGGGCAGCCAAAAAATAAGTATATTCAGGAGTTTTGGGAATTTTGTTCCCTCTGTAGTTTTCACCCGTTACAGCATCAGTAAAATTAGTGAACTCAGCATTAATATAGCCAACACTAGCAATCAAATCAAGCCCTGTTAAAGGTTTTGCTCTTGTTTCCAGTTCAATTCCCCAAATATCTACAGCGTTAGCATTAACTATTGTCGATATATTTGGTGGTACAAAACCAATCAATTGGTAATCTTTGACAGAAGTTAAAAACAGAGATGCATTGGCTAACAAGCTGTTATTCAACCACGAAGACTTCGCACCCAACTCATAACTCCAACTCGTTTCTTTATCGAATTGAGTTTCTTCTGGAACACTAGGAAGGGTACTAAAGCCTCCATTTTTGTATCCACGAGAAATGCTACCATAAGCCAAAAAATTGGGATTAAATTGATATTCTAGTACAAATTTTGGCAATAAGATATTATCACTATCTTGAAGATTGATATCATTAGCTGCTGGTGCGGTCACTCCCCCCCCCCCCTCAATCAAAGAGCGCCGATTAATACTATAGTTACGAGTTTCATACCTCAAACCAGCAGTTAAACTTAACTGCTGTGTAGCTTTATAGGTTACTTGGGAGAAAAGAGCATAGGTTGTGTCTTTAAGATCGCTTGGTGTTGATTGTGTAAACCCAGAAGGAAAACCCCGTGATGCTGCATCAGCACCGAAACTAGTAGTGACGTTAATCTCTGTATCTTTATCTTCAAAATAAGCACCAACTAGCCACCGCCAAGGTTGAGAATCTGCTAGGGATTGCAAGCGAAATTCTTGGCTCCAATTTAATGTTTTGACATCAATAGAAGCATTAGCTATATCTAAGGTAGTACTGTCACCATCACCCGAACCTGGAGTGTTTGCCCACTGTCGCCTTGAGGTAATGGAAGTGAACTCAAAATCATCTCCTTTGTAAGAGGCAGCTAAGGATTGATTGTTACTATAAATAACACTTTCACCTAAGAAGTCTGTTTGAATTTCTCTGGGGTTTGAAGTATTCAAGGGCACAGATATTAATGAGCCATCGTTATACTCTTCGTAGTTCGTATTTAGTCTGACATCCCAGTTTTTGTCGGCGGAAAGCCAACGCACTTGACCACGATAACTTGAATTTTGGCGATAATCGGCTCGCCGATCTAAGAAGGTGTTATTTACGAAGCCATCTAGTTCAGAATAATAACCAGATAAATTAAAAAATAAATTTTCTTCTAATGGCCCTTTAACAGAGAGTTGATTCTCGCGCAGACCTGGAGAGCCATAGCTTACAGAACCTTTTGCTTCCCAGAAATTTTCGGGTGGTGCTGTGATGATATTGATTACGCCCCCCTGAGTATTTTGGCCGTAGAGCGTACCTTGTGGCCCCCGCAGCACTTCAATACGCTCGATATCATATAGAGCACTCTCGTAGCTGAACCAGTCAGAATAGGGAACACCATCCACATAAAGTCCAACAGCAGAACCGCCACTGGTATTACTGCTACTAGTATTACCCAAACCACGAATGTTGTAGTTTGCCCTCGTGCGACCGCCATTGCTGCGTAAAGTACTAAAGTTGGGGGTAAATTTGGCAATATCACGAGGGGAACTGATACCAGAGTCTTCGACCTCTTGACCAGTGATCACAGTTATACTAGCGGGTACTTCCTGAAGATTTTCTTCAAATTTTCCAGCAATTACCTGTAGTTCAATTCCCGGTGAATTCTCTTCGGTAGCAGCAACAGATTCGGGGATAGTAATTAAGTTGAGTCCCAATCCCTCATTACTCGCAACAACTTCAAGCTTGGGTGCTTGTTTTTTACCAACTATTGTCACCTGAATAATGTTGGATTTCTGCTGTGTGACTGTGACAGAATCTATTTCCTCAATAGGGTTGTCTTGACGGAAGGCTTGGTTGTTAGGTAGACGCAGTTGGGTATTGGGGATTTCAGCAATCAAGGTATTATTCTTGATTGTGGTTGAAATTTGTAGTTTTTGTCCTGGGGCAGTTACTAAAAGAACTTCCAGTCCATCGGTGGTTGAGAACAGCCTAATCCCTGTGACTTCGACGATTTGTGATGAATCTCCTGCTGATGAGTTCGCCCTGGCGATCGCAGTAGTTGTAATCCCAAAAATTAAACCCTCGTCACTATCAAATAACTCCGCCTTGGGTATACTAGTCTCTCCTGTTATCGTTACCCGGATAGTCTTGGCATCAATGTTAGTTACCGTTACTGCGCTAATCCCCTTAACTGGCATTTCTTGGCGGAATGTATTACCGCTCGGTAAAAGCAGTTGAGCATTGGGAATATCAGCAATATATGCCTTGCCATCCTGAAGCGGCAATATCTGTAACTGTTCTCCTTTGCTAGTCTCTAAAATTACTTCTAATCCTTTGTCGGTGGGACTAATTTTAACTCCCGTCACTTGCACTACTTCTTGGGAATCTGCTTCTCTTGGTGTTGGTGCAATCACCAACATTTTTGCACTCCTTAGCGGATGCTGTAGATCACCCACTCGCCCAATATCTCTAGTCCGCACAGATACTGACCGATCAGAATTGAACTCTGTATCAATAAAAGTGCCAAAACGCTCTATTCGTTTAGCTTGTTGCACCTGTTCACTTTTGGCAGGATTGGTTAACAAAATAACAAATGAACTTGCCAGCAATAAGCTGTTCAACAATTTTTCCAGTTTCATTTTTTATTCATACATCACAGCATCTGCTGCATCATTATCTATAAATAGCACATTCATTATTGAAAATTACTTTCAATAACTTAGTAGATTAGAGTGATTTTTCAAAGTTGCCATTCCGATGAAAAATTCATCTTAAAGACGTATGATAATAATTATCATAATCACTAAGACTTGGCAAGTATTTTATACAACACAAAAATGACTAACTAGACTTTTTTGGACGAATAGCCTTGTATACAAGGATTACAGTTCATTTAGCAACGCTTATGTCAAAAAAATGTCACAAATAATTTACAGAGCAATTAATAAATTAGTAATAATTATTACCGCATCTATCTCAAGGCTGAGAAAATCAAAGGAAGTGATTAGTCAATGATTTTTGTGATCAAGATAACATTTTTTTATGTAACTGGTATTGCTAACTGCATTTAATTGCATTAAGCTATTAGAGTTGTTGAAAGTAAGCTTTATAACTCTGCTGTTGTGGAATTTTGCGGTTAATTGACGCCGACAGGACGCTACAATCCCAAACTAATACAATTTGACAAGCTTAAGATAGCGGCTGTTTCCAGATACCGAGTACCACATTTCAAGAATTTCGGAGATTTTAATAGATATTCAAGCATTAATGCTTGATGACAACTTTTTATGCGCTCAAGGTAAACCTTTTGAGGTACTTTACTTCATGGATACTTTTAAGGCGATGGATATTCTCAAGGCAATACTTGTAGATTTAGGTATTCCTGAAGAATTACTTAATCCAGACTCCTTACTGCACAAGGATCTACACATTGACTCTACTGAGACGGTAGAAATTTCCTTAGCACTCAAACGTCAACTGGGAATTAACGTCAAGTTGGAAACCCGTCAAGATAAGACACTAACAGAAGTCTGCAATCTGCTTGAAGCAGCCATGTTTACGAGTGCTAAAGGTGTCCCCTGAACAAGGAAAACAACTCGTATGAAGGGGATGGGTATTGACATCATACAAATTGATAAAATTGCCAAATTAATCGAGCGAAACGATTGTCAAACCTTGAGTTTGTTATTTAACCACAGCGAGATAAATCGTTGCCAGTCAGCTAGTAACCCCTATCAATCTTATGCATTATGCTTTGCTACTAAAGAAGCCGTAGGGAAGGCTCTGGGTATAGGATTGGTTGGCATTGATTGGAATGAAATTGAAGCAAACATCACTCATGGTAAGTTGAGCATTGATTTACATGGAAAAGCCAGTATCGAGGCAAGAAAACTTGGTATAAGGCAATGGCTGGCTACTTGGTCTGATTGGGATGGACACATAATAGTTCACGTTTTTGCTTTATAGAAGGAAAATTAGATGGCAAATATTGTAGAACAGATCCCCGATATATTTAATGTTGCAGCTTATTTCTGGGAAAGTAACTTCACCCAGATATTTAGTGAAAAAGTAGCTTTTTATTATCAAGATAAGACATACACTTACGCTCAAGTCAAAAGCTTTATCCAGCGCACCGCTAAACTATTAGCCGATTTAGGGCTGGATAGAGAAAATCGCCTAGCTATTCTTTTGCCAGATTCTCCAGAGTTTGTATTCGTTTTTTGGGCTGCTATCTGGATAGGTGCTGTACCAGTTCCAATTAATACTGCTTGTAGTGTTGACGAAATCCAATATATTCTGCAAGATTCTCGCACCAAAGTCTTGTTAACTAACCAGGAATTAGAGCAAAGACTAACACCCATCCAATCTCAATTCTTGCGTCAGGTTCTGCTTACTGATGGAGAACACCCATTTCTGTCGCTACTAAGTCAACATACAGACGAACCACAACCTTATGTCCAAACCTGTCGTGATGAACCAGCTTTCTGGCTTTACACTTCTGGTAGCACAGGTAAGCCCAAAGGTGTGATTCACCCACATCAAAGTATGGTGGTTTGTGCAGAGCAATATGGTAAAGCTACTCTTGGGTTAGACACAAATGATATTACCTATTCAGTAGCTAAAATGCCCTTTGCCTATGGTTTGGGGAATACCTTATATATGCCTATGGCAGTTGGTGCTGCTACCGTGCTTTCTGATGCCAAGAATGCTTTTGATATCATCGCTGACATCCAGCGTTATCAACCGACGGTGTTTTTTGGCATCCCCAGTGCCTATGCAAGTATTCTCTCTGTACATAATATTTCTCCTCTAGACGTATCCTCCCTACGTTTATGTGTATCTGCTGCCGAACAACTACCAAAGAGTATTTGGCACAACTGGTTCCAGACTTACAAACAAGAAATTTGCGAAGGTATTGGTACCACAGAGTTTTTGCACATTTTTCTTTCCAACCGCGTTGGAGAGTGTAAACCAGGGACTTCTGGTTATCCTGTTCCTAGTTATCAGGTTGAGATTGTTGACGACAATGGCTTTCCTTGTCCTCCTGGCCAGATTGGCGATCTCCGAGTAAGTGGAGAGAGTCTGATGCTGGGGTATTGGAATCGACTCCAAAAGACGCGAGAAGCTATTTATGGGAAGACTATGCGAACTGGTGATAAATATGTGTGTGATGCTGACGGCTACTTCCGGTTTATGGGCCGTAAAGACGATCTTTTTAAAGTCAATGGTCAGTGGATATCGCCTTTAGAAATAGAAGATGTCTTACATCAGCATCCTCAGATTTTGGAAGTCGCAGTAGTTCCAGAATCAAATCAGGGTGAACAGTTAACTCAGATAGTTGCTTATGTAAGTCTCCAGCCGGGACAAGTTCCATCACCTGAATTAGAGAATAGCATTCGGAGATTTACGATACAGAGATTACCTCATTTTAAAACTCCAAAAACTGTGAAATTTGTGGAGAATTTACCACGAACATCGACTGAGAAAATTCACCGCAAATTATTAGGTAAGAATTAAGCTATGGCTGCTTATATCGACTGTTATAAATGATTATTCAGAGCAAAATAAATGGTAATATCCTTGAAGACTTCCATCAAATATCAAGAAATATTTATACCTGGAGAAAGGAATCCCAGTGTTGTTTTACAGAATCTTTTACAAGCTGGGATCTTTTCCCAATATGTAATGTATGGAGGAGAAAATGAAGTACGTATTGCTGGGAATGAAATAGCAAAAATATCAATAAAGCAAGATTTGATATCATTCAACAGTGTTGGAAAATCACACTCTGAGCCAGTCAGCGATCCCTTTAAACAAGTAGGTGATTTGTTGGGGTCTTTGTCAATTGAAAATTGGACAGCATATGGTTATATTGGTTTCGACATAGTTCGCTTCTACTCTGCATACTCAAAAGCAATTGAGCAGCCATTGTTATATTTCTTGATTCCAGAAACCGAACTGCGTTTAACAGAGGAGGGAGTCTATATCAAAAGTACCAAATCATTAGATCGTATCCAAAAACTATTGTCTATTGATAGCCAATTGCCAAATTATGTACCAGCCTCCTTAGAAGTTAATTTTGCAGATCGAGAAATTTATCAAAATCGTATTCGTACTTTAATTGAGGCGATTCAAAGAGACGAGTTGAATAAAGCGATTATTGCTCGTTCTCTCAAACTGACTGGTGATTTAGATGTATTAGGTACTTATGTAGTTGGCTGTAAGGCTAATAATTCAGCGCGTTCTTATTGTCTGAGTATTGGAGATGTGCGTGCAGTTGGTTTTAGTCCCGAAATTCTCATGCAAGTATCTGGCGATGGGTCGGTTGTGACTAACCCCCTAGCAGGAACCCGACCCCGTAGCGACAGTTTAGAAGAGGATATGCGCCTCAATCATGAACTATTTACTGATGCTAAAGAGGTGAAAGAGCATTCTCTATCTGTGTGGCTGGCACAAACTGAGATTGCCTCACTTTGTTTACCAGGAAGCGTTCAGGTTTTTAATTTTATGGAGGTTAAAAAGTATCGGTGTGTACAACACTTATCATCTCGTGTTGGCGGTCAGATTAAGCCAGGGAATACTCTGTGGGATGCTTTAAAAGTATTGTTCCCAGGGATTACTGTTTCTGGGATTGATAAAGAAAAAGCCTTAGAATGGATTGACCGTCTAGAAGACGAGCCAAGAGGAATTTATGCTGGTGGTATTGGTTGGGTAGACAGCTGTGGTAGAGCAGATTTAGCGATCGCCATTCGCTCAGTTTACCAATACGGTAACGATATATACTTAAATGCCGGTGCTGGCATAGTTGCAGAATCAGTTCCTGAAAAAGAGTATATGGAATCGGTCAATAAGATGAACACCATGTTGACCAATTTAGTTTTGAACTCTTAGGGAAGTCTAAATGTCTCTTAATCAAGATGGGGGTTTAAAGATTGATCGTAACCCGCCCCAGGAATTACTTACCTCTGAATCAGACAACCCAACTATTATTGGTCATGGGATCGAAATTGTGGAAATTAGTTACATCAAAGAACTTGTAGAACAATCACCAAAGCCTTTTGAAATGCAGTATTTTACACTTCGTGAGTGCGACACTGCTAGGTTTGCTGCTCACCGGATTCAGTACCTCGCCGGTCGTTTTGTCGCTAAAAAAGCAGTATTCACAGCCCTTGGTCAAGGATGGAGTCAAGGTATTTCCTTCATAGATATTGAGGTTCAACGGCTACCTAGTGGTGCGCCATCAGTAGTACTGTATGGCAAATGCCAAAAAATTGCAGTCACCTTGGGTATTAGTAAGTGGTTACTGAGCATCAGCCATACACCTTTCTATGCAATCGCAAGTGCGATCGCCATTTAGACATCAAGCAAAATAATTCTCATGAATTACAAAAATAATCAGCAATTTGATGTGATTGTCCTGGGTTCTGGACTTGCCGGCTCGATTTTAGCAACGATTTTAGCAAAACATAATCTTCGAGTTTTGATGATAGATAAAGGTACTCACCCTCGATTTGCCATCGGCGAAGCAATGACTCCTGATACAGATTTGATGATGAGTATTCTCAGCTATCAATATTCTGTTCCAGAAATCGGCCATCTGAGTTCCTTTGACAATATTTGTGATCATATATCTCCTTCTGCTTGTGGATTAAAACGCTCTTTTAACTTCATTTACCATCGAGAAGGTAAAAAACAGACTCTACAAGAATGTAACAAAGTTGGTGTTCATCCTAGCAGCCACTTATTTCGACAAGATATAGACCAATATATGGTAGATGTGGCTGTAAAATATGGAGTTAAACTTTTAGAAAACACGCAAATTAAAGAATTAAATATCGAAAAATCAGGAGTTAAAATCCACATAGAAACTGGTGAGCATTTTACTGCTAATTATTTAGTTGATGGCAGTGGTTATAATTCTCTGCTTAGTAGTAAATTAAATTTGCGAGACAATCCAATCAAGTTTAAAACTCATTCCAGAAGTATTTTTACCCACATGATTGGGGTAAAAAGGTATGATGATTGTATTCAAGCAGATAAAAATAGCCCAGAAGAACTCCTCTGGTATCAAGGAACTCTTCATCACGTATTTGATGGCGGTTGGATGTGGGTTATCCCCTTTAATAATCATCAAAGATCCCATAATCCAATTTGTAGTATAGGAGTCAACTTCGACTGCCGACGCTTCCCTAAAACTGATATATCTCCAGAACAAGAGTTTCAAGATTTACTTTTCCGTTTCCCTGGTGTTGCTGTTCAGTTTGAAAATGCTAAACCTGTTCGCAATTGGATATCCACGGAACGCCTGCAATATTCGTCTCATTCATGTATGGGAGAAAGATTTTACCTACTTCCTCATGCTGCGGGATTTATCGATCCGCTTTATTCCTTTGGCTTAGTAAATACTTGTACTATCATCATTCCCTTAGCTGCTAGAATCATGAAAGCTATTGGCAAGAATAATTATGCAAAAGAGCATTTCGCTGATATAGAAAGTTTACAACATCAGCTTTTTGACTATAATGATAATCTAGTTAACTGTTCGTATATCTCTTTTACTAATTTTAATCTTTGGGATGCCTGGAGACGTGTTTGGTTATTAGGAAGCTTTACACGTCAGATGAAAGCTGGAATCAAAAAAAGACTCAAGATTGCAGCAGGTAAAGGTGAAGAATTAGCTAACCTAGAAGAGAATAGTTTAGATAGTTTAACTCCTAGTTATCAAGGATTAGGTGATAATTTTTTCTCAAAAGCAACTGCAACAATTGAAAATGTCCAGGCAGGTTTACTATCTGCGGACGAGGCTGCAATTCAGATAATGTCTTTGATTAAGTCGATTGATTTTCTCCCGCCGAATTTTTGGAATTTGGCAGATAGCTCCCAAAAACATATAGATACTGAATCTGATTTTTGTAGAACCGAATACTCACGTTTTTTATCTTGGATTAAAAAATCTCACAAACCAGAAGTGAAAAAGTATTTTGACTACGACGTACAAGATTTGGTAGCTGCCATCGGGTTAGCTACAGCTAATAAGTAAGGAAATTCAAAAAAGTAGTGATTACGATTAGTCATCCGATAGGGATTCGCTCACTGGGAGTAAGCTTTCCCAGCATCATACGGACAAACAATCCTGATTTGATTGCTCAGACTCCCCCTAGACGAGCAAGGTTATCTCACTCTCATGAACTTGACATCTGGTCACAGGAAGTAGCACCGTATCTATCAGATCCTTTTCGGGGTAATGTAGAGCGGCGGGTACTTGGCCCGGACGAATCATCGCTGATGCTAGAGTATCAAGCTGCTCAGGATGCCCTTGATGCTGCAAAACTTTCACCTGAGGAAATCGATTTAGCGATCGTGGCATCGCTCTTTCCTGAACAAATCATACATGGCAATGCTGTTGATCTTGCACGTGAACTAAAACTGCTTTGTCCCGCCTGGAATTTGGAATCGACCTGCTCAAGTGCTTTGATAGCACTGCAAAACGCCTGTGCGCTAATCCAGGCTGGAATATATCGCAGGATACTAGTTATTACCTCGCACATTGGGTCTAACTCAGTCGATGAAGAAGATACTCTCTCTCGGTCTATGGGTGATGCAGCAGGAGCCTTTGTGGTCGATTCTCTGAAAGCGAATCAGGGTATTCTTGGGATGAAAATCATTAATACTGCCGTTACGGCTGGTGCTTACTTACATGAATTAGTAACAGACGACCAGGGTAAACCTCGAATGTCCACTCGGACGGGGGAAAATGCTAGTATGCTCGCCGAAACAGCTGTAGATTTCGTCCGTACCTGCTGCAAAGAAGCTGTTGCATCTGCTGGTGTAACCCTGGATAAAATTGATTTTTTTGGCTTCAATACTCCTACACCTTGGTATGCCAACGTCTGTACCAGAGCATTGGGTATTAACCCTGAACGCACCATTAATCTCTACCCTCGATACGCTAACATCGGCCCAGTATTTCCCATTGCCAATTTGTACCATGCAGCCCTTGCAGGACAAATTCGTGAAAATGATTTAGTCCTCATTTATACCAACGGAGCAGGAGCTACTGCTGGGGCAATGGTCATGCGCTGGGGTGATGTAGCCATCGGGTCAGTTCCTACCGCACCGATTAGCGTAACTCCAGAGCAAGAGAAAGTTTATTTAGATACACAAGCAAGTGTAAGACCCATTTCTATCTCAAAAGAGGGTTTCTCACAAATAGAACTCCTTGCTGTCCAAGCAGAAAAACGACGGCAGATATTAGAAACTTATTTGATGCAAATACTTAGTGAATTACTAAAACTTCCTAGCAGTAAAATCAATAATCAGCAATCGTTTACCTACTTAATTGATTCATTAATAGCCTTGGAACTCAGAAGAAGAATTGATTCTGACTTAGAGTTATTAGTGCCAATGGAAAAATTTTTCAAAAATAGCAGCATTGCTAAAATGGCTGATTTATTGATGGAGAAGTTAGCGATCGCATCACTAAATATACCCCAATCTTTGTCTCCTGAAATAGGGGAAAATATCGAAGAAATTACACTTTAAAACTATGGAAAATTCCACCAAGCAATTCGATGTTATCATTTTAGGCTCTGGGATTAGCGGCTCTACTTTAGCTACCATTTTAGCAAAACACCAAGTTAGAGTTTTGATTATCGATAAAGGAACTCATCCTAGATTTGCCATTGGTGAGGCACTTACTTCTCATACAGAGAAATTATTTTCACTTTTGAGTCATCAATATGGCATTCCTGAATTCGATCACCTAAGTTCCTTCCACAAAATAAATAAACATCTTAAAAATTGTGGTTGTGGCTATAAGCGATCTTTCGGATTCCTTTATCATCAAGAAGGAAAAGAACAATTACCACAAGAAAGGATTCAATGGGGAACTGGTCATGACAGCCATTTATTTCGTCAAGAAATAGATCATTATCTTCTGAAAACAGCGAACAATTATGGAGCTAAATTCCTATGTGAAACAACTGTTAGCGATATAAAGATAGATGCAAGCAAAGTTGAGGTTAAGCTCGAAAGTGGTGAACAATTTACTGCTGATTATTTGGTTGATGCTAGCGGCTACAATTCTATCCTCGCTGAAAAACTTAATTTAAGAGAAAAACCAACTCGCTTTAAGACTCATTCTAGAAGTATTTTTACTCACATGATCGGAGTAAAAAATACTGATGATTGTCTCAAAGAAACTAATGCGAATATAATGCCTTTTTATCAAGGAACTGTTCATCATATTTTTGATGGCGGTTGGATGTGGGTTATTCCGTTTAATAATCATGAAAACTCAAGCAATCCCATTTGCAGCGTCGGACTAAATCTCGATCCTCGGCGTTTTCCTAAAAATAATAATCTGTCTCCCGATCAGGAGTTTAAACATTTTATCTCACTATTTCCAAGCATTCCCCTTCAGTTTGAAAATGCAAAACCTGTTCGTAACTGGGTAGCAACAGATCGGCTGCAATATTCATCTTCTTCATGTGTGGGAGAAAGATTTTATATTCTTCCTCATGCTACAGGAGCTATTGATGCTATTTTTTCTGTGGGAGTAGCACAGACTTTTATAACTATTAGTCCGCTAGCAGCATTGATTTTGAAAGCTATTGCTAACAAAGACTTTACGACCAAAAACTTTGCTTCTCTTGGGCGTTTACAACAAGACATTTTTGACTACAACGACAAAATAGCAAATTGTACCTACATTTCTTTTAGGAACTTTAATTTAATGAATGCATGGCTACGGGTTTGGCTATTGCAACACATGATGAGTGTTGCCAAACTGTCATCTACAAGGCTTCTTGGGTTAGCTCTAGAAACCCACAAGGGATACAAGGATAGGGATTGGTCGAGATTTACTAATATTGATTATTTAAAAGACATAGATCCTCGCACTGAAGGATGGGGCAACAGTTACGTACAAAAAGCTATTTTAGAAGTTGAAAAAGTAGAACAAAACTTGCTCTCTGCCGATGAAGCAGCTATTAACATTATTTCATTGCTCAATTCAACTAGTTAGCTATTTAGATCATGTGGATTGCTAGATACTGAACAACGGTTTATGGATATATTAAACTCGAAAAAATTCAGTATGAGCTTTATGGCTTTTTCATTTTGGAGCCAAATATTCTTGAAAAAGGAAGTAAGACCTTATTATTTTAAATTCAAGGATTTTGTAGATGCAACTCGTTGGAAAGTTGAGATTTAATAAATTAGCTTAAATATTTTGCCCTTAAACATTACAAATATGATGATGTAGATGAATATCTAGGGGCAATAGAGGGAAAAAGTTGTGGGAATAGTTGACACAAAAATCCTACTAAATTTGAGGAACATATATTGTGAATTTAAGTGAGCTTTTAACTGAACTGTGTCTTGCCAATGTTAAGTTGTGGGTTGATGATCATGATAGTAATCAACTACGCATTCGTGCCCCAAAAGGAGTAATAACGCCAGAGTTACAAAAATTACTCAGTGAACAAAAAGCGGAGATTCTCTTACTACTGCGGGAAAATAGTGCTGGTGTAAAAACTGCAAATTTACCATATATAAATCCTTGCTCAGAACAGCGTTACGCACCTTTTCCCCTCACTGATATACAACATGCTTTCTGGATTGGTCGCAGTGGGATATTAGAGTTAGGTAATGTTGCTAATCATGGTTACTACGAAATTGAAAGTAACAACTTAGACCTAGAAGGATTAAGCTGGTCACTACAACAATTAATTGAACGTCACGATATGCTCCGGGCTATAGTGTTACCAGATGGTCAGCAGCAAATTCTCGAAAAAGTACCTCCCTATCAAATTGAAATATTGGATTTGAGGGGACAGGAGGAAAAAGCAGTAGTTGCTCAAATTGAGGCTATTCGTCAGCGGATGTCTCATCAAGTACTACCAACAGACAAATGGCCTTTGTTTGAATTTCGAGTAACACGTTTAGACGAAGAGCGTTTTCGATTGCATGTCAGCTATGATTTGCAAATATTTGACGCTTGGAGCTTGTTTCGTTTATTTGATGAATGGTATCAACTTTACCAAAATCCTCAGAAGCAATTGACTCCACTAGAATTAACATTTCGAGACTATGTTTTAGCAGAACAGGCTTTGCAAGATACGGAATTGTACAAGCGATCGCAACAGTATTGGTTCAATCGCTTAGACACCTTACCTCCACCTCCCGACTTACCTCTAGCTAAAAATCCCAAGGAACTTAAGCAGCATCGGTGTCAGCGTTATGAAGGGCGATTAGAACAAACTGAATGGCAAAAACTCAAGCAGCGGGCTGCTGATGCTGGTTTAACGCCCTCTGGTGTTTTACTTGCCGCTTTTGCCGAAATTTTGACTGTTTGGAGTCATAATACTCAATTTACCATCAATTTAGCCCTGTTTAATCGTCTGCCACTGCACGACCAAGTAAACGATATTCTAGGAGATTTCACTTCTATCACTCTCTTAGCTGTAGATAATTCAACATCTGAAGCATTTAGCGATCGCGCTGTTCGCCTACAGCAGCAACTGTGGCAAGATTTAGAACACCGCTATATTAGTGGAGTGCGCGTAGTCCGGGAACTTGCACGCAGGAAAGGAATAGTTCCTAGTGCTATGCCGGTTGTATTCACCAGCACTATAGGTTTTAGTTCACTGGGACAAGAAACCTCAACTTTTAGTCATTTTGGAGAATTGGTATATGGTATTAGCCAAGCTTCGCAAGCTTGGATGGATGTTCAAGTCTGGGAAGAAAAGGGGGAATTGACATTTAACTGGGATGTAGTCGCAGAACTTTTCCCTGAAGGTTTAATTAAAGATATGTTCGCGGCTTATTGTCGCTTTCTTCAACAACTAGCTACTTCCACCTCAGTCTGGCTAGAGACTAACAGACAAATGGTGCCTTTTAACCAATTAGCGCTGCGTGATGCTGTCAATTCCACTGCTGCACCAATTCCCGATGAAATGCTGCATACTTTGTTTGCCAAGCAAGTACAAATTAGGAAAAATGAGTGTGCAGTCGTTTCTTCTCAACGCAGTCTCACTTACCAGGAGTTATCCGAACTATCGAATCAAGTTGGTCATAGGCTGCGTGATTTAGGGACTCGTCCTAACCAACTGGTAGCAGTAGTTATGGAAAAGGGATGGGAGCAAATTGTGGCTGTATTGGGCATTTTAGCTGCTGGTGCGGCCTATGTGCCAATTGATCCTGGACTTCCACAAGAACGCAGGCAATATCTGTTAGAAAATAGTCAAGCTAGTATCGTTCTCACTCAATCTTGGCTGAATGAGAAATTGGCTTGGAGTGAAGAAGTTATTAGACTGTGTATAGATAACGCAGAGTTAGCAGATGAAAGTATCTTACCTTTAGAACCAGTCCAGACATCCGCCGATTTAGCTTACCTGATTTACACATCTGGTTCTACAGGTTTTCCTAAAGGAGTAAAGATTAACCATTGTGGTGCAGTGAATACCATTGGAGATATTAATCAACGCTTTGGTGTTAACTCTGGCGATCGCATCTTAGCTTTATCTTCCCTCAGTTTTGACCTTTCAGTTTATGACGTTTTCGGGACTTTAGCAGCAGGTGGAACAATTATTATCCCTGATGCATCTAGCGATCGCGAACCAGCCCACTGGGTCGAGTTGATAGTGCAGCACCATGTCACCGTCTGGAACTCAGTACCAGCTTTAATGCAGATGCTAGTAGACTATGCTAGCGATCGCCCTCAAGTTTTAGCAAATCTGCGGTTGATCTTACTCAGTGGAGATTGGCTACCACTAACCTTACCCGACCAAATTAAAGACCTGATTCCCAACCCCGATATTCAAGTAATCAGCTTAGGGGGCGCAACAGAAGCATCTATCTGGTCTATTCTTTACCCAATTCAAGCAGTTGACCCTGCTTGGAAAAGCATTCCTTACGGTCAGCCGATGGCAAATCAGCGCTTTTATATACTCAATAAATTGCTAGAACCCTCTCCTGTGTGGGTTTCAGGGGAACTTTTTATCGGCGGAATTGGACTAGCTGAGGGTTACTGGGGCGACGAAAGCAAGACCACGGCTAGTTTTATTACCCATCCTCTTAACAACGAACGACTGTACCGTACAGGCGATTTAGGTCGTTATCTTCCCGATGGTAATATCGAATTTCTGGGTCGAGAAGACTGCCAAATTAAGATCGGTGGTTATCGAATTGAATTAGGTGAAATTGAAGCAGTATTAATGCAACATTCTGCTGTGCGTCAAGGGGTAGTAACTGTAGTAGGTGAGGTGAAATCCAAGCGACTAGTAGCTTATGTAGTGCCCCATCAAGAAATATCAACAGATGCCCTGCACTGTTTTCTACAAGATAAATTGCCAGAGTATATGCTGCCATCAGCCTTCCTTTTTCTAGACACTCTACCACTTTCAGCAAATGGGAAAGTAGACCGTCGGGCGCTCCCTAATCCAGAAGGTTTGCTACCAGATTTGAAGATTGCTTATGTAGCGCCCAAAAATAATATTGAACAAACCATTGCTAGTGTTTGGCAAGTAGTATTAAAAGTAGAAAAGGTGGGAGTACTTCATAAATTCTTTGAATTAGGTGGAAATTCGTTACTTCTCATAGAAATTTATGGAAAACTCAAAAAGGAATTACCAGAAGAAACGTTGTCTCTATCAATAGCTGACTTGTTTAACTACTCAACTATTCGGGCTTTATCCGACCATTTAAATGGTAATCCAAAAATAGCATTTTTAAAAGATAAAATGACTGACTCAGATTTGAACAAAGAATTAAATGATGGTAAAAATCGCCTAAAACAGAGATATGAAAAATCTGTCAAAACTTAAATCTAGCTTGATCTTGGAGGCGAAACCAGCACAGATTAAATAGGATTTCTATACATAGAAACTAATAAAATTACAGAAAAAAAGCTATGAATTCAGTAATAAATGGCTTAGAAGTAGCAGTTATCGGCATTTCAGGAAGGTTCCCTGGTAGTAAAAGTGTTGATGAATTTTGGCAAAATTTAATCAACGGAGTAGAACTTGTTTCAGCTTTTAGCGATCCGGCTGCAAAAAATAGAAAAAATACTTCAAATAAAACAATTAAAGCTGGTTCAATTCTGGAAAATGTAGAACTATTCGATGCTGCTTTTTTTGGTTTCAACCCCAGAGAAGCTGAAATTATGGACCCACAACACCGACTCTTTTTAGAATGTGCTTGGGAAGCTCTTGAAAATGCTGGTTATGACTCTGAAAGAGTAGAAAAAGCAATAGGAGTGTATGCTGGCATCGGTATGGGTTATTACTTATACCATAACCTTTTTCCTCACCAGGAGTTGATGAAATCAATTGGAGGTTTACAAGCTCTAATTGCAGTTGATAAAGATTATGTCCCTAGCCGCGTCTCTTACAAACTAAATCTTAAAGGGCCAAGTGTCAGCGTTGGTACAGCTTGTTCTAGTTCATTAGTTGCAGTTCATTTAGCTTGTCAAAGTTTGCTCAGTGGCGAATGTCATATGGCTTTAGCTGCTGGTGTTGCAGTCAAAGTTCCTCAAAATGAACTAACTTTATCTCCAGATGGAATTATTTCTCCCGATGGTCATTGTCGAGCTTTTGATGCTGGAGCAAATGGGACACTCGGAGGTAACGGTATTGGGGTTGTGGTACTCAAGCGGCTAGAAGATGCTATAGCAGATCAAGATTATATATATGCAGTTATTAAAGGTTCAGCTATTAATAATGATGGTGCTGCCAAAATTGGTTACACAGCACCCAGTGAAGAAGGTCAAGCAAGGGTAATTCGTGCTGCCCAAGTGATGGCGGAAGTAAATCCTGAGACAATTACATATATGGAAGCTCATGGAACTGGGACGCCTTTGGGCGACCCGATTGAAATTGCCGCCATGACACGAGCTTTTAGAATTAGTACCGATAAAAAAGGTTATTGTGCTATCGGTTCGGTGAAAACAAATGTTGGGCATTTAGATGCAGCAGCAGGAATTACAGGTTTAATTAAGACATCTTTGGCATTCAAGCACCAGCTTTTACCACCCAGTATTAATTTTGAGACATCCAATCCGCAAATAGATTTTGAGAATAGCCCGTTTTACGTCAACAATCAGCTTTCTGAATGGCTATCTAACGGTATACCTCGGCGTGCGGGGGTGAGTTCTTTTGGTATTGGTGGGACTAATGCCCACATAATTTTGGAAGAAACTCCTGTTATTCCAGCTTCTAGCTCTTCTCGTTCTCAGCAATTGTTGGTAATTTCTGCAAAAACTGCTTCAGCGCTACAAACTGCTACAACTAATCTGGCCGATCACTTAAAACAACACCCAGGCTTGGATCTTGCTAATGTAGCTTATACCTTGCAAGTTGGTCGCAGAGAGTTTAATCATCGTCGGATGGTTGTGGTAGAAGACCTAAAAGATGCTGTGAAAGTTCTAGAATCAGCAAATTCACAACGAGTTTTCACCCAGTCACAGGAAACAGACACACCTCTGATCGTATTTATGTTTACTGGGCAAGGAGCGCAATATGTAAACATGGCGCAGGATCTTTACCAAAATGAAGCAATATTTCGGCAAGAGTGCGATCGCTGTTGTGAATTACTCAAGCCTCATCTAAGTATAGATTTACGCTCTTGTCTCTATCCTACAACCGTCGAAAAAGTAACCGATCAACTCCGCCAAACTGCAATTACCCAACCAGCATTATTTGTGATTGAGTACGCCCTAGCTAAGTTGTGGATGTCTTGGGGTGTGCAACCTGCGGCGATGATTGGTCACAGTATTGGCGAATATGTAGCTGCTTATTTTGCTGGTGTATTTTCCCTAGAAGATGCTTTGTTATTGGTAGCGACTCGTGGACGACTAATGCAGCAATTACCACCGGGGGCAATGCTTTCGGTAAATTTATCTGCCCAAGAAGTGCAATCATATTTGGGGGATGGACTTTCTCTCGCCGCAAGTAATGGGGCTGCTTTGAGTGTTGTTTCGGGAACAGTAGCAGCAGTAGAGCAACTCGAACATCAACTCAATCAACAGGGAATAGAGTATCGCCGTCTACATACTTCCCATGCCTTCCATTCTCAGATGATGGATGCGATCGCCGAGCCTTTTACTATTGCAGTCAAAAAAGTTAACCTCAATTCTCCCCAAATACCTTTTATATCTAATGTCACAGGCACTTGGATTACCCCAACCCAAGCCACAGATCCCAATTACTGGACACAACATCTGCGTCAAAGAGTGCGCTTTTTTGAAGGAATTAACGAGTTATTACCTGATACCAAGCGAATTTTCTTAGAAATTGGGCCAGGGAGGACATTAAAAACTTTAGTTAAACAACAAGCTGCTAAAAGAATTGTACTTTCTTCAATTCGCCATCCCACAGAGCAACAGTCAGATGTAGCATTTATTCTCAACACTTTGGGTAAACTTTGGCTGGCTGGAGTTCAAGTGAATTGGTCAGGATTCTATACTAATGAACAACGCAGTCGTTTGCCTTTACCCACTTACCCATTTGAGCGCCAACGCTATTGGATTGATCCACCTGGTTCGCTTGCTGTAAACAATGGCGATGGTAAAAAGACTGCTTTAAATCGTCAAGTCACTCCAGACAAAAAGCGCGACATTGCAAACTGGTTGTATCTTCCTAAATGGGAACCAGTGAACATCTCAGATGATCGATCAAATAGTAACTTGGTGCTGTCGCGTACTCTTGTGTTTGTAGATCAGTGTGGCTTAGGTAGGCAACTGATCGAGGAATTGCAGCAACAAGCCAAAGAAGCGATCGCTATAGAAATCGGCTCAGAATTTGTTCAGTTAAACGAGTTTACCTACAGTCTTAATCCCCAAAACGGCAAAGATTACGAGCTTTTATTTCAAGAACTGCGATCGCACAACAAGCTACCAACAACAATAGTTCATTTGTGGAGTGTTACATCCCAAGGGTATGCAGAATCCGGACTTGTAGGGGTTAACCAAGCTCAATACTTAGGATTTTACAGTCTGCTTTTTCTCGCCCAGGCTATAGGAAAACAGAACATTACTCAGAAATTGCATATAGCCGCTATTTCCAATAATATGCAGCCAGTTACCAAAGCAGAAATTTTGCATCCAGAGAAAGCGCCTGTTTTGGGATCTGTAAGGGTAATTCCTGTGGAATTTGAAAATATCACCTGTCGCAGTATTGATGTATCAATTCCTACTTCTGGAAACTGGCAAGATCGTCAACTTGTAAACCAACTCCTCACAGAACTAACCAATCCTACTGCCGAGCAAATCAGCGCTTATCGGGGAAATCAACGCTGGGTGCAAACCTTTGAGCCAGCCCGATTAGATGAATCTTCAGAAAAGACACCAAGATTGCGAAAAGAAGGAGTCTATTTGATTACAGGTGGATTGGGGGGGATTGGACTTGTTCTAGCAGAACATTTAGCCAGAACTGTCAAAGCCAAACTATTGTTGACAGGACGTTCAGTGTTTCCCGCAAGAGTTGATTGGGAAAAGTGGTTAGCGACTAGCAACGAGTCAGATCCTATCAGTTGCAAGATTCGGAAATTGCAGGAACTAGAAGCATTAGGTGCAGAGGTAATTGCTGTGACAGCAGATGTTACCAGTTTAGAACAAATGCAAAAGGCGATCGCTCACGCCACAAAGCAATTTGGACAGTTCAACGGCATCATTCACGCAGCTGGAGTTCCTGGTGGTGGAGTAATCCAGCGTAAAACCTTTGAGGAGGCACAAAGCATACTTGCACCCAAAGTCCAAGGGACATTAGTTCTCGATAGTCTACTCAAAAACACTCATCTGGATTTCTTTGTGCTTTGCTCATCACTAGCTTCAGCCTTAGGTGGATTTGGACAAGTAGATTATGTTGCAGCCAATGCCTTTCTTGATGCTTTTGCTCACTATAAAACTTCTATAGATAGCACATTCACTGTAGCGATTAACTGGGATGCATGGCAAGAAGTGGGAATGGCAGCAAAGCAATCAAATCCAATCTCAGCTATTCCCCAACCTCAATTACAATCAGTCAACCATCCTTTATTTAACCACTGCCTAGTTGAAGATGCACAACCAGAGATTTATATCTCCAATTTTAGCGTTAGTAAACATTGGATTTTGCAAGAACATAAATTGATGGGAAAAGCCATGATTCCAGGGACAGCTTACCTAGAAATGGCTCTAGCAGCTTGGAAAAATTACACTCATCAGCCAGATACTAATATTACTGAAATCAGGAAAGTTTATTTACCAATGCCTTTGATAGTAGAAGATGATGAAGAAAAAGAAGTGCGGACAATTTTGAAGAAAAAGGGAGATTGCTTTGAATTCAGGATTGTTAGCCAATCAACATCAAATTCCTCTCAATGGCTAGAACACGCTATTGGTGAAATAGCTGTGAGTAATTCTAGTTTGTCTCCAAAATTAGACTTTCAAGAAATCGCCTTAAAATGCAATGAACGTGAAATAATTGTTAACCATAAAGAATATAAACCTCTGAAGGGATTTGCTGAATTTGGCCCCAGATGGGATAACTTAAAACACATAAAAATTGGCAATGGTCAAGGATTAGCATTTTTAGAACTGCCCGAATTATTTGTTGATGACATTAATTCATATCAATTCCATCCCGCCCTTATGGATTTGGCGTTGCATTTTCTCCTTGGACAAATCAAGGATGAAAATTATTACCTTCCCTTTGCTTATAAGCAACTGAAGGTTAAAGGCTCATTGCCGCATAAAATATATAGTTACATCCGATTAATTGAAAAAAATCTCCAAAAAGGAACTTACAAGTTTGACATAACGATTGCAGATGAACAGGGTACTAAATTAGTAGAAATCAAAGAATATACTTTGAGGAAGTTCAATGAAAACAAATAATAGTCAAGTTCAGGATGTCGTCTCTAATTCTCAAAGTGAAAACTTTTATTTAAGTATTTCTCAGCCTGGTACATTAGATAATCTAGAATTAAAATCAACGAATCGCCGAAATCCAGATGTAGGCGAAGTAGAAATTGCAGTTGGCGCTACTGGACTTAACTTTAAAGAAGTGCTGATTGCACTAGGGTTAATTCCTTTGCCACCTAATTTAAATGTAAAATTTGGGTTAGAGTGTGCAGGAAAAATAGTAGCTATTGGTGAAGGCGTTGGCAATTTTAAAATAGGAGATGAAGTTATTGTTTTTGGCAATTCCTGTTTAAGCAAATTCATTACAACCTCTGTGAATTTAGTAACACTAAAACCAGAACATCTCAGTTTAGAGGAGTCGGCGACAATTCCAGTTGCTTTTATGACAGCTTATTATGCTTTAGTAAAATTGGGTAGACTGAGTAAAGGCGAAAAAATTCTGATTCATTCAGCCTCTGGTGGTGTGGGGTTGGCTGCTGTGCAAATTGCCCAATGGATAGGAGCAGAAATTTTAGCTACTGCTGGCAATTCAGAAAAGCAGGAATTTTTGCGATCGCTGGGTATTAAACACGTCATGAATTCTCGGTCGTTAGAGTTTGCCAAAGAGGTGATGAAACACACTGAAGGTAGAGGTGTAGATGTAGTTTTAAACTCATTAGGAGGAGAATTTATCCCTAAAAGTTTAGCAACTCTAGCTCCATATGGACGCTTTTTAGAACTAGGTCGACGAGATATTCTTAATAACAACCAATTGGCTTTACTACCTTTTGAAAAAAACTTATCATTCTTTGCTGTTAATGTAGAAGCAGAACATCCTCATTTTAGAGAAATATGGCAGGAAATATTACTACATTTTCAAGAGTGTAATTTTAGTCCTCTGCCTCATAAAGTATTTCCTGTTGAGTCTGTATTCAGTGCTTTTGAATATATGTCAGAAGCCAAACATATTGGCAAAATAGTCATATCTTTACAAGATAAAGAGACAATAGCTCAAAAACCAACTTTCCCTAGAAATATCAGTCAACCAGACTTTTTACAAGCAGGATTATTACCCTCAGAAGGTGTAGATATCTTTAGCCAAATTTTGGGGAGTACCTTATCGCAAGTTTTGGTATCAACCCGTGATTTTCTGACCCAGTATGTGCCAAAAAATCCATCTATAGGCATAGTTGCTGATGAGGTTACATCAAAACAAATACATCCACGACCTGAACTGGATAATCCTTATGTTCCTTCGAGAAATGCTGTGGAGCAAAAGATTATCAACATCTGGCAAGAATATTTGGGGATAGAATCTATAGGTATTAATGATGATTTCTTTGAATTAGGAGGACATTCTCTACTAGCTACTCGACTGGTATCTAAACTAAGTGCTGTTTTTGGCGTGGAATTACTTTTAGGGCAATTATTTGAGTTTTCCACTGTGGCTAGTTTAGCCGAAGTAATCAGCACACAAGCAACTCAAAATACATCTCTACCTGCGATCTTATCGGATCGAGAACAGCGTTATCAACCCTTTCCCTTAACTGATGTTCAACAAGCTTATTGGATTGGTCGTAGTAGTGATTTAGAGTTAGGAAATGTTTCAACTCACTTCTATGGAGAAATTGATAGTTTTGATCTAGATATTGAGCGATACAATCTAGCTTGGCAACGGGTAATTGAGCGCCATGAAATGCTACGAGCAATTGTACGTCCTGATGGACAGCAACAAATTCTACAGCAAGTACCTGCTTTTGAAATCAAAGTTCAAGACCTCCGAGGAAAAAATCAAGAAGAAGTATCTGGTGAATTAGAGAAAATACGCTTACGCTTGTCTCACCAAGTTATACCTAGCGACCAATGGCCCTTGTATGAAATTTGTGCATCTTTGTTAGATCGAGGACGGGTGCGAATTCACATCAGTTTCGATGCTTTGATTGCAGATTTGCAGAGTATTGAAGTTATCTTACAAGAGCTTTTTGATTTTTATCAAAATCCTGATATTGTCCTGAAAAAAACGGAAATTTCCTTCCGAGACTATGTTTTAGCCTTAGATACTCTGCCAAACTATGAAATATACCAACGTTCTTTAGATTATTGGCTAAGTCGGATTCCCCAGCTACCACCTGCGCCAGAATTACCACTGGCGAAGAATTTAGCTTCCCTCAGCCAATCTCGGTTCAAACGTCGCACTTACAAACTAGCGCCAGAAATTTGGGGGCAACTAAAGCATCGGGTTAGCCGTGCTAATTTGACTCCTTCGGGACTGTTGATAGCCGCTTTTGCCGAAATCCTGACCATTTGGAGCAAGCGATCGCAATTTATCCTGAATTTAACACTGTTCAATCGTCTACCTCTGCATTCTGAAGTTGACGAAATAGTAGGAGATTTCACTTCCTTAACTCTGTTAGCAGTCGATAACTCACAACCTCAACCCTTTGAAGTTCGCGCCCAACGTCTGCAAAAGCAGCTATGGGAAGATTTAGATCATAGTTATGTGAGTGGAGTACAAGTACTGCGAGAGTGGAGCAAAATCCAAGGGGGTGATACCATACTGATGCCCGTGGTATTCACCAGCAACCTGGGACAAAAAGAAATAACGTCATCATCAGCACTTAGCAAGTTTGGTGAGTTGGTTTATAGTGTCAGCCAGACTCCCCAAGTTGTATTAGACCATCAAGTTTATGAGGATGGCGGAACGCTAATTTTAACCTGGGATACTGTAGATGAGGTTTTCCCTGAAGGGATGCTTGATGATATGTTTGAGGCTTACTGCGATTTCCTCAAATGTCTGGCTACCGAAGAAGAAAGTTGGCAGAACACTAAACGGCAAATTACTATTCCAGCACAAACAACTTATGCAACTGAAGCTTCAATCCCCGAAGGATTGCTTCATACTAAGTTTGCCACCCAGGTGCGTCAACAACCAAATCAACTTGCTTTAGTAACTTCTCAGCGCACCCTCAGTTACCAAGATTTATCTCGTCTCGTCAATCAAGTTGGTCATAGGCTGCGAAATTTCGGAGCAATTCCTAATCAGTTAATCGCTGTGGTGATGGAAAAAGGCTGGGAACAAGTTGTAGCAGTTTTGGGGATTCTCGCTGCTGGAGCCGCATATTTACCCATTGACCCAGATTTACCACCAGAACGGATTGCTTATCTGTTAACAAATAGTCAAGCCTCTGTGGTACTTACTCAGTCTTGGTTGAGTGAGACATTGGAGTTACCCACAGGGATTGAAAAAATTTGCGTTGATACCACAGAACTAGCAAATGAGTGTGACGAGGCTTTAGAGTCTGTGCAAAATCCAGAAGATTTGGCTTACGTCATTTATACCTCTGGTTCAACTGGCTTACCCAAAGGTGTGATGATTGACCATCAGGGCGCACTTAACACAATTATTGATATTAACCAGCGTTTCCAAATTGGTGCTGAAGACAGAGTATTAGCGGTTTCATCTTTAAGTTTTGACCTTTCTGTTTATGACATTTTTGGTACATTAGCGGCGGGAGGTACAATTGTTATTCCCGATGCGATCGCTGCTAAAGATCCCGCACATTGGGCAGAATTAATTGTGCGCGATCGCATTACTATTTGGAACTCTGTACCCGCTTTGATGCAGCTATTCCTTAACTATGTTGCAGAGAAACCAGAACTTCATCCCCAAACTTTGCGGTTAGTGCTGTTGAGTGGTGATTGGCTACCCCTTGATTTACCTCCTCGCATGAAGGCTTTAGTAACAGGTATTGAGGTCATAAGTTTGGGTGGTGCAACAGAAGCATCTATCTGGTCAATTCTTTATCCCATTGCAGACATCAACCCAGAATGGAAAAGCATTCCCTACGGACGCGCGATGCAAAACCAGCGTTTTTACGTCTTCAATGAGATGTTGGAACCTTGTCCGGTGTGGGTGACGGGACAATTATATATTGCTGGCATAGGGCTGGCTCAAGGCTATTGGCGAAATGAAGAAAAAACTAATGCTAGCTTTTTTACCCATCCAGAAACAGGCGATCGCCTTTATCGTACAGGCGACTTGGGGCGCTATCTTCCTGACGGCAATATTGAATTTTTGGGGCGAGAGGATTTTCAACTCAAAATTCGGGGATATCGCATTGAAGCTGGGGAAATTGAAGCCGCTTTAATCCAACATCCCCAAGTCCGTACCGCCGTTGTAGCAGATTGGGAACAAGAGCCAGGAAATCAACAGTTAGTTGCTTATGTAGTTCCTGAAAATTCCTTGAATTCCGTCAAACAAATTGATTGTTTAGCTGCTAAACAATCAGAAAATTTAATATTTGACCCCGTAGAAAGGTTGGAATTTAGACTTAAGCAATCAGGATTAAGAAAGGTAGAATCAGAGCAAGCTTTCGTCCAACTACCACTACCATATTTTGATAAAAATCGTTTAAAAGCATATATTAAACGCCAAAGTTATCGACAATTTGTTTTTGAGACTATTTCTTTAGAAAATTTCGTTGCGCTTTTAAACTGTTTGTTACCAGTTAAGCTAGATAGTTCTCCTTTACCAAAATACCGCTATGCTTCAGCCGGACATCTCTATCCAGTTCAAACATATTTGTATATCAAAACAGGAAGAATTGCTGGATTAGAAGCTGGCACTTATTATTATGATTCTGCCAACCACCGTTTGATATTACTTTCAGCCGATGCTCAGATTGAAAGTAGCCTTTATAGTGAAACCAATCAACAGATTTTTGAGCAATCAGCCTTCGCTCTGTTTTTAATTGGTCAACTAAATGCTATTACTCCCATGTATGGAGAATTAGCTAAAGAATTTTGCTTTTTGGAAGCTGGTTACATCAGCCAACTGCTGATGACTGAAGCTCCTGAACATAAAATAGGGTTGTGTCCTATCGGCGGCGATATGGATTTTACAGCCATACAAAATTTATTTTTGTTGGAATCAAGTCATATCTTGTTACACAGTTTTCTCGGTGGTCAAGTCAATGAAAACCAAACACTTCAATGGCTGCAAACAGAATTAAATGGTGGGGCAGAAAATATTGAGCAGCAGTTACGTAGTTTCTTAAAACAAAAGTTGCCTGAGTATATGCAGCCTGCTGTTTATTTGACTTTAGAACATCTTCCATTAACAGCTAATGGTAAAATCAACCGCAAGGCACTTCCCACACCTAATTTCATCAAAATCAAGCCAGAAAAAAGTTATATTGCCCCACGTACCGAACAAGAGCAAATGTTAGCTAAAATCTGGGCAGATATTTTCAAGTTGGACAAAATTGGCATTTACGATAACTTTTTTGAGCTAGGGGGAAACTCTTTACAAGCAACTCAAATTTTGACCCAAATACGCCAAAAGCTACCAATATTAGAACTTAGTCTGCGCCAGCTTTTAGCAGCAGCAACAATTGCAGACTTAGCTGTAATTGTTGAAAATAACTTAATAGAAAAAATAGCAGATTTGAATGAAGAAGAGACTCAATACCTGCTGGGAAATATCAACTAATTATTAATATGGAAGGATCAAAATGATAGAAGAAAATAGAATTTCTGCTCTACGTTCCCAACTTTCCCCATCAAAACAGCAGCTACTAGCAAAGCTGTTACAGGGTAAAACTCAGCAAACATCAGAATCAGATACCCTGCATTCCCTACCGAAAATTGTCCCCAACCCAGAAGGGCGCTATCAACCTTTTCCTCTCACCGAGATGCAACAGGCTTATTGGCTCGGTAGAAATGATGTGTTTGATTTGGGTAATGTGTCCATGCACCATTATCTAGAACTGGATGCCGCCGATTTAGACATAGAACAATTTAATCGCGCCTGGAATCGACTCATTCAGCATCATGACATGATGCGTGCCATTGTGCTGCCAAATGGTCAACAGCAGATTTTGGCAGAAGTACCGCTTTATGAAATTCAAGTATTGGATCTGCAGGAGCAACACGAACGGACTATTAGTTCTAAATTGCAAGTTATTCGCGATCGCCTTTCCCATCAAGTTTTACCTCTAGACCAGTGGCCGCAGTTTGAGATTGTCGCTACACAATTTAGCGATCGCCATTTCCGACTACATATCAGTTTAGATGGCTGGTGCATCGACTATTGGAGTAGTGTCAAGCTGTTTCAAGACTTATCTCAACTCTACAACGAGCCTAACCAGCCCTTACCTAATTTAGAAATTTCATTCCGAGATTATGTTCTCGCCACACTCGCCCTCAAAGATAGCCCCAGCTATCAGAGTTCTCTAGATTACTGGCTACGCCGTATCCCCACACTGCCGCCAGCACCAGAATTGCCCTTAGCAAACAATCCTAATTCCATCATCAACCCTCACTTTAAACGCTTACAATCCACATTAGAGCCGCAAACTTGGCAACAACTTAAGCAGCGAGGTTCTCAAGTCAATTTGACCGCCACAGGTATCTTACTTGCTGCCTATGCCGAGATTCTCACCCTTTGGAGTAAGCACCCCAAATTTACTATCAATGTACCTTCCTTCAACCGTCTGCCTTTTCATCCTCAAGTCAACGAAATCATCGGGGAATGCGCTTCATTTACCCTGCTAGAAATAGATAATTCCCGACAGGAATCTTTTGCAGTCCGCGCCCAGCAGATGCAAACACAGCTATGGAACGACTTAGAACATGAATTGGTGAGTGGAGTGCGAGTACTGCGCGAATGGACTAAAGCTCAAGAAAAAGCTTCCAGAGCAGGTACTATGCCCATCGTATTTACTCACGGGCCACAAGCAGATGAGAACAATCCTTTATCGATAAATTTTATTGAACAGCAGACAGAAATTGTTTATGGCATTTCTCAAACACCGCAAGTTTGGATAGACAATCAATACGCTGTGAAATCTGATGGCACTTTGGCATTCAATTGGGACTTTGTAGCAGAACTCTTTCCCCAAGACATGGTAGAAGATATGTTTGACACCTACTGTCATCTGCTCACACGTCTGGCACATGAAGAAAAAGCATGGCAACAGACAACACTAGAATTATTGCCACCCGCACAATTAGCACAAAGAACAAGCATTAACGCCACCACTGGCCCGATTTCAACTGAGTTACTACACACTTTATTTATTAACCAAGTACCACAGCGACCA